>CANOBU010000022.1 GCA_947564425.1 uncultured Eggerthellaceae bacterium
TGGCAGGTTGACAGGGATTCCTCGCTCTTTATGAGCCTTTTCGTTAGCTGTCTGAAAGAAGAGCTCGCTAAGCGCGTTGGTTTTCTGGAAGCATGCGGTTCTGCTAATCGCACGATGCGATCCGAATCTGCTTCGCGGTGTCAACAGGTACTGGAGCTTATTGCCGCCGACGGCGCGATAACGGCGGCTGCCATTGGAAGGGAACTCGGCATCTCGCAAAGGCAGGTTCAGCGCATCATCGGCGCTCTGAAGGCCGAAGGGATCCTCGAGCGTCATGGCTCCAACAAATCCGGTTTCTGGGAGGTAAGGAAATCCTAGCCGCTTCACCCTTCCCCTGATTCCCTTTCCTGCGAAGGGCAATAGCCTCCCTTTACCCTGTCATTTCCCTGGTAAATCGTGGTCGAGCGGAGCAATGCCGGGAAGGCGGCCGGTGTTGTCCGCCATCGGAAAAGCCGCCTGCTCACGGGTGCGTGCATCATATATATATTGTTGGGAAGCCGTTGCCGCAGGCGCTCCGAACCGTTTACAGGGCTGGGAAAACTCTCTATACTACGTCTCAACTATGGGGTGGCGTGCATACCGCTGCGGCGGGCACGTTGGAAAAGAGGGAAAGGACCGATCATGATGAAGAAGGTGACAGCCTGGGTCACTTCGATCTGCTTGGTTTTCTCGATGCTCGGCCTGCCGGCCTACGGGTTCGCCGATCAGGGCGATGGCAACGCGCAAACCGTTGCACTGGGTTCCGGCAAGTCGGTATTGGGCGTTGCGGAAGCCGACTTGACGGCCGCGCAAGCAGCCAAGGAGGCCATCGACGAATCGGCCGCATTCAATCTGAAGTTCTCCGCCTACGGGCCGGCCATAGCCGATAGCTCTGCAGCCGGCAAGGTGGCCATCAGCTACCAGCTGCGCAACAAGGCGACCGGTGCCGTCTACGGCGACACCCTTATCAATATAAGCCAGGCCACCACCGAGGTGCCTTCGCCCGAAGAAGGCGATACGGTTATCCAGGACGCCGCGAACACCGGCGACAATCCCCAGGCCCTCAACGAGTACTACTCCCGGCTGACCGACCTGCCGGCCGGTGCCTACGAGCTTGCGGTCACCGGCACGGGCTACCTGCCGTTCTCGCAGGAAGTGGAGCTGAAGCCCCACATGAGCACCGAGGTCACCCTGGGCGATAGCGCCAAGCAGGGCGCGGGTCAGGAAGCCGGCAGCGCCAAGCGCGGTGCCTCGGGCATCATGCCCTACGGCGACCTGGACGGCAACGGCGCCATCGATGATGCGGATGCCGCCCTGCTGGTGGATGCCATCGGTACCCCCAACCCCTCTCCCATGCTGAATATGTACGGCGGCGATACCATCTCGCTGAACGACGTGCAGTTCTTCGCCGACTTCTTCGGCGACGGCCAGGCTACCGCCCAGGCCGCCAACCCCCGCTATCCCATCAACACCGAGAGCATGGCCCAGGAGATCGACTCCTCTGTGACCAAGGTCCAGGGCGATGGCGACCTGTTCGCCGACGATGGCAAGACCCAGACTTTCGCGCCCGCGGACGAAGGCGTCGCTATCTCGCCCCAGACCCCGGTGGCCATGAGCTTCAACACCAAGAACGTCGAGATGGAAGCTATGCAGATCCGCACCCCCTCCGACTCCGAGGGCGCGGTGAAGGCCGGCCGCGTGCGGGCCATCCTGGACGATGACTCCGAGATAACGGTCAACTTCTCCGCCGATGGCGCAGCCCCGGTTGCCCAGGAATCCGGCAGCGGCCCCCTGGCGGCCATCGCCGGCCTCTTCGGCCTGGACAAGGCCTTCGCCGACGAGCCCACCGCCCTGGCTGCCGGCGTCGTGGACAGCAACGGCTTGGTCACCATCGACTTCGGCCGCCGCGTGGCGGTGAAGCGCATCACCATCGTGATCACCGAGACTGCTTCCAACAAGCTGGCCGAGATCGCCAAGGTGGAGTTCCTCAACGATACCGAGGACCGCATCGCGCCCCCCGAGCTGGATGTGCCCCAGGGCCTCGCCGCCACTCCGGGCAAGAAGTCCTTCCGCCTGGATTGGTCCCCGGCGCTCAACATCACCGGCTACGAGGTCATGGTCGCCCAGGGCGACCGCTCCACGGTGTTCTCAAGCGTGCTGCCGTCCCTCGATGTGCAGCGCTTCCTCGGCAGCGAGCTGTCGAACGGGACCGTCTACGACGTGAAGGTGCGCTCCGTCAACGGCGATTGGCGCAGCCCCTGGAGCGATTCCATCTCCGTCACCCCCAAGGCCACCAGCGCGCCTCCGGCTCCGCTGAGCGTTATGGCCAGGGGCGGCTACGGCGAGATCAACGTCAGCTGGGGGGCATCCGAGGATGCCACGGGCTATATCCTGTACTACCGCCAGAAATCCACGGATACCTATACCGAGGTGCGCCTGGACAAGACCTCCTATTGCATCAGCCCCCTGAACCTGAACGTCACCTTCGAGGGCTACGTCCGCGCCTTCAACGATGTGGGCACGTCCCCCAATTCCCGCATGTGGGAGGCAACCACCACCGGCGCCGCCTCCGTGAAGGTGCCGTGGTACAACCTGATCAACCGCAAGGCCCAGGACAAGTCCCTGGAATCCCATGTGACCTCGGTCGTGCCGAGCTATCCCAATAACGACCAGGTGAACCCGGGCTTCGATCCGATGTATGTGGTGGACGGCGACTACGACACCTATTACCACTCCTCCTATAACGGCAACTACTATGCCGGCGTGCAGGTGAACTTCGACCAGGCCTACCAGATGGACAGCGTGGCCGTCACCACCTATCTGGGCACGGGCTATGCCTCGCACCATCAGTTCCGCATCATCGTGGACGACGGCGCCGGCACCAAGAAGACCTATTACACCGGCGGCGAAGAGGCCCAGGCGGGTGCCTTGGCGGTGGATGGGAAGATCGTGCCCTCCACCTTCCTGGTCACCTTCCCCGAATCCACGGTGAAGAGCATCACGGTGGGCTTCCAGCGCGCCTATGCGGCGGTGCCCACCATCTCCGAGCTGGCCTTCTACGAGGCCGATGGGCTGCAGGGCCGCCTGGATGCCCTGTGGAAGCCCGATGCCATGTACACGGAGCTCGCCGACGATGTGACCGCCGAGGCCCTGCAGGCCCTGAAGGACGACATCGAGCGCAAGGACGAGGCGAGCCAGGAACGGCATCCGCGCTACAGCCTGCTCATCAGCCAATGGCAGCTGGCCAAGGATATCTTCGACCAGCAGGATAGCCTTACGCCGGCCGTCGCCATCGACCCGAACATCGACACCACCACCAATGCTTTCGTGGGCGGCCTGAACTCCATGCAGCCGCTGGGTGTGACGGTGCATAACGGCGAGGACCTCTCGGTCTTCGTGGGCGGCGACAGCGTGAACGTGGGATCCAACACGGCCCTGCGCCTTTGGGTGGCCCAGTACCATGGCGATTCCGGCAAGCATTTCAAGATGCTCAAGAGCACGCTCACCAACGGCCGCAACGATATCGGCAAGGTGGACATGTCCGACATGCCGGCCGCCGTAGGCGAGCAGGGCGGTGCCCTGTACGTGCAGTTCCTCAGCAACAACCGCAACCAGCACTACACCGTGCGCACGTTCGGCGGCACCTCCATCCCGGTGCTCGACCTGCACGGCGTGACCGACAAGAGCCAGCGCGTGGCGCTGTGCGATGAGTACCTGGGCAAGCTGCGCAGCTACGTCCAGGGCCTCGAGGCCGATCACAACGACAAGCATTCCGGCAGCTATAACCCCCGCGAGTGCCCGCTGAACACCACCGATATCGTCATCGACCGCATCATGTTCTCGGTGCCCGCCTCCCGCGCCCTGGACGGCGTGGGCACCTCGGGCGACGGCGCCAAGCTGGAGTCGACCCTGGCCAAGGCCGACGAGATGATGAATCTGTTCTACCAGCACAAGGGCCTCACCGACAAGGCGCTCACCGATGCCGAGAAGGCCAAATACGGTGAGCAGAACGGCATCCCCGCAGGCCGCCAGAACATCCGCTACACCAATATGTCCGGCGGGGTGTTCATGTACGCGGCCGGCAACCACATCGGCATCCAGTACAACGAGAGCGCCAACCCCACCGCGCTGCCCGGGGCCTTCTTCGACAGCAACGGCAAGTGGCAGAGCGGCCAGTACTACGGTTGGGGTATGCGCCACGAGATCGGCCACGAGATCAACCAGCGGCAGTACACCTATGCCGAGGTGACCAACAACTACTATTCGCAGCTGGGCGGTATGGTGACCGAGAGCGACGAGGGCCTGCGCTGGAATTACGACAACGTGTACAACCGTGTGACCAGCGGCCTGAAGGGCATGCCCGGCGGCAGCACCGGCATCGCCCTGTACTGGCAGCTGCACCTGGCCTACGATGACGGCTACAACTACAAGCAGTACGACAGCTACACCGAGCAGATGGAGAACCTCGTATTCGCGCGCATGGACTCCATCGCCCGCAACCCGTCCACGGCCCCCATGGCCGAGGCCGGCGGCGTGGCGTTCACGCTTTCCGGTGCCGACCGCGACAATGCGCTGATGCGCCTTGCCAGCGCGGCCACCAAGAAGAACCTGCTGCCGTTCTTCGAGGCCTGGGGCCTCACCCCCGACGAGGGTACCCGCAGCTATGCGGCCCAGTGGCCCGTGGAAGAGCGTGCCATCCAGTACATCAGCGACACGGTGCGCGAGTACCGCATCACCGGCGGCGGCGACGCGCGCGGCGCCCATGTGCTGGCCGACGATTCCAACGGCAAGCAGGGCATGACCGTGGTGCCCAATTCCAGCTCGGTGGTATTCAACCTGAAGAACGACTTGTCCGGCGGCAACCAGTCCAAGTTCCTGGGCTACGAGATAAGCCGCGACGGCGTGCCCGTCGGCTTCGTCAAGGCGGCCGGCGACGGCACGGCCACCTATACCGACAACATCGCCACGGTGAACAACCGCGTGTTCACCTACAGCGTGCGCGGCATCGACAGCCTGCTGAACTACACGGAGCCCCTCACCTTCGAACCGGTGAAGGTCTCCCACAACGGGGCCATCGACAAGTCCGCCTGGACGCTGACGTCCAACCTGTACCCGAACGGCCAGCTGCCCGAGGAAGACGAGGATTACCATGGCGGCGAGGGCCAGGAGCAGCCCTCCTCGCCCGAGCTGGACAACCTGAAGGACAACAACCCCTCCACCTCGTTCGCCGGCGAGAAGCTCGAGGGCGATGACAGCCGCGCCCGCATAACCATCGATTTCGGCGGTACCTATGCCATTTGGGCGCTGCAGCTGACCGGCGACGACTCCAAGGCGCTGACGGGCTACACCATCGAGACCAGCCTGGACGGCCGCACGTTCACCGCGGTCACGCCGGGCGAGGCGACTTCCGATGAATCCGCGCGCACCACGACGCAGTTCTTCGGCAATCCCGCGAAGCCCGACGACCGGCAGCTGCATGCCTACGATGCGGGCTGGCTGCGCATCACGGCCCCGGCCGGCCAGAACATCGCGGCTCTGGACGAGATCGATGTGCTGGCCCCCACCACCGACAACATCGACTTCCTGGACGATTCCCCCAGCGTGGGCTACCTGGCCGCCGATTACGACCTGAGCGCCGGCGGCTCCGGCAACGAGGGCGTCATCCCGCAGGATTCGCTCGTCTTCATCGGGCGCTTCACCGGCAATGTGGCCTACAACGCCATCAAGCTGTTCGATGCCGATAGCGGCAAGCTGATCGGCGGCACCCAGATCCTCTTCGCCGATATCCCCGAAGAGGGCAACCTCGGCAAGACCGCCGATGGCCGCTGGGTGTACTACATCGAGCCCGGCGAGGCCCTGGACAGCATCGCGGGAAGCTTCCAGCATGTGAAGGCCGAGCTGTACCGCGTGGACGATGCGCAGACCCTCGAAGGGGAGCGCCTGGTGGCCGAGACGCTGCCCGCAGAGGTGCAGTGGCAGTCCCTGGGTTCTATCCAATTGACCGACGACCGGGCTTAACGGCCCGGTCCGAAGAGAGCGGATGCGAGCGATGACCCTACGCAAACGGCTTCTGGGAGCGGCGGCCGCCGTGCTTATGGCCTGCGGGCTCATGGCCGGCACAGCCTTCGCCGCCGATGGGTCGGTATCCTTGGGAATCCGCTGCGGCGACATCGGGCAGTCCATCACGGTGCCCGATGTCCCCAACGATGCGCACTCCCTGCAGCTCGATATCGCCTTGCGCTGCGATGGCGCCGCTGCCCCGGAGGCGCTGAGGGACATCACCTTCGCCACCGCATCCGGCCCCCAGAACCTCAAGGTCGATGAGACCCGCACGACGGTTTCCGGGCGCGATACCGTGCAGCTCACGATTGTGCTGTCTGCCGGTTCCCAAGAGCTGTTCCCCGGCATCACGGGCAGCGTCGACCTGGGTACCCTGCAGATGCGCAGCGCAAGCGGCACCGTGAAAGCCACAGCCACCGTCGCTGCGATCCAGACGCTCGATGGGCGCTATGCCTCGACCATCCGCGAGGATGCTGCGCGGGCCCAGCTGACGGTGGGGCCCGACGGCATCCAGCAGGCGGTCGACGATAACACATCCGGCAAGGACAAATCCTCCGGCTCGAAGAAGCCGGGCAAGTCGAAGGGATCGCAGGATCCGGCGGACAACGGCGGCGACGGCGGTTTCGACCCCGCCAGCGAGCCGCTCTACACTGACGGCGACGGGGAAGGCGAGGGCGACGCCGGCGAAGAGGGCGAGGACGAAACCGATGCCGATGCCGAGAACCATGTTGCCACGCGCGTGGGCCAGAGCAAGGTGGCCGAAGAGGCCGCTCCCGATGCATTCCCCCTGGGTATGGTCATACTGGGAAGCGTGATAGGCCTGGCGCTTTTGGCTGCCGTAATCGGCGCCATCGTGTACGTCCGCAACCGCAAGCGGCAATAGGGCCGGGCGCTCCGGCAGCCCTGGGCGCCCACGGCCCCGCGGCTGCTTCCAGCCTAGCGCCCCTGCTGCGCGGGGCGCCCCAGCAGGTCGCTGATGGCCTGGCACAGGCGCCGGTCATCGGCATCATCCGCATCCCAGGCGGCGGTCAGGGGGTCGAGGGGTACCTGGAACCCAGCTCCTTGCAGCACCTCGGCTATCTCCGCCGGGCCGCTCGGCGCCCAACCGTAGGAGCCGAAGGCGATGCCGCAGCGCCCCTGGGGGGCCAGACCCTTCAGATAGGTGAGGAACTGCCCCATAGCCGGCAGCACCGTCTTGTTGTGGGTGGGGGAGCCCAGGGCCACCCAGCGGGCGTCCATGACCTCGGTCATGATGTCCGAGATATCGCTGACCTGCAGGTCGTAGAGGCGTACCTTCACCCCGGCCGCCATGAAGGCCTCGGCTATGGTCCGGGCCATGCGCCCGGTGGAGCCGTACATCGAAGCATAGGCCACCACCGCGGCATCGGCGGGCTCCAAAGCGCACCAGGCCTCGTAGCAATCGAGGATCTCCTCGATTGCAGAGCGCCAGATGACGCCGTGGGCCGGGGCTATCAGGTCGATCTCCAGGCCGCGCACGGCCGCCACGGCCTTGGCCGTCTGCCGGGCGAAAGGCATGACGATGTTGGCGAAGTACTTCTTGGCGCAGGCCAGGGCCAGATCCGGGCCCGCCTCGTCATCGAAGCGCTGGGAGGTGGCCAGGAACTGCCCGAAGGCGTCGTTGGAGAACAGCACTCGGTCCTGGGGGCAGTAGGCCACCATGTTATCGGGCCAGTGCACCATGGGGGTGTGGATGAATCTCAGGGTGCGCTTCCCCAGGGAGAGCTCGTCTCCGTCGGCCATGGCCAGGAATTCCCGGTCGGTGCCGCAGTAGCGCCGGAGCACCTTCAGGCCCTGGGGGCTGCTGGTGACCACCTTGGCCCGGGGTGCTGCCGCGAGCACCGCCTCGATGGAGCCCGCATGGTCCTTCTCGCCGTGGTTCGAGACGATGTAATCGATGCGGGCGGGATCGATCACGTCCGCTATGCGCCCCAGCAGCTCGTCCTCGAAGCCGGGCGTGCAGGTGTCGATGAGCGCCACCTGCTCGTCCACTATCAGGTAGGCGTTGTTGGTCGATCCCCCGGGCATGGTGAAGCCGTGGATGTAGCGCTCGTTCCACTCGATGGCCCCCACCCAGTAGATGTCCGGTTTTACCTCGCGGGCTTTGAGCATGGCCGCCCCTTCCTCGTTCGTTTCCTCCAAGGATGATTGTAGGATGACGGGGCGCCGGGCTCAACCGCGGCCGGCGGCCTTATAATCGGTTCCTATGGAGAACGAAGGGGAAACAGCAGCGGTGCCCGCCCGCTTCTCGGCGGCGGTGCGCGCATGGTTCGAGGGCGAATTCGGCGCCCCTACCGCCGTGCAGGCCCGGGCCTGGGAGGCCATCGGGCGCGGCTGCGACGTGCTGGCAGTGGCCCCTACGGGCTCGGGCAAGACCTTCGCCGCCTTCCTGTCGGCCATCGACGGGCTGATGGTGCAGAAGGCCCGGGCCGCGGCGAAAGGAGAACCCTGGCCCAAGGGGGTGCGCGTCCTGTACGTGTCGCCCCTGAAGGCCCTGGGGGCCGATATCGAGCGCAACCTGCAGCGGCCCCTCGAGGCCATAGCGGCCGCCGCAGCCGCATCGGCGGGCGCGGCTTCGGTGCCGCCCATTTCCATGGCCCTGCGCACGGGCGATACGCCGCCCGAGGAGCGCCGGCGCATCCAGCGCAAGCCGCCGGACATCCTCATAACCACGCCGGAGTCGCTCTACCTCATGCTGACCTCCCGGGCCCGGGAGGTCATGGCATCGGTGCAGACGGTCATCGTCGACGAGGTGCATGCCCTGGTCGGCAGCAAGCGCGGCGCCCATCTGTCCCTCAGCCTGGAGCGGCTCGACTGCCTGCTGGCCGTCCCCGCCCAGCGCATCGGGCTTTCCGCCACAGTCCAACCCCTCTCCGCAGCAGCCCGGTTCCTGGGAGGCTGCCGTCCCGTGCAGGTGGTCGAGGCCCCGGGGCGCCCGGACCTCAGCGTGCGGGTGGAGGTGCCCGTGGCGGACATGACGGCCATCCCCGCCTATCGCGGCCGGGAAGTGTCGGGCGTCGTCCCGGCGCCCCGGCGGGCCCCCTCCGAGACCGCCTGGAAATCGGACCGGGCCCTGCGGGCCGCCATGGGGCAGGGCTCCCGCGGCGACCCCGGCCCCGACAGCCGCTTCGGGTCGTCATCCATCTGGCCCCATATCGAGGCGGCCATCCTCGACCAGGTGCTGGCCCATCGCTCCACCATCGTATTCGTAAACTCCCGCGGCCTCTGCGAGAAGCTGACAGCCCGGCTGAACGAGCTCTACGCCCAGCGTCGGGGGATGCTGCCGCCCCCGGCCGCCGACCCTGCGGCCTACCGCTCCGACATGGGTTCCTCCAGCCAGTTGGTGCAGCCGCCGGCCGAGGCTGTGGCCCGGGCCCACCACGGCTCGGTGTCGAAGGAGAAGCGCCGCGAGGTGGAGGCGGCCCTGAAGCGCGGCGAGCTGCGCTGCGTGGTAGCCACATCGAGCCTGGAATTGGGCATCGACATGGGCGATGTCGATCTGGTGCTGCAGGTGGCGCCGCCGCCTTCGGTTTCCAGCGGCCTGCAGCGCATCGGCCGCGCCAACCATCGCGTGGGGGAGGCCTCGTCCGGGGTGGTGTACCCGCGCACGCGGCCCGAGGTCATCGATGCGGCGGTGGTGTGCGAGGGGATGGCCCAGGGCGCCATCGAACCGCTGCGCCTGGTGGAGAACCCTTTGGATGTGCTGGCCCAGCAGACCGTGGCCGCCGTGGCCCTGGAGGATTGGGAAGCCGACCGGTGGTACGCCGCCGTTACGCGCTCGGCGAATTTCTCCGGGTTGCCGCGGTCCGCCTTCGATGCGGTGCTCGCCATGCTGGCGGGGCGCATGGATGACGGCGATACGGCCGAGTTCCGCCCCCGCATCATCTGGGACCGCGCCACGGGCCTGCTGAGGGGGCGCCCGGGAGCCCAACGCCTGGCGGTGACGGCGGGAGGCACCATCCCCGACCGCGGCATGTTCCCGGTGGTGCTGCCCGAAGGCGACGGCAGCGGCCGGCGCCGCGTGGGCGAGCTCGACGAGGAGATGGTCATGGAGTCCCGCGTGGGCGATGTCATTGCCCTGGGTACCAGCACCTGGCGCATAGCCGAGATAAGCACCGACCGCGTCATCGTGCAGCCGGCGCCGGGCCGATCCGCCCGCCTGCCCTTCTGGCATGGCGAGGCCATCGGCCGCCCGCCGGCCCTGGGCCGTGCCCGCGGGGAATTCGTCCGCGCCCTGGGGGATGCCCTGGCAGACGCCCCCGGCGATGAAGGGCCGGGCGGCCCTGAGGCCGCCGTCCACCGGGCGCTGACAGCCTTGGACCCTGCTTTCCGCAAGCGGTTGGATGCCGCCGGGTTGAACGGCAATGCCCAGGCCAATATCGCATCTTTGGCCGCCCTGCAGCGCCAGGCGACCGGCGTGCTGCCCACCGATAGGACCCTCGTGGTGGAGCAATGCGAAGACGAGCTGGGCGACTGGCGCATCATCCTGCATTCCCCCTACGGCCGCCGCATCCACGAACCGTGGGCGCTTGCCGTGTCGGCGCGCCTGAAGCGGGAAGCCGGCATCGAGGTGCCGGTCATGGCCGGCGATGACGGATTGGTCGTATCGCTTCCCATGACCGTCGAGGCGCTGCCGGGGGCATCCCTTTTCCGTTTCGGGGAAGAGGAGATACGCGCTTCGGTGCAGGCGGGCCTGGGCCATACCGCCCTCTTCGCAGCCAGGTTCCGCGAATGCGCCGCCCGCGCGCTGCTCATGACGCCGCCGCAGCCGGGCCGCCGGGCGCCCCTGTGGCAGCAGCGGCTGAAGGGCGGCAAGCTGCTCGAGGCCGCCCGGCGCCAGAAGGATTTCCCCATCCTGGCCGAAGCGGCCCGGGAGTGCCTGCAGGACGTGTTCGACATGGATGGCCTTGCGGGGCTCATGGCGGCCATCGAGGGCGGGGCGGTGCAGCTGGCGGAGGTGCGCACCGCAGCGCCGTCCCCCTTCGCCGCGCCGCTGATCTTCGGCTATGTGGGCGAGCACCTCTATGAGGGGGACCTTCCCCATGCCGAGCGCCGGGCATCGCTTCTGGCCGTCGACCCCTCCCTTCTGGGCGAGCTTCTGGGCACCGCCGACCTGTTCGACCTGATAGACCCCGCCGTCCTTGCCGCCACCGAGGCCCAGCTGCAGCATCGGGCCGACGGATGGCGCGCCCGCGATGCCGAGGAGCTGTGGGATATCATGCGCGAGCTGGGGCCCCTGACGGAGGCCGAGGCCTCCGAGCGCTCTGCCGACCCCGCGGCTGCTCCGGCCTGGCTGCAGGTTCTAGAGGCGCAGCACCGCGCCTTCCCCTTCGAACGGCAGGACCGTCGCCTCTGGGCCGTCGCCGACGACGGACCGGCCCTGCAGGCCGTCTTGGGCATAGCCGTGCCGCCCTGGGCGTCCGCCGCCCCGGCGGGGCAGGACGGCGCCGGAACCCTGCTCGACGGCCTGGCAGCCCGTTTCGCCCGCAGCCATGGGCCCTTCCCGGCGGAAGCCCTCGCTGGGCGCCTCGGCCTGGGGGAGGGCCTGGTGCGGGAGGCTTTGGAGCGCCTGGAGGGGGAGGGGCGCCTGGTGCGCTCCCGCCGGGAGGGCTGCGAGCTGTGGTGCTCTGCGGCGGTGCTGCAGAAGCTGCGCTCGCGTTCGCGCAGCCGGGCCCTTAAGGCCGCAAAGCCGGTCGATGCCGGCGCCTATATGCGCTTCCTGCTGGACCGCCAGGGCGTGGACGACGCGGGGGAGGGTTCGCCTCTGGATGCCTTGGCCGAGACCATCGTCTTGTACGAAGGGGTGTTCCTGGAGGCATCCCTGTGGGAGGCGGTGGTGTTCCCGGCCCGGGTGCCGGGCTACCGGCGCGATCTGCTCGATGAGCTGGTGCGCTCCGGCGATGTGCTGTGGGTCGGCCGGGCCGCGGCCCCGGGGTCCGGGCCGGAAGGCACTTCCGGGCGGCGGGGAACCGGGGGCGCCTGCCGCCGGCAGGTCGCCTTCTTTCCGGCCGATTCGCCCCTGGCCCCTTCGCCGGTAAACCTGGCCGCGGCCCCGTGGGTTCCGTTGCAGCCCCTGGAACCCTTTGCATCCGAAGAAGGGGAGGTCGAAGGGGAGAACCCGCAACGGCGGATGAGGGAGATCCTGGCTGCCCGGGGCCCCTTGGGTTTCGAGGCCCTCTGCGCCGCCCTCGGCGATGGGGCGGACGCCCCCGCTGCGGCCCGCATGCTGGAAAGGCTGGTGGGCGAGGGCCTGGTCACCAGCGATGATCCGGCATTCATCCGGGCTTGGGACGGCTTCGACCCCCTGGCTTCGGGGGCTGCCGCCCCGCCGGCTGCCGCCCCGGTGCACCGGGCCCGCAGCCGCCGCTCGCCTTCGCTGTATTCCCAAGCGAAACGCGAGGCCCGCCGGCAGGCCGCAGCCCGGGTACAGGGGCGGGCATCCCTGCAAGCGGCTTTGGCGGGCCATTGGACGGTCCTGGTTCCCAACCAGGCCTCCCCTACGCTGCAGGCCCTGGCCGCTGTGGAATCGCTCCTCGACCGCTATGGGGTGGTCACGCGCCCCTTGGCCCTGCAAGACGGCCTTCCGGGCGGTATGCAATCGGTCTATCCCGTGCTGCGGGCCATGGAGGACGCCGGCGACCTGCTGCGCGGCATGTTCGTGGAGGGCCTGGGTCCCGTGCAGTTCGCGTCCCGCGAGACGGTGGAGGCCCTGCGCGGCGATGCCGCAGCCGATTCGGGGGAGGCTTCGGAGCTCGATAGCGCTGCCGGATGTCCGCTGGACGGTCCTTGCGGCCGACGACCCCGCCAACCTCTACGGCGCCGTGCTGCCCTGGCCCGCCCCCGCCGATCTGGGCGGACCGCAGGGAAAGGCGCTCAGCCGCAAGGCAGCTCCCTCGCGCCGCTCCGGTGCCCTGGTGGTGCTGACCGACGGCCGCCCCGTCCTGTACGCCGCCCCCAACCTGAAGGCCCTGACCGCCTTCACGGCCGATGATGGCCTGCTGGGCCCGGCCGTCCGCCGCCTGGCCGAGGCTGTGCGCCAGCGGGTCAAGGCCACCGGCGGGGCAGCCCTGCGGGCCAAGCGCACCGCGGAGACCTTGAACGGCAGTCCCATCCTGGCCGCGCCCTTCAGCACCCTCTTCGAGCAGGCCGGCTTCGTGCGCCAGCCCAACGGCCTGCGCCTCTACACCGACCCGTTCTGATCCGGGCCCGCTGCCGCTTCGGCGAACCGCCACTTCAAGCCCCGATTGCGCCGATTTCTGCTCCAAATAGCGGTTTCGGTTTTTCTGAGCTGGGAAAACGTTGGAGCATCGACGCTTGGCGGGCGAAAAACGACGCAATGGGCGCCCGAAATGGCGCCGCCCTTGATTTTTCATTTCTCTATGTTCAAAATTGACAGCAGGAGGAATGAAAATGAACGCACTCGAAGACATCCGCCCGGGAATCTGCGCGAATATCGCCCATGCGCTGGGCTGCGCCCCCGGGGATATCTCCGCCTTGGAGCCCCTGGGCGATGGCCTGACCAACTCGTCCTACCTGTTCACGGCTGCAGGCGATGCCTACGTGTACCGCCATCCCGGCGAGGGCACCGATGCCATCATCAACCGCCAGAGCGAGGCGTTCTCGCAGGAGGTTGCCCGGAAGCTGGGTCTCGATGGCACGTTCGTCTTCGAGGATCCCCGGGAGGGTTGGAAGATTTCCCGCTACGTCGCGGGTTGCCGCGCCCTCGATTACGGCAACTGGGACGAGGTGGCAGCCGCCCTGGCCATGGCCCGGCGGCTGCATGGCTATCCGGTGGCCTCCCCCTGGGAATTCGACATCTACGATGAGACCCTGAAGATCCTGGGCCTTCTGGATGCCGATGCCGCCCGGGGGTTTCCGGACTTCGCCGAGCTGGCCGGCAGGGCTGCGGCCCTCGATGCCGTCGTCAAGCAGGGCGGCTCGGCGAAATGCCTGTGCCACAACGATTTCTACCAGCCCAACTTCCTGGTGGGGGATGGCTGCATACACCTCATCGATTGGGAATATTCCGGTATGGGGAACTACGCAAACGACCTGGGCGTATTCATCTGCTGCAGCTCTTATGGGCTGCCGGAGGCGCGACGGGTGCTCGAGCTGTACTTCCAGCGGCCCCCGACGGCGGAGGAAGAGCGCCATTGCCTGGCCAGCGTGGGCCTTGCCAGCTTCTACTGGTTCGTGTGGGCCCTCTATAAGGAGGCCTGCGGCGACCCGGTGGGTTCTTGGCTGCAGCTCTGGCACGACAACGCGCAGGTATTCGGGTCGGAGGCGCTCTCGGCAGGGGCATCGGCGCCTGGGGATGGGTTGCGCTAGGGGAAGGGAACGGCAATGGAATTGTTCGGGCAGATCGTCGTATATATCATCATGGCTTGCGCCCTGGTGGGCTGCATCGCCTCGGTTATCAAGCCCGAGAGCGAATTGGGCCAGGAGTTCGTTGCCGGCATCGACTCCATAGGGCCCATCTTCCTGCCGGTTGCGGGTATCATGGCGTCGGCACCCTATCTGACGGCTTTCGTCAGCGATGTGTTCGGCCCGGCCTTCGCGTTGATCGGCGCCGACCCCGCAATGGCCGCCACCACGTTCATCGCCGTCGATATGGGCGGCTATCCCCTGGCCGAGGCGCTCGCCCAAACCCGGGAGAGCTGGATCATGGCCATGATGACCGGCTATATGGCAGGAGCCACCATCGTATTCACCATCCCGGTGGCTTTGAAGATGCTGCAGAAGAGCGACCGCAAGTACCTGGCGTTGGGGGTTATGAGCGGGCTTCTGGCCATCCCCATAGGGGTTCTCGTCTCCAGTGTGATAATCGCCTTCGCCGACCCGGTGATACGCGATACCGTATCCACCAATGCCGAGGCGACCTATCAGCTGGCATTGTCGTTCGGCACCATCGCCCTGAATCTCGTGCCCTTGGTGGTGGTATGCGTTGCCCTGGCTCTCGGCCTGAAGTTCGTCCCCGATGCCATGATAAAGGGCTTCACGGTGTTCGGGCGCATCCTGGAGAGCGTCCTGAAGATCGTGTTCGTGCTGGTGGTGATAGAGTACTTCACCGGGCTTCCCTCGCAGCTGCTGGGCGATGCCTTCGGCTTCGACCCCATAATCGCCGACGAAGAGGATATCTTCCGCGCCCTGGAGACCTCCGGCGCCATCGGCATCATGCTCTGCGGCGCCTTCCCCATGGTGTATCTTATCAAGCGGTATCTGGCCAAGCCCCTCCAGAAGGTCGGCAGCCTCTTCCATCTGTCCTCCGATGCCACCACCGGCCTGCTTGCCGCTTCGGCCAATGTGCTGGCGGCTCTGGCCTTGGTGAAGGATATAAAAGCCCGCGACAAGGTGATAGTCATCGCCTTCTCGGTCTGCTGCGCCTTCCTGTTCGGCGACCACCTGTCGTTCACGGCGAACTTCCAACCGTCGCTCATCGCCGCCGTCATGGGCGGGAAGATCGTCGGGGGCATCTTCGCCATCATCTTCGCATTCCTGCTTGCCGTGGGCAAGGCCGAACAGCTCGAAGCCGAGGATGATAGCAGGCGCAGGGGCATCGGAGCCGCGGAGAGCGAAGGCGAGATGGCGGTGGATTACTACCAGGATGTGTGATCGGGCTTGCATTTCTCCCCCGAAATGTTCAAAATCGTATATTGCATATAGGGAAATGAACAAAGGGGAGCTGTGATAGATTCGAACGGGAGCGCAGCGGCCGATGGGGCGTATCTGGCCGAGCTGCAGGCGCTCGACCCCCAGGCGGTGCCCACCATCTGTCGGGTGTTGGGCTGCGGGCCCCAGGATATCTGCGAAGTGGAGCCTTTGAAGAACGGCTACACCAACCAATCCTACATCTTCCGGGTGGACGGCGAGCCCTATGTGTACCGCCACCCCGGAGCCGCCAGCGCCGACATCATCGACCGCCGGTCGGAATACGCCTCGCAGACCATCGCCGCCGATTTGGGCATCGATACCACCTTCATAGCGGGCGACCCCGAGGCCGGGTGGAAGATATCGCATTTCATACCCGGCACCGTGCCCTTCGACTACCACGACTGGGACCACGTGGCCCAGGCCATGGCCATCGCCCGCAAGCTGCACGGTTGCGGGGTCGATTCGGGTTTCGGCTTCGACATACACCAGGACACCCTGAAGCAGATCGACCTGCTGGACGATGCCCATCGCCGCTATTTCGACGACCTGCCCGAGCTGCTGCAGACGGCCGAGCTGCTGAACGGCGACATCGCCGGGGATGCCGCGGCCCGCTGCCTGTGCCACAACGATTTCTACGATGAGAACTTCCTGGTGGGGCCCGACCATATCGACCTCATCGATTGGGAGTTCTCGGGCATGAGCGACTACGCTAGCGACCTCGGCGTGTTCATCGCCTGCTGCCCCGATTACACCTACGAGGACTCCCTGCGCATATTCGAGCTGTACTTCCAGCGCCCCCTGTCCGACGACGAGCTGTACCACTGCGTGGCGGCAGCGGCCGTGGTCAGCTTCCATTGGCTCATATGGGCGATCTTCAAGGAGTACACGAACGAGTCGGTGGGGGAGCTGCTGAACTACTACTACCGCTACACCAAGATGTTCGACGAGAAGGCATTGGCTATGAGGAAGGAAGCGATCTAGATGAAATGGGGATTGGGAGCGGCCATCACGTGGGCCTTCGATACGGTGATCCTGAGCATAGCGCTCATGTCCACCACGTTCTTCGCAACGGAGCAGGCCATAGCGCTGGCCTCGTTCACCAGCACGTTTTTGCATGACGGCACCTCGGCGGTGCTCATGTGGATCTACAACGGCTTCCGGCGCAAGCTGCGCAAGACCTGGCAGCTCTTCCGCACCAAGGCCGGCAAGCTGGTGGTGGTCGCCGCGGTCATCGGGGCGCCTTTGGGCATGACCGGCTATGTGGTTGCCATCAACAACATCGGCGCCGCCTATGCCACGGCCATCACGGCCTTCTTCCCGGCCTACGGCGCCCTTCTGGCGCATTTCTTCCTGAAAGAGGAGATGCGGGCCTACAACTGGGTGGGCCTCGTCGTGTGCCTGGTGGCCGTGGCCGTTCTGGGCTTCAACCCCGACGAGACGGTGCCGGGCAACTGGGCCCTGGGCGTGGCGGGGGCCCTGGTGTGCGTGGTGGGCTGGGGCACCGAGGCGGTCATCATCGCCTATGCCCTGCGCTTCGGCGATGCCGATGACGAATGCTGCCTGCAGATCCGCCAGACCACCTCGGCTCTGGTCTATGCCATCATCCTCATGCCGCTGCTGGGCGGCTGGGGCTGCACCATCGATGCCTTCCTGTCGCCGGCCATGCCCATCATCGCCCTGGCGGCGCTTCTGGGCACCGTGTCGTATCTGTGCTACTACAAGGCCATCGACACCATCGGCGCCGCGAAGGCCATGGCCCTGAACATCTCCTATTCCGGCTGGGCCATCCCCATCGGCTTCCTGCTGCTGGGCACCATCCCCACGCCCACGGGCATCGTGTGCGCCCTGGTGATCATCGTGGGCGCCATCGTGGCCGCTACCGATGTGCGCGAGCTGTTCGGCCGCAGCAAGACGGAGGTGCTGGAGGTTGCCGGCGAGGCCGATGGCAAGGGCGTGAAGGAGACCGCGGTCGTCTCCGAATAGCCTCCGTTGCGCCTTGCGGGATAGCAGGGGAGGATATCTTCGAGGGGTTTGCGCGATCGCGGGCGCAAACCCCTCTTCTATGGGGAAGGGGGACGGTTTCCGGACCGAGCCGTTTCCGGACGGCATCGCCGGGCCCCGATGCTTTGCGGCCGATCAGTCGTGGGCTTCCACGGGGGTGACTTCGCCGGTGGGCTCCCAATTGCCCCAGTCGAGCACATCGCCGCCGTTTATGCGGTAGCGGATCCATTCATGGTCGATATTGTCGTTGTGCACGGTATCCCAGTAGTAGCGGTCGCGGTCGGCCCCTTCGGGAATCTCCCATACGGTGGGCCCATAGCCGGAACGGTCGGCGCCGACGGCATCGATGATGGTGGCGGCGAAGTCGAGCGATCCGGTGGGCGCCTGCGACACCTTCAGGGGCTGGGCTGCCTCCTCGGGCGTCTCGGGCGGCTTCACCAGCAGTATGGCGCTCGTCGGCTTCTCCAGCGGGCCCCAGGTCCAGTAGAAGTCGCCGTGGTCGGCGGTGACCACGATAGTGGCATCGTCGTAGACGCCCAGGCGCTTCATCTCGTCCAGGTAATCCGAGACGAAGTTGATCGAACCCTGGTATTGCTGGTCCCAGGTGAGGGTCTCCTCGGTGCCGCGGTTGCCGTTCTCGTCCATGCACAGCGGCTGGTGCGCGCCGAGCGTGTGGATGAAGCGGAACGCCTTCCCCTCGTTGCCGATGGACAGGCCGTTTTCCCTGAGCCCCTGGTACAGGGCCGGATCGTCGATGATGTAGGGTTCCATGGTCTCATGCAGGGAATTCTGGTTTATCTGGTCGGTGTAGAACCAGAACGGCTTCTTCAGGATCCACGGCATATCGCGGTACAGCGACACCTTCGCCAGCATCTTCAGCAGGCCCGGCGGGTTTATCTCCAGATGGTCCGTGTCGTAGAGGTTGTCGCCATAGGGCGTCAGGCGGTTCGTCAGCAGGGAATCGGTGTAGATGCCCACGTCGTAGCCCTGCTCCTTCACCGCCGGTATAAGGGAGCTCTTCGCATAGCGGGTCTGCACGTAGTCGTCGTGGGTCTGGCCGGGCTGCAGCTCGGTGCCCGTCAGCAGATAGGGGATGCCGTAGCGGGTGGGTATCATGGCCGCGGTGGCATTCTGGAACCAGGTGAAACCCGTGAAGCCGTCCAGCAGGTCCGGGTGCTTCTGCACCGTCTCCTTCAGGAAGGCCGTATCGTAGGTATCCAGCACGAACACCACCACGTTGTCCCGTGCGCCCAGGTCGTAGAGACCCTCGGTGGTCATGAGGCCGTTGAAGGTGGTCTCGCTCTTCGGCGCCGGGTTGTTGGCATCCGCCGCGAGCGAGGCGAGGGATGCCCCCTGCACGGCCAGCAGCCCCACGCAGAGGACCAGCCCGAGGCCCCGGGCCACAGCCGTCTTCCTCAGGGCCAGGATAAGGGCGCCGACGAAGATGGCCAGCCATACCGCGCCGCTTATCACCGTGATGGTCTTGTAGTACGACAGATGCAGCGGCGTGCCGTCGGCGGCGGGCAGCGGACCGTTCAGGAACAGCGCCTCCACATAGCAGCCGATGCCGGCGGCCACGATCAGGGCGCAGGCGATATCGAAGGCGCGTCCGCGCAGGAGCGATACGAGCAGCGATGCGACGATCCATACGGCTGCCGAGGCGCCGATGATAAGGGGCAGGGCATCGCCCAGCGAGAAGTTCAGGCTGGCCTGGGAGGCCGCCACTATCTCCGAAGAGGGCAGGGTGAAGGCGGAAACCGCCAGGAACAGGCAGCAGATGAGCGAGCGCACCAGCCGCCGGCCCCACCCCAGGCGCCGTACCTGGCGGCCATGGGCCAGGCGCTCCTTCAGGGCGCGGGCGTCATCGTCGGCCTGCTGCAGCTTCTGGGGATACCCGGCATCGGCGGGCTGGAGCGCCCGCACGACGGGGTCCACCTCCTTGCCGGCGTTCTCGTCTATCTTGAACAGGCGGAATATCAGCTTGCGGCTGCGGCGGAAGGCCACGCCGATGACCGCCGAGAGCGCTACGGCCGCCCCGGCCACCGCCTGGATGGTGTAGGTCATCACCGATGGGTCCACATAGGCGTAGGCGGGGGCGGGCAGGGCCGCCTGGACCGCTGCGGCCAGAAGCACCAGCAGCAGGACATCGCCTGCCAGGGAGAGGATGCGCCCCATCCGTTTCGCTGCTCCCATGCTAGGCCGCGCTCCTCTCGTCGCTTCCGTCGGGGGCCGCATCTGCGCCCCCTTCGCGCTGCTGCCGCGCCTCCTGTTGGCGCAGCACGGCGGACAGCAGGTATTCCCCGGCATAGCGGGCGCTGTCGCCCAGGTGGAAGATGAACCCGTTGCGCACCTCTTCGATGCGCTCGCTCCACTTCTGCGGGTCGTCCACCATATCCCTCACGGCTGCGGCGAAGCCGGCGGCATCGTCCGGCGCCACGGATACGCCGATCCGGTTGCGCAGCGTAATGTCGGTGGGCTCGATCCCCAGTTCCTCCCAATGGGGGTTGCCCACCTTCATGGGCGTGTCCACGAACAGCGAGGGCTTCAGGGTGCTGAAGGAGAACTCGCAGGTGATGGACGACCAGTCGGTCACCAGCACGTCGGCATCGAAGATCGAGGATATGGAATTGAAATCATCGTCGAAAAGCAGCTCGGTCTCCGGCAGCCCCGCATAGCGCTGCTTGATGGCATCCCAGCGGGGGCGGTAGCGCTTCACGTACTCCGGATGCGGCCGCAGCACGATCTGGTAGCCGCCGCCCAAAAGCGAATCGACCATGGGGCCGATGCAGGTATCCAGGATGTTGTCCTCCTGCCATGAGGGTGCGATCAGCACCATGGGCCGCTCGTTCCTGCGGCCGGCGGGCAGGGCCTGCACCTGAGCTATCTCGCGGTCCAGCAGGTCGTAGCCGTATTCCACCAGGTTCTTCGCCGGCAGCCCGCGCATCTCCTCGGCCTTCCGTATCTCCTGCATCTGGTGGGGGCCGGCGCACAGCAGCGTGTCGTAGTGGTCGTAGCTGAATTCCAGCGCCGTCAGGTGCGTGGAGGTCATGTGATGGAACATGAACACGTACTCGACATCGTCGCGGATATAGGAGCGCTTGATGTAGTAGTTCTCCAGATCCTCCTGCGAGGTCACCACCACATCGGCATCCATCTTCATCATAAGGGTGATGGCCTTCTTCTCGCCTATGTAGTAGGGGAAGATGCGCGGTTCGCGCTCGGCCAGTTCGAAGATCTTGTCATCGGGGTCGTTCGTGATGTAGTGGATGCACAGGGTGGAATTGGCCAGCAGCCATTCGATGGCTCCTTGGAAGTACTTGTAGAAGCCGCTCTTCTCGGAATAGAACACCAGGTGCTTGCCGACTATCTTGAAGAAGCGCTTGTAATCCCTCTTCTCGCGCTTGGCCAGGGGGTTGCGCCGGTACCACTTCCGGCCATCCTTATCCAGGGAGTTCAGGGCCTCCAGCTCGTCGCGGGTCTGGTTCAGGGCGTCGTAGTCGATGTATTTGGCCGGCTTGATGCATATATTGCAGATGGCCTGCACGGCTATGGCCGTGAGGTTCGAGCAGATCCAGTAGAAGGCCATGCCGCAGGCCACGAATACGCCCAATACGAACGAGAGCGCTATGGAGAGCCCGTTGGTGGTGTTCTTCTCGGCCCGGGATTGCTCCCGCTGCAGGGGGTTGATGCGGTTCTGGGCGAAACCCAGCAATATGGCCGACAGGCCCGCCAGGATGGGCATGATCCACGAGATGCCGCCGTCCTCGAAGGGCACGAGCCCCAGGAACTCCGTGCCCGGGGCGCCGTTGTCGGTTATGCGGTGGATCACATCCACCAGGCCGAACAGGATGATTATCTGGATGGCCAGGGGTATCAGCGACAGCATGGGGTGGTAGCGCTTCTCTTTGAACAGCTGGCTCTGGCGCTCGCCTATGGCCTCGGAATCGCCGAAATACTTGATCTTCAGGCGATTGAGGTCGGGCATGATCTGCACCATGACGATGGCGTTCTTCTGCACCCACAGGGCCAGGGGCATCAGGATTACCTTCACGATGACGGTGAACAGCAGTATGGCGACCCACCAGTTGCCGGTCAGGTCGTAGCAGGGCTGCATTATGAGCGAAAGCGCATCTGCGAGCATCTCCATGCCCGGGTCTCCTTGCCGTCTTCTATAACAGCAGTACAGTGTACCGCCTGATTGCAGGTTATACAGTATAGTTCAACGCATCTCCAATTCGCTTCCCCGGCCGGCATATCCCCCTGCACGGGGCG
Organism: uncultured Eggerthellaceae bacterium; assembly: GCA_947564425.1. GTDB lineage: Bacteria > Actinomycetota > Coriobacteriia > Coriobacteriales > Eggerthellaceae > UBA9715. The sequence goes on from CANOBU010000022.1 coordinate 21,982, forward strand.
CCTTGCCCCGGCAGGTTGCCGGACGGCCTGTATCCGCTCGCTTCTTTTGGTAATATGGTGGGGCTGTGCTATAACCGACCCAACAGGAGGCAATGCTATGAGCATGATCGTCGATGTGTACGGGCGCGAGGTGCTGGATTCCCGCGGCAACCCCACGGTGGAGGTCGAAGTTGTCCTGGAGAGCGGGGCAGCGGGGCGGGCCATGGTTCCCTCCGGTGCATCGACCGGTGCCTTTGAGGCGGTGGAGCTGCGCGATGGCGATAAGGACCGCTACCTGGGCAAGGGCGTGCTGAATGCCGTCGACCACGTGAACGGCGAGATAGCCGACGAGCTCATCGGCATGGAATCCGACGACCAGCGTGCCATCGATGAGTTCATGATCGCCCTGGACGGCACCGACAACAAGGGTGCCTTCGGGGCCAACGCCATCCTGGGCGTTTCCCTGGCTGTGGCCAAGGCCGCTGCCGAGGAGGCGGCGCTGCCCCTGTACAAGTACGTGGGCGGCGTGGGTGCCCATCTGCTGCCCACCCCCATGATGAACATCCTGAACGGCGGCGTGCATGCCGACAACAACGTGGACTTCC
>CANOBU010000023.1 GCA_947564425.1 uncultured Eggerthellaceae bacterium
CTCCGGGGTTTACTGCGCCGAACCCCTGCGGGCACGCCCCCGGGCCGCGGGCCTGCGGGGGGCTTGCGGGCGCCCTGCGCGGGAGCCGGACGGGAGCGGTTATTAGGTTTGGTTTTATGGGGGATTTGACGGGGGTTCGGCTTTGCCGGGCCCCCGTTTCCTTATAATCGAAGGGATCAAAGATGGCACCTTTTATGGAGAAGAGGGTATCGTGAGCGAGCGCAGCGACGAAGTGAAGGCCGCGGCAGAGGCGGCTTTGGGCGATAAGGCCCTGTTGAAGGAGCAGGTCGATCGGTTGGAGAGCTCTTCGCGGCGGGAGCGCCAGCAGGCTGCGGCCGTGCTGAAGCAGGTATCCAAGACGGACCCGCAGGCGCTCGTTCCCTATATCGATAATCTGATCGATGCCCTGAGCAGGCCCGAAGCCCAGACCCGTTGGGAATCGCTGGAATCCCTGTCGCTTATGATAGAGCTGGATTCCCGGTCGTGCGGGAAGGCCCTCAACGATGCCGAGACGGCGCTCTTCGACGAGGAGAGCGGGCCGGTGCGCCTGGCCGCCATGCGCTTCCTGTGCCGCTACGGCTCCACCACCGCCGCCCGATCCGATAAGACCTGGCCCCTCATCGACGAGGGCATCCAGTGCTACCATGGCGACCTTGAATTCAACGACATGCTGGTGGCGCTCGTCGACTTCTCTGCCGGCAAGTTGAGCCAGGAGGTGAAGGATGCCTTGGCCGATCGCATGGCCTTCGATGCCGGCAATGGCAAGGGCACCTTGCGGCGGCGGGCCCAGCAGATCGTGGATAACCTGAAATAGAATACGCTCGCGGCCCCAGCGGTTGCGAATAGGAGAGCGAGGCTGCCCGGCGGCCTCGCTTTCTCTATAATTGGGGGCTATATCCCGCCGAACAGAAGACAGGAGCCATCTGTGCCTATGCAAACCGTAACCCTTATCCCCGGCGACGGCATCGGCGTCGAGACCTCTGCCGCCATGCAGCGCGTGGTGGAGGCCTCCGGTGCCGCGATCGACTGGGAAATCGCCCCTGCAGGGGAAGCCTGCATCGCGGAGTTCGGAACCCCGCTGCCCGATTCCACCCTGGAGGCATGCCGGCGCAACGGCGTGGCCATAAAGGGACCCGTTACCACACCGGTGGGCACGGGCTTCCGCAGCGTGAACGTGGCCCTGCGTAAAGAACTGGGCCTGTACGTATGCCTGCGGCCGGTGGTATCGCTGCCGGGAGTGGGCAGCCGCTACGAGGATGTGGACCTGGTCATCGTGCGCGAGAATTCCGAGGATCTCTACGCCGGCGTGGAGTTCGAGGAGGGAAGCGATGGGGCTGCAAGGCTGATCTCCCTGTGCGAGGACGAGGGGGCCGGCATCATCCGGTCCGATTCGGGTATTTCCATCAAGGCCATCTCGCGCACCGCCTCGCAGCGCATCGTGCGCTGGGCCTTCGAATACGCCCTGGCCAATGGGCGCCATAAGGTGACGGCGGTCCATAAGGCGAATATCATGAAGCATTCCGACGGATTGTTCCTGGCCGAGGCGCGGGCGGTGGCTGCCGAGTATGCCGGACGCGTGGAATTCGATGACAAGATCGTGGACGCCTTCTGCATGAACATGGTGATCGACCCGCAGCAGTTCGACGTGGTGGTGTTCCCCAACCTGTACGGCGACATAGCAAGCGATTTGGCTGCGGGGCTGGTGGGCGGTTTGGGCCTGGCGCCGGGGGCCAACATCGGCGACGATTGCGCGGTGTTCGAGGCCGTCCATGGTTCGGCGCCGGATATAGCCGGTCAGGACAAGGCGAACCCCACGGCCCAGATACTCTCGGCCGCCATGATGCTGGACCACATCGGCCAACGCCGGGCTGCCGAACGCATCCGGCGGGCCATCCGCAGCGTGTATGCCCGGGGCGAATGCCTGACGGGCGATATCCGCTGGGCTTCCGGCAGCGATCTTCCCGCGGCCCGCTGCAGCGAGTTCACCGACAATCTTATAGAGACCATGGAAGCGGAGGCCTAGGCATGGCAGAGGATCGAAGGACGACCGCGGTGCTCAGCGCCGGAGGGCGCGAGTACGCCTATTATCCCGTTACAGCGGTGCCGGGGGCAGATGAGCTGCCCTATTCCCTGGCGGTACTGCTCGAGAACGTGCTGCGCTGCGCCGCCGATGGCGAAGAGGCGCAGCTTTGGGCCGACCGCATAATGGAAGCTGCCCGCGCGGGCGCAGCCGGCGGCGAGGTGGGCTTCAGCCCGGCGCGCGTGCTGTTCCAGGATTTCACGGGGGTGCCCGTATTCGTGGATTTCGCTGCTATGCGCGAGGCCTGCTGCGACCTCGGTGGAGACCCATCGAAGATAAACCCCCAGGTACCCTGCGACTTGGTCATCGACCACTCGGTCATTGCCGACGAGGCCGGTTGCGCCGGTGCCCGCGCGGCCAACGAGGCCCTGGAGTTCCAGCGCAACGGCGAGCGCTACAGCTTCCTGAAATGGGCGCAGGGGTCGTTCGACAACGTGCGCATCGTGCCGCCGGGGCAGGGCATCTGCCATCAGCTGAATATCGAGAACCTCGCCTCGGTGGTCATGGAGGGGCCGGCCGATGCCGATGGGCGCCCGCTGGCCTACTTCGATACCGTAGTGGGCACCGATTCCCATACCCCCACCGCCAACGGCCTGGGAATCCTGGGCTGGGGCGTCGGCGGCATCGAAGCCGAGGCGGCCGCGTTGGGCCAGCCCATAACCATCCTGGTGCCCCCCGTGGTGGGTGTGCGCCTGACAGGGCGCCTGTCCGCAGGCGTGCAGGCTATGGATGCAGCCCTGGTGTTCGCCGAGAAGCTGCGCCAGGTCGGCGTGGTGGGCTGCTTCGTGGAGTGCTTCGGCCCCGGTGCGGCCTCGCTCAGCGCCACCCAGCGCGCCTGCATAGCCAACATGACGCCGGAATACGGCAGCACGTGCATGCTGTTCCCGGTGGATGACCGCACCCTGGACTATCTGCGCCTCACCGGGCGCAGCGGGGACCAGGTTGCCTTGGTCGAGGCCTATGCCAAGGCCCAGGGTTTCTGGGCCGACGGGCGCGAGCGCCGCTACAGCCGCGTGGTAGATATAGACCTGGGCCTTATCGAGCCCTCGGCAGCCGGCCCTTCGCGGCCCCATGACAGGGTTTCCCTCGGCGGCCTGCAGAAGCGGTTCCGCCAGGTGTGCGCCGAGCGCGGGGCGGACCTCCGCGATACCGTGCGGGTGCCGGCGGATGGCGATGGGTGGGAAGTCTCCCATGGGGCCATCGCCATTGCGGCGGTGACCAGCTGCACGACCGCTACCGACCCGCGTATGATGTTGGCCTGCGGCCTTCTGGCCCGCAATGCGGCTGCCGCGGGCCTGAAGGCGAAGCCCTGGGTGAAGACCATCCTGGCTCCGGGCAGCCATGCGACGGCGCTGCTGCTGGAGCGTGCCGGCCTGCTGCCGGCCCTGGCGGCGGTGGGCTTCCATACCTGCGGTTACGGCTGCATGAGCTGCATCGGCAATTCGGGGCCCATCCAGGAGGGGCTGCGGTCTGCGGCCGACCGCCTGGAGCTGGCAAGCGTGCTGTCGGGCAACCGCAACTTCGAAGGGCGCATCTCGCCGGATGTGTCCCAGAACTACCTGATGGCCCCGGCAGCGGTGGTGGCCTACGCCCTGGCCGGCACCGTCGATTTCGATTTCGAGTCCGAACCGCTGGGCACGGGCGCCGACGGGCGGCCGGTGTACTTGCGCGACCTGCAGCCCGATCCGGCCGAGATCGAGGAGCTGCTGCAGCGCTGGGTGACCGCCGACCTCTACCGCGAGGGGGCGGCCGGCCTGTTCGAAGGCAGCAGCGCGTGGCAGGGGCTGCCCGCCGCCAGCGACGACCTGTTCCCCTGGGACCCCGATTCCACCTATGTGCGCAAGGCCCCTTACTTCGAATCGATGGGCGTGCAGCCCGTGGCCGCCCCGATGCCCCGCGATGCCCGCATATTGGCGTTGCTGGGCGATTTCATAACCACCGACCACATATCGCCCGCCGGCTCCTTCGCCGCCGATACCCCCGCCGGCCGGTACCTGGCGCAGCAGGGGGTGCAACCGGCCGACTTCAACACCTACGGTTCGCGCCGGGGCAACCACGAGGTGCTCATGCGGGGCACCTTCGCCAACGTGAAGCTGGAGAACCGCCTGGCCGGCGGCCGCAAGGGCGGCTGGACGACCGATTTCCTGGCCGGGCAGACGGTGCCGCTGTTCGAGGCGGCGCAGCATTACGGTCGCGAGGGGATCGATGCCGTGGTGGTGGCCGGGAAGATGTACGGTTCGGGGTCGTCCCGCGATTGGGCGGCCAAGGGCCCGCTGCTGCTGGGCGTGCGCGCGGTGATAGCCGAGAGCTACGAGCGCATCCATCGCTCGAACCTCATCGGGATGGGCATTCTGCCCCTGCAGTTCCAGGAGGGGCAGAGCGCGGAGTCGCTGGGGCTTGCGGGCGATGAGACCATCACCATCGGCCCCATCGACTTCTCGGCCGGCCTGCCGGATCCGGCCGTCGTTGCCGTGACGGCGCGGCGTCCCGATGGCACCGCATCTGTTTTCCAGGCGGCGGTTCGTGTCGATACGCCAACGGAAGGGGAATATCTCACCCATGGCGGTATACTCCAATACGTGCTGCGCTCGTTGATGTAAGGAGAAACTATGGCTCAGTCAGGTTACGAGTCCCTTCTGGAGGCTCTGAAGAAGAGCGGCGCCGATGTCGGCAAGATCAGCGATGACCCCGCCGATGCGGGTGCTTCGGCCGGCGGGGCAGCCGGAAACGGCAGCTCCGGCTCCCGCGGGGACATGCCCTTCGGGGGCAACCCCTTCTTCGGCGGCCTCTTCGGGGGCATGGGAGGCAACGGCGGCAAAGGCGGCGAGTCGAACAAGCCGCCCACGGTGGAGTTCGCCGGATCCATGCGCGACCACATGGCCTCCTGGAGCCGCCGCACCATCATCATCGCCGTCATCGTGGCGCTCATCATCATAGCGGCCGCCTATTGGTGGTTCCATCCGCCCATAAGCATCAACAGCGTGGATTGCTGGATGTTCGTGGCCATCCTGGTGCTGCTGCCCTGCTTCCTGGTGCTGCGGGGGCGCTCGCGCCGCTACGAGACCGGCGATAGCAAGCTCGATCCCAGCCCCGGCAAGTCCAAGACGTTCAAGTGGCTGTCGTTCGTGCCCATCGCCATCGCCGTGGTGGGCATCTGCGGCGCCATCGCCTCGCTTTCGCTGTTCCCCGGCAATGCCGAGAAATACGCCCATGTGCTGCAGACCGACACAGCCGATTTCGCCCAGGATATCCAGGAGGTCGACTACGAGCAGGTGCCCATCATCGACCGCGATTCGGCCATCCTGCTGGGCAACCGCGAGATGGGCTCCATCCCCGAGTACGTCAGCCAGTTCGAGGTGAGCAACCTGTACAGCCAGATCAACTACGGCGGCGTGCCGGTGCGCGTGTCGCCCTTGGGCTATGCGGACCTGTTCAAATGGCTCACCAACCGCGAGCAGGGCATCCCGGCCTATGCGCTGGTGAACATGACCAACCAGGACGCCGAGATAGTGCGCCTGCCCGAGGGCCAGGGCATGAAGTACACCGCCAGCGAGCCCCTGGCGCGCAACATCGACCGCTACGTGCAGCTGAAATACCCCTTCTACATCTTCGATGAGAAATCCTTCGAGATAGACGAAGACGGCCAGCCCTGGTGGATCTGCCCGGTGCGGGAATACACCATCGGCTTGTTCGGGGGCGAGACCATCAGCCGCGTGGTGCTGTGCAACGCTTCGACCGGCGAGTGCACCGAGGTGGCCGTGGGCGATGTGCCCCAGTGGGTCGACCGCGTGTTCCCGGCCGAGCTGCTGCTGCGCCAGTACAACTGGTCGGGCCGCTATATGGACGGCTGGTTCAATTCGTGGCTGGGCCAGGCGGGCGTGGTGCAGACCACCCCCGGCACCGATGGCACCCTGGGCTACAACTACATCGCCAAGGACGATGACGTGTGGGTGTACACGGGCGTGACCTCCGCCACAGCCGATAACTCCATCGTGGGCTTCGTGCTGGTGAACCAGCGCACGGCCGAATCGCACTACTATGCCGTGGCCGGCGCCACCGAGGACTCGGCTATGGAATCGGCCGAGGGCCAGGTGCAGAACCTGCGCTATACGGCCACCTTCCCCCTTCTGTTGAACGTGGCGAACCAGCCCACCTATTTCATGGCGCTGAAGGACGGTGCCGGCTTGGTGAAGAAGTTCGCCATGATAGACATACAGCGCTACCAGAACGTGGCTGTGGGAGACACCGTGGCCGAATGCCAGAAATCCTACGAGACGCTTTTGGCCACCAACGGGGCCATAACCACCGAGGACCTGGCCGAGACGGGCACCTATGCCACCGCCTCGGGCACCATACGCACCATCTACCAGGCGGTGATAGAGGGCAACTCGCACTTCTACGTCACGCTGGCGGGCGATGATGCGATCTACGACTTCGTGCTGCCGGGTCTCGTGGGCATCGTGGGGTACGGCCCGGGCGACAGCATAACGTTCAGCTATGTGGAGAACGACCCCGTGAACACCGTGAGCGAGATAGGCGACGGCAAGGGCTCCGACGCCGCACGGGAACCGGAGGCGGCAGAGGCCGTGGGGTCCAATGACGGCAGCGGCGTTGCCACCGAAGAGGAGGTGGCCGAGCAGGGCCGCGAGGCGGCCGAGGCCACGGCTTCATCCGACGCTGCGTCAGCCTCATCGGCTGCCGCCCAGGCAGCCTAGCCTGCTGGGATCCGGACGAGGTAAACCAAAAAGAAGGGGGCCTGATGGCCCCCTTCTTTTTCGATTCTCAAACGTCAGCTCTACTGGCGCATCTTCCACTCTTCCAAGGCGATCTCGGTGATGGCCGGGTTGGCGCACTTGGTCCACACGGGCTCGCCCACGACGTCCTGCTGCACGGCCATAGCCTGCACACCCAGCAGCACCTCCGGCTGGCCGCCTTCGACGACGACCTTCACCAGGGCCTCCATGTTGCCCGGATTGAACACGTACTTGTCGATCCCGGTGGCCTCATCGTACTCGTGAGCCACCACTTCCAGCTTGGGCATACCTTCCTCCTATCATCGGTTCTGCCGGTGTATGACCTGCTATCAAGTTTAGGGCCGGTCGGTTGCATAGATAAAATGCCTGGAGCGAACCAGCCCTATGCCGCTTTGGCATAAACCCCGTTCGAGGCGGACCGCTTAGGCCAAGGGATTGGGCTCGGCGCTGATGGGGATCTTCCAGATGTTCTTGCCGCCGAAGTCGCAGGCATACAGATACCCTTCGGCGATCAGCAGGTTGCTCACCAGCGGCGAGGCGGCTTCCGGCAGGCGGATGGAGGGCATGGGCCAACCGGCGTTGTCCACCATGGCCACCTCCTTGGCGTTCAGATGCGCCGCATACACGTTGCCGACGGCATCGGTGAGCACGCCATCGGGACCATGGCCGCCGGTCAGGCGGGCGAACACATAGGGGGTGTCCTTGGCATCGGTGTAGTTCTTGGAGGGAACGCAGATGATCGAATTCGTATTGAACTCGGCGATATACAGGAACAGCCCGTCGGGGGATATCGTGATGCCGTTGGGGTAGGCGGCGGTGGAGACGATCTTCTCGATGGAATAGCTGCCATCGCCGTAGTTCACGTAGTAGACCGCACCCTCGTTATTGAAGTAATCGGACTGGCCGGGATCGGTGAAATAAGCGCCGCCGGCGCCATCGAGCACCAGGTCGTTCAGACCCAAGAACTTCTTGCCCTCGAAAGAATCCTGGATGACCTTGTATTCGCCGGTACTGATGGTATAGGTGCACAGGCCCTGGGCGCGGTCGCACAGCAGGATGGTGTCATCGTCGATGAACTTGGCGCCGTTGGGCATGGCCTTCTTCTCCGGATCGTTGTAGACCTCCACTACCTCGCCGTTATCGTCCAGCTTGAAGATCCGCGAAGAGGCCACGTCGATGAACCAGAGGGTGCCGTCATGCCAGTTCATACCTTCCAGGATACCGGTGTTCTCCACGTGGGCCACGAGCTCCCATTGGGCATCGGCGGCAACCGGGCACTTCAGCACATCGGCCATCTGCGGGCCCTGGGCGTACTTGGCGCCCACCTCGGGAGCAGCCGCCGAGGCGCTGCCGGCCGAAGCTGCCGCCGATGCGGCAGCCGAAGATGCGGCAGCTGCCGATGCGGAACCGGCGCTGTTGCTGCTGCAGGCCGCCAAGGCCCCCGTAGCGGCCACGGCACCGAATGCCATGGTGCCCTTCAAGAAGCTCCTGCGGTTCAACTCTGTACCCATACTTCCCCTCCTCTTAGTCGGTTTGCCCCCCTTATGGGAGCCATGCAGACGATAGGGGATTCGAACCGCATAGGTCGAATTCCGACCAACGGGCATCGCCCGTTTACGAAACATCATGGGAGCGCCCCTGTTCGGCATAGGCCCATTCCAATATGGCACATCGAGGCGCAGGGGCCATTTCCTGTCCCTGTCGGGGGCGGCCATGGCGTACCATGGGAAGCAGGATACGAGAAGGGCAAGGAGGCAGCCATGACCGCAGACAAGCAGCAGGGCAACGCAGGCGGCCGGGAACGCAAACCCGTGGTGCTCTCGAAGGACGAGGCGCTCTATCCCCCCAGCAAGCGGGCCATGAAGATTACCATAGCCGCCATCGTCGCGGCCATCATCCTGGCCGTGGCCGCATTCATCCTGTTCCCCATCGCCTAGACGGGCGATGCCGCGGCGTATCCCGTCCGCTGCCAGCGGCGCGGGCGCGCTATCGGAAGGAATCGCCGCCGCTACCCCAAAGCGCCCATGTCGGTTACGCGGTGGGCGTCGATGCCCTGGCTCTCCTCGAGTTTCGTGTAGTAGTCCTCGGATCCTTCGGGTTTGCCGATGCCGCCGCGGGTGGTGTTGCCGGCGTAGGGGGTGCCGCAGCCGGGGCACACGCTGGCGCCGGCCAGCACGTCGGCGCCGCAGGTGTTGCAGGTGAGCTCCAGGCGCAGCGAGAATATGCCGCATTTGTTGCAATGGTTGCAGGGATAGCATGGCATGGCGCTAGTCCTCCTCGGGGTCGTTGCCCAGGATTATCTCCAGGGCCTCGTCGATCAGCGGATTGTTGTTGCTCATGGAATACATCACCGCCAGCGGCATGTAGGCCCGTGCATCGGCAAGGGGGATGGCCGTGCAGTTGTCCGAGATGAATGCGCTGTACTGCTGGACGTAATCGGTGGTGAGCACCAGGATCTCGTTTTTCAGGTTGAAGGTGATCTTCAGGAAATCGGTGACCCGCGGGAAGTACACATGGCGGCAGATGGGGGTGAAGCCGGCATCGAGGCAGGCGCCCTCGATGAATCGCCAGGAGCCGCTGACGAAGTTCCCTTCCAGCTTGATGAACGTCTCGCTCCCGAGGTCATCCAGGGTGATGCTTTCATGGCGGGCCAGCCGGTGGTTCTTGTTCACCACCACCGACAACGGCACCCGGGCCACTTGCTGCACTTCGGTATCCTCTTCCATCTCGTCGGTCTCGTCGATATACAGGAAGAGGAAATCCGGAGCGCTGTCGCAACTGAGGTTGATAGTGGCCCGCGGGTCGGCTTCGATATCGTTCATCTCTATGATATCGACGCCGTATTTCTCGGTGAAGCGCTGGGCCATCAGGCTGATGCGCTCCAGCACCGTCTTCAGGCCCACATTGCCGCCGATGGTGAGGCGCGGCGTGAGCATGCTGGCACCCTGCTTGGCGGCAACATCCATCTGCTTGCGGGCTTCCAGTATCTCGAAGGCATGGGGGAGCACCAGCTTCCCCGCTTTCGTAAGGGCGAGCGAGGTGCCGTTGCGCGAGAACAAGGGTACTTTCAGCTCGCGCTCCAGCGAGTTGATGTGCTTGCTCAGCGTGGGCTGGGACATGTTCAGTTTGCTCGCAGTTTCGGTGAAGCTGAGAAACCGGGCCAGTGCGACGAACTCTTCAAGATGGTCGATGCGCATTCTCGTCGACCCCCCTCCCTCATTATCTTGAAGCAAGGAAGGAAATCCCCGGGTGGATTATATCGTGCCTGATTGGAAATGGTCGCATTCCAAAACCGCATAGAGGAGCGTTTGAAGGATAATATCGCTTTTCCGATTCTGCTTAGCTGACCGCGCATTTGCTATTTCCCCCATGCGCCATGCGCTTTCTATCCTTGGGGACATTGGGGATTTCTGCATGCAGAAGGGGGTGGATCAGGAAAACCAGGTCTTGCAGAACAATCGGTTCGATACGAGGAGGAGATCAGAAGTGAAAGAGAATGTGCAAAAGGGCATCGGTATCGCGATGATACCTATTCTTTCGATTTTCGCATTGGGCGCATCCCAGGGCGGCGTGAATGCCGGCATGGCCACCATGGCCATGAACTTCCCCGAGGCGGGCCCCAATATCGGCTACGTGGTTTCCATGGTTGCGCTGGGCATGATCCCGGCCGGCATCCTCTCGGGAATCCTGACCGGGCGTTTCATCAAATATAAGACCACCATCCTCATCGCCATGGTGTGCTACATCGTTTCGGGCATCGCCCCGTTCTTCCTTCCCAACGATGTCCCGTTCGCCACGCTGTTGGTGTTCCGCTTCATCTTCGGTGTGGCTGTGGGCTGGTCTTACCCGCTGGCGTCCGCCCTTACCTTCAAATTGATCCACAACGAGGGTCAGCGCGCCACCTGGCTGGGCGTCGGCATGGCCTTCTTCAACATCGGCACCATCTTCATGGAGCTGGCCGGCGGCTATCTGGCCCTGGTCAGCTGGCAGCACACCTTCCTGGTATATCTGATCGGCATCATCCCGCTGGTCCTGGTCGCCACCATGCTGAAGGAGCCGCCGAAGGATATCGAGCAGGAGAAGGAGATCGCCGCCGCCGAGGGCGCCGAGGTCGACACCAAGATCCCTGCCATCGTGTGGCCCTATGTGATCCTGCTCACCTGCGCCTGCGCCCTGGCCATGCCCACCATCCTGTACTGCTCCATGATCATGGCCAGCTCCTTCGGCGCCGATGCCGGCCAGTCCGGCATGCTGCTGTCGGCCATGACCGTCGTGGGCATGCTGTCCGGCTTCACCCTGGGCCCCTGCTATAAGCTGCTGCGCAAGTGGCTCATGCCCGTCGCCTGCCTGTGGCTGGGCATCATCTTCGCCGGCTGCGCCATCTTCGCGCCTGCTCCCGGCGAGGGCAACATGATCATGTACATCGTGTGCTTCCTGGTGGGTCACTGGGGCTTCGCCATCATCATCCCCGGTACCTCCAACATCCTGACCAACCTGGTGCCCATCGGCGCCGCCACCAAGACCATGGGCGTGTTCACCGCCTTCCATCAGGCCGGCTGCTTCCTGGCCACGCCCGTGGCCACGATGATGACCGCGCTTCTGGGCCTGAACCCCATGCTGGGCCCGGCCATGTACCACGACCTCATGATGCCCTGCTGCATCGGCGTGATCGTCTGCGGCGTGCTGTACATCGTGCTGGCCGCCGTCACCAAGATGCGCGCCACCGAGGCCTAAGGCCCGGCACCGTGTTCGACGGCGGGCCCCTTCCCGGGCCCGCCCTCAACGATAGATGACGGGAAAAGTACGCGAGAGAAGGAGAGAGGCACGTTATGAACCTGGATTACTACGAGAAGCACAAGGGGGAGGTCGAGTGGCAAGACGGCGAGTACACCGTCACCCGCACCACCGCTTGGTCCGGCCCCGGCTGCCATGACGGCTGCGGTGTGCTGTACTACACCAAGGACGGCAAGCTCGAGAAGGTGGAGGGCGACCCCGAGAACCCCTTCAACCAGGGTACGCTGTGCATGCGCTGCCTGGAGATGGCCGAGTTCGTGAACAACCCCACCCGCCTGGGCCATCCCATGAAGCGCGCGGGCGAGCGCGGTGAGAACAAATGGGAGCAGATCACCTGGGACGAGGCCCTGGACATCATCGAGGAGAAGGTCCGTGCCATCTGGCGCGATTACGGCCCCGAGTCCATCGTGTGCCACATCGGCACCGGCCGCAACAACTGCGACCAGATCCCCTACATGGCCCACGCCGCCTTCGGCACCCCGAATTTCTCGATGGGGTATCTGGCCGGCGACTCCTGCTTCTGCCCCCGCAGCGCATCCATGGCCTCCATGAACGGCGACTTCATGATCGCCGACATGTCCCAGCAGTTCGCCCTGCGCTACGACGAGGAGAACACCGAATGGCGCTGCCCCGAGGTCATCGTCAACTGGGGCTGCAACGCCGTGGTGTCGAACTCCGACAACTTCTACGGCCACTGGATCGTGGACTGCATGCAGCGCGGCTCGAAGATGATTACCGTCGACCCGGCCCTCACCTGGCTGGCCGCCCGCAGCGAGTACTGGCTGCGCGTGCGCCCCGGCACCGACGCGGCCCTGGCCCTGGCCATGATCAACGTGATCATCAGCGAGGACCTCTACGACCACGACTTCGTGGAGAAGTGGTGCTACGGCTTCGAGGAGCTGGCCGAGGCCGCTGCCGAGTGGACCCCCGAGAAGGCCGCCGAGGTCTGCTGGGTGAAGGCCGATGACATCGTGGGTGCCGCCCGCATGTATGCGAAGGCGAACCCCGCGGCCATCCAGTGGGGCCTGAAGCTCGACCAGACCACCAACGCCACCGCCACCGCCGACGCCGTGAACTCCCTGTGGGCCATCACGGGCAACGTGGACAACCCCGGCGGCAACATCATCATCCGCAACGCCTTCGACGAGAACCTGTCCTACGGCTACGGCTACCAGCTGCTGTCCCCCGAGATGCAGGGGAAGAAGCTGGGGGCGGAGTTCCCGCTGCTGTCCCGCGCCGGCTACAGCTCCTCGGCCCATGCCGACAGCGTGCTGGCCGCTATCGAGACCGGCGAGCCGTACCCCATCCGCATGGTGTGGATGACCTCCACCAACCCCATCGCCAACATGGGCGCCGACGCCCCGCGCGTGTACCGCGCCCTGAAGTCCGTGGACTTCGTGGTGGTGAACGACCTGTTCATGACGCCGACGGCCGTGGCCTTCGCCGACCTGGTGCTGCCGGCCGCCATGTCGCCCGAGCGCAATTCCCAGCGCTGCTGGTGGGTGCCCAACCGCACCATGAAGAAGGTTACCCAGTACGAGGAATGCGTCTCCGATGACGACCTGGTGACCATGGTGGGCAAGCGCCTGAAGCCCGAGAACTTCCCGTGGGACGACAACGTGGGCTGGATCAACCACATCCTGCAGTACGAGTGCAACGACAAGATCCCCTATCGCACTTTCGATGAGGCTTGCCAGCAGGTGTGGGCCTATCCCGAGTTCAACTACTACAAGCACGAGAAGGGTTTGCTGCGCATGGACGGCCAGCCGGGCTTCAACACCCCCACCGGTCGCATCGAGCTGTGGAACTCCAACTTCGCCCTGTGGGGCTACGACCCGGTGCCGCACTTCAAGGAGCCCAGCTGCTCGCCGGTGAGCTCGCCGAAGCTGGCCGAGAAGTACCCGCTGGTGCTGACCACCGGCGCCCGTTCCTTCGAGTTCTTCCATTCCGAGCATCGCCAGGAGGGCACCACCTCGCGCGAGCTGCATCCCGACCCGCTGTTCGAGATGAGCCCCGCCGCCGCCGCCGAGCGCGGCCTGGAAGAGGGCCAGTGGTGCTGGATCGAGAACCAGCGCGGCCGCTGCCGCCAGCGCCTGCATCTGAACCCCACCTTGGACGACCGCGTGGTGCGGGCCGAGCACGGCTGGTGGTTCCCCGAGACCGAAGGAGCCGAACCGCACCTGTACGGCGTGTTCGATTCCAACATAAACAACCTGATTCCCCAGTGCGAGAACGACGACACCGGCTTCGGCGCGCCCTACGCCAACCAGCTGTGCCAGGTGTACGCCTGCACGCCCGAGAACAGCAAGGAAATGCCCTCCATACGCGTGACCGAGGTGGATGGCTACTCCTACGAGGGCGCCAACCGCTCCGGCAACGGCTACGAGGGCTATCCCGAGAACAAGCCCGAATAGCCGCAGGCTTCGGAAGAGAGAGGAGAGCGTGAATGAATCTGGATTACTACGAGAAGCACCGCGGGCAGTCCCAGTGGAAAGACGGCGAGTACGACGTCACCCGCACCACGGTGTGGTCCGGCCCCGGCTGCCATGACGGCTGCGCCGTGCTGTACTACACCAAGAACGGCAAGCTGGAGAAGGTGGAGGGCGATCCCGATTGCGGCTTCAACCAGGGCACGCTGTGCATGCGCTGCCTTGAGATGCCGGAGATCGTGAACAGCGAGCGCCGGCCCAAGAACCCGCTGAAGCGCGCGGGCGAGCGCGGCGAGAACAAATGGGAGGACATCACCTGGGACGAGGCCTATGACATCATCGAGGCCAAGGTGCGCGAGATCTGGAAGGATTACGGCGGCGAGTCCATCGCCTGCATGATCGGTACCGGCCGCAACAACTGCTGGCAGATTCCGTACCTGTGCTATGCCGCCTTCGATTCCCCCAACTTCTGCCTGGGCTTCCTGTCGGGCGAGTCCTGCTTCCAGCCCCGCAGTGCCGCCATGGCTTCCATGAACGGCGACTTCCTGATCGCCGACATGTCCCAGCAGTTCGCCAGCCGCTACGACGAGGAGAACACCGAGTGGCGCCTGCCGAAGTACATCGTCAACTGGGGCTGCAACGCCGTGGAGTCGAACTCCGACAACTTCTACGGCCACTGGATCGTGGACTGCATGCAGCGCGGTTCGAAGATGATTACCGTAGATCCGTCCCTCACCTGGCTGGCCGCCCGCAGCGAATACTGGCTGCGCCTGCGCCCCGGCACCGACGGCGCCATGGCCCTGGGCTGGCTGAACGTGATCATCGGGGAGGACCTCGTCGACCACGAGTTCATCGATAACTGGACCTACGGCTTCGAAGAGCTGGCCGAGCGCGTGAAGGATTGGACTCCCGAGCGCGTGGGCGAGATCTGCTGGGTGGACCCCGACCTCATCCGCGAGGCCGCCCGGGCCTATGCCAGCAACTGGCCCTCGGCCATCCAATGGGGCCTGCCCATCGACCAGGCCGTGTGGGGTATCCCCAGCGCCCAGGCCATCAATGCCATCTGGGCCGTCACCGGCAATACCGATGTGCCCGGCGGCAACATCATCATCCAGAACGCCTACGGCCAGAACGTGTCCTATAACTACGGCTATGACTTCCTGCCGCCGGAGGTTCAGGGCAAGCGTATCGGCGCCGAGTATCCGCTGATGGCAAAGGCCGGTTTCAGCTCCACGGCCCATTCCGATTCCATCCTGGAGGCCATCGAGACCGGCAAGCCGTACCCCATCCGCATGCTGTGGCTGACCTCCACCAACCCCATCGCCAACATGGGCGCCGATGCCCCGCGCATCTACCGCGCCGTGAAGACGCTGGACTTCGTGGTGGTGAACGACCTCTTCCTTACGCCGACGGCCGTGGCCTTCGCCGACATCTTCCTGCCGGCCGCCATGTCGCCCGAGCGCGATTCGCAGCGCGTATGGTGGGTGCCTCTGCGCGGCATGCGCAAGGTATGCGATTACGCCGATGTGAAGTCCGATGACACCATCGTGACCGAGCTGGGCAAGCGCCTGCATCCCGAGCGCTTCCCCTGGGATGACGATTTCGGCTGGTCCGACCACATCCTGAAGACCGAGACCCCCGGCTACGACGGCGACTATGCCCAGCTGCTGGACGAGGTGTACTCGTACCCGGACTTCCAGTACCGCAAGTACGAGAAGGGCCTGGCCCGCTACGACGGCAAGCCCGGCTTCAACACCCCCACGGGCCGCATCGAGCTGTTCGACAGCGTGTTCCAGCTGTGGGGCTACGATCCGCTGCCCGACTGGGACGAGCCGCATTCCAGCCCCTATTCTCGCCCGGACCTGTGGGCCGAGTATCCCTTCGTGCTGACCACCGGCGCCCGCCATGTGGAGTTCTTCCATTCGGAGCACCGCCAGCCCGAGACCATGAGCCGCGAGCTGTATCCCGATCCCCATTTCGAGATGAGCAAGGCTGCGGCCGAGAAGCTGGGCCTGCAGAACGAGGACTGGTGCTGGATAGAGAACCAGCACGGCCGCTGCCGCCAGCGCCTGCGCATCAACCCCACGCTGGACGACCGCGTGGTGCGCGCCGACCACGGCTGGTGGTTCCCCGAGAAGGAGGCCGCCGAGCCCACGCTGTACGGCGTGTTCGATTCCAACATCAACAACCTGGTTCCCCAGTGCGACAACGGCGTGACCGGCTATGGCGCACCCTATAAGAACCAGCTGTGCAAGGTGTACAAGTGCACGCCCGAGAACAGCCGGGACATGCCTTCGATTCGCGTTTCCGAAGGCGACGGCTTCTCGAAGCCGGATGCAACGACCGAAGTGGACAAGGACTATAGCCACAGGGCTTAAGAGAGGATAGAACATGAGCATCGAATACGGACTTCTCGTCGATTACGACTACTGCACCGGCTGCCACACCTGCGAGGTGGCCTGCCGCAAGGCCCATGCCGATTGGGATGGCGAGGGCAACTTCGGCATCAAGATCCTGCAGGACGGCCCCCGCGAGCTGCCCGACGGCAAGTGGGAGTACAACTACCTGCCCATGCCCACCAGCCTGTGCGACCTGTGCGCCGAGCGCACCGCCGAGGGCAAGCCGCCCAGCTGCGTGATGCACTGCCCCGCCCATTGCCTGTACTTCGGCACCATCGACGAGCTGTCGAAGCTGGTGGCCGAGAAGACCCACCGGGCCCTCTTCACCCCCTACAACGAGTAGGGAAACGCGATCGGGGAAGGGAGCCGGCCTATGCCGGCTCCTTTTCATGTCCGCAGGAGAGGCCGGTTCGAAGGAGGAAGCGAGCGAAATGGAAACTGCCGAAGCCATAACCGATGGATCCGGGGCCCGCGCGCCCCAGGCTGCCCCGGGTCGGGGGTCCGGGCGCTATAAGAGCGCTTTCGGCGTGGGGGCTGTGCTGTTCCTGGTGGCCACCGCCGTTACCATGGCCCAGTACAAGATACCCACCATCATGACCGATTTCATGGCGCTGTTCGGCGTCGATGCCGCCACGGCGTCGTGGTCGATGTCGATATTCACCTTCGTGGGCATCATCGTGGCGCTTCCCACCGGCTTTCTGGCCAAGCGCTTCGGACCCAAGAAGATCATCCTTGCGGCCGTGGTGCTGAATGTGGCCGCGGGCCTGCTGGGCGCCTTCGCGCCCACGATGGGGCTGCTGCTGGCCACCCGCGCCCTGGAGGGTGTGGCGCTGGTGTTCGTGGTGGCCTGTGCGCCGCTGGTGATCCAAGCGTGCGTCGATCCGGCGAAGAACGGTACCGCCACCGGCATATACATGCTGGGCGGCATGCTGGGCGCCACCTTCGCCGGC
Organism: uncultured Eggerthellaceae bacterium; assembly: GCA_947564425.1. Lineage (GTDB taxonomy): Bacteria > Actinomycetota > Coriobacteriia > Coriobacteriales > Eggerthellaceae > UBA9715. Next base: position 17,407 of record CANOBU010000023.1, read on the forward strand.
GTGCTCACGCCCACGCTGTACTACAGCGTGGGGTTCGTCGGCCTGTGGGTGGGCTATGCGCTCATAACGGCTGTAGGCGGCATCATCTTCGCCCTGTACATCAAGCTGCCCGAGTACCCGGTGGACCTCGTGGCAGCCGAGGCCGATGCCGATCCGGGGCGCCCCGGCGATTGGCGCGTCTTCTTCAAGCCGAACACCTGGCTGTTCCTGGTGCCCTTCGCCATCTTCCAGATGGTGCTGCTCACCATATTGTCCTATGCGCCCACGGCCCTTCAGCAGCAGGGCATGAGCCCTGCCCAGTCGGGTATCGTCAGCACCCTTCCCATGATGCTCGCGGTGGTGTCGTCCATCGCCTTCGGGGCTATCTCGGACCGCATGGGCCGCTGCAAGCCCCTGTGCATCCTGGGCATGCTGGTGCTGGGGCCCTGCTGTTTCGTGATGCTGAACCTTACGGGCCCGGTGATGTGGATCGCCCTGGTTATCATGGGGCTTCTGGCCATGGGCACCCCCACGGTGTTCGTGGCGGCCTATCCCACGGTGCTGGGCAAGCCGGAGCTCATGTCGGTGGGCATGGGCGTGCTTTTGCTGGTGCAGAGCCTGGGGCAGTTCCTGGGCACGGCGGTGTCTTCCGCCCTGCTGGGTCCCGCCCTGGACCAGTGGATGCTCTGCGGCATCGTCACCATGGTGCTGGGCTTGATCGGCACCGCCAGCGTGGCCCTCTGCCGCTTCCGCTAAAGGTGTTGACGGCGCGGCCGGGTAGGGGTATCCTGCTAAGGCTGCTTTTGCAGCACGAACCTGTACATAGTTCCGTCACTGAAGACAGCAGGCGCCGAAAGGCTCAAACGCGCAAGCGGCCCGCCGAGGTGGTTGTACACGATGGATGCGTGCGACCCCTGCTGTTCTTCGGCAGGGGTCGTTCCTTTTCGAGGCGACGGCCCACCCCGAAGGGCGGAACCCGAGCTATCGAGAAGGAGGTGTGCTATGCCAAATGCTCGCAATCAGGAGATGATGGAGGCCATCAAGGCCGACCTCGCCGATGTGCAGGCTATGTGGGTGGTCGATGCCTGCGGCCTGACGGTGAAGGAGGTCGAGGGCCTTCGTCGCACCATCCGCGAAGCCGGTGCTGTGATGAAGGTGTACAAAAACACCATCATGCGCATCGCGCTGAAGGAAGCCGAGGCTCCCGAGATGGACGACATCTTGGAAGGCCCGTCGGCGTTCGTCTTCTGCAGCGGCGACGTGGCGGCCGCAGCCAAGGCTATCACGGAGTTCGCGAAGGGCAACGAGACCCTGTCCGTGAAGGGCGGCATGATGGACGGCAAGTTCGTCACGGCCGAGGAAGTCGCAGCTATCGCGTCTTTGCCTTCGAAGGAGGAGCTGCTCGCGAAGATCGCCGGCGCTATCTCGGGTGTGGCCCGCGGCGTGGCAACGTCTATCAACGGCGTTCCCAGCGGCCTTGCCCAGGCAATCAAGCAGGTTGCCGGCCAGAAGGCCGCCTAAGGGCTGCCTGATCCGCCTGCAGGGCGGATGCGTTTAAAGGAAGAGGCGGCCGAGGGGCCGCAGAGCCCGGAAGGCGGGCTTTCATACAGAAAGGATTGCAGAAATGGCTGCTACCAAGGAAGAGATCATCGAGGCTTTGAAGGAAATGTCGCTGCTGGAGGCTTCCGAGCTGGTCAGCATGATCGAGGAGACCTTCGGCGTTTCCGCCGCTGCCCCCGTGGCCGTGGCCGCCGTGGGCGGTGCTGCTGCCGGCGACGGTGCTGCTGCCGGCGACGAGAAGAGCGACTTCGACGTGGTGCTGGAGGGCTTCGGCGACAACAAGATCGCTGTGATCAAGGCCGTCCGCGAGATCACCGGCCTGGGCCTGAAGGAGGCCAAGGAGGCCGTGGAGGGCGCCCCCACCACCATCCAGGAGGGCGTTGCCAAGGACAAGGCCGAGGAGATCAAGGCCACCCTGGAGGAGGCCGGCGCCGCCGTCACCTTGAAGTAACAGGGATAATCGGGAATGCCGCCCGCCCCTGCCGGGTCGGGCGGCCCCTACAGGAACCGAGGCTGGAAGCGCTGTTTCCAGCCTCGGTTCCTGTAGGGAGCTTCTTCGATTCTGAAAACACCCTGAAGGCAATGCTTCAAAACGGCAACGATGTGTCCCGCTTGCGGCCTTTGCGGCCATAATCGTGCAGAGACCCTGTAGGAGGCATGATGAGAATCCATTACTTCCAATCCGCCTGGGAGGATATAAGGCATACCCGGGGCTGGTTCGGCAAGATACTGCTGCTGGCCCTTTTGAACTTCATCCCCATCCTGGGGCAGATAATCATCCTGAGCTACCTGTACGGCTGGGCCCGCGAGATAGCCTGGGGAATCCACGAGCCCGCCCCGGCGAAGATATTCGCCAACGACGATGGGAAGTTCTGGTGGCGCGGCTGGCTCATCGCGGTGCTCACCGTGGCCTTCCTGGTGTTGCCCACCTTGCTGAACCTGCTGAGCGGGTCCATCGAGGCTTACACCTACGAGTGGACCATCTTCGGCCCCCAGCTGGTATCGAACCCGGGCCTTTCCGCCCTGAAGACGGTGCTTTCGCTGCTGGCCTTCATCGTCGGGCTGGTGCTGCTGGTGTTCTCGTGGGTGGGCTGCATGCGCGTGGCCATCTACAACCGCCTTTCGGCGGGCTTCCAGTTCAAGAAGATGTGGGCCATGCTGCGTCATGACGGCGCGGGCATGGGGCGCATCTTCCTTATGAACCTGCTGCTCACGCTTATCATGGGCTGCATCATGGCCGTGGTTATGGCCCTGTTCATCGGCATCGTCCTGACGGTCGGCATCTCGGCTGCGGGGGGCTTGCAGAACCTGGCCATGATAGCCCAGATGGATTCCAGCCAGGGACTCCTGGTGGCGTTGCAGGTCCTGCTGGCCGCCGGCGGGGTGGGCTTCATCCTGCTGCTCTTCGTGCTGTATCTGGGCGGTATCGCCTCGGTTTTCATACATATGGTGGTTATACGGGCTTTGGGCTATTGGACGATGCAGTTCGAAGTGCCCCTGTGGGGCGGTCAGGATGATCCGCTGCCCTTCGAGCTGCAAGAGCCGCCCGAGGCGGCCCGCGCCAGCGCCCCCGAGGCGCCTGCGGCTCCCGCTGCCCCTGTGGCCGTTGCGGCCCCGGCGACTGCTGCATCTGCGCCGGCGGCCCCGACGATTCCTGTGGACGCCGCTCCGGCTGTCGACGCATCTGCGGACCGGGATTCCGTGGCGCCAAGCCTTTCGGCTGAGGATGAAACGGTGATTCCCCTTGTCGACACGGCGGCTATCAGGGAGGATATCCGCGTTGTGGAGGCCGAGGAGCCGGCCCGGGCGCCGGAGCCTGCGCCGATGCCGATGCCCGCCACCGAGGTGCCCGTCTTCCCCTTGGCCGACGAAGCGGAGACCGGAGCCCCCGAGGCCCCCGAAGCCTCCGACGAGCGCTAGGGGGATACATGGCGGCATTCCGCGGGGTGCTGTTCGACAACGACGGCACGCTCATCGACACCCACGACCTCATCCTGGACAGCATGCGCCATGCCACCCGCGAGGTGCTGGGCTGCCAGCTGCCCGACGAGGTGCTCATGGCCAAGGTGGGCCAGCCTTTGGCGGTGCAGGTGAGGGACTTCACCGACGATGCGGCGGCGCAGGAGGAATGGCTGGCCGTATACCGCGAGTACAACCACCGCTGCCACGACGAGCGGGTGCGCGCCTTCCCCGGCGTTCGGGAGTGCCTGGAGGAATTGGCCGGGGCCGGCATGAAGCTGGGCGTGGTCACCTCGAAGCTGCATGCCCTGGCCTGGCATGGCCTGGAGATATGCGGCTTGGCCCCTTACCTTTCATGCTGCATAGGCTCCGATGACTGCGACCGCTTCAAACCCGATCCGAAGCCGGTGACCTACGGCTTGCAGACGCTGGGGCTTGCTGCCGCCGAGTGCCCCTATGCGGGTGACAGCCCCTTCGACATGCAGGCCGGCGGCGGTGCCGGCTGTCCCACCGTGGCGGTGACGTGGGGCATGTTCCCGCGTGCGGTGCTGGAAGCCGAGCATCCCGCCTGGGTGTGCGACGATCCGGCCGCTTTGGCCTCCTGGGTGCTGGGGCGCTCGTATTCAAGCATCTGAGCTTGACATTTCATGCGCGCCGTTACAGGCGGTTTGCGGTTTGTTCGAATACGCCATAGTGAATGATGGGCTCCCTTTCGTGGAGAAGATGCAAGCCGGCAAGGGTGATCTGCGCGGACGAATCCGGTCCTTTGATCGCTGCCATACTAAAGAGCCCCTTGATCTTTCAGATGATGAGTTGCGCGGCGAGAGGTTGAACAGGCGCTACGGCCTGGATGCCTGATATCCATAGGGCCTTCCGGCATCGTATAAGATGATGCCGGCATAGCGCATTCTTCCTTGAAAACGAGGGCGCCATGGCCCATAATACATCCAGGTGAAACGCCTGGCAGCCTGCTTGTCGCGGGTCCGGTCGTTCATGGCCTTCAAGTAGAAACGTTGCAGCATGAACCGAGACATGAAGAAACTCAGCCGCGTGGAGCTCCTGGAGCTCATGGTGGAGCTCTCGGAGGATTATGACGAGCTGAGCGCAGAGAATGCCCGGTTGAAGAAGATGCTCGCATCGCACCGTCTTCCCAAGAATGCCAAAGTCGGATCCATTGCCGAGGCGGCACTGCAGGCCAATGGCTATTTCTATGCCGCCCAGCGCTCGGCGGACGAGTACCTGCGCGAGATAAAGCACCTGCGCGACGAACTGGCCCTGCGCACTCAGGAGATGCAGGAACGCTCGACGGCGGCCGGCCAGGACCGCCGCTATATGCGCATCACGGCTCAGGCCGAAGCCGAGGCCCAGGCCATCGTGCGCGATGCCCAGGCGCGGGCGAACCAGATCATGGCCGCCGCCCAGGCCCAGGCGCAGGCGGCGCTGATGGACG
>CANOBU010000024.1 GCA_947564425.1 uncultured Eggerthellaceae bacterium
GGGCGGCGCCGCTGCGGCAATCGGGCTTGACGGCGGCTGCCTGGGCCGCCAGGGCCACCTCGGGGGCCGGCTGCTCGGGGCAGGGCCCTGCGGTCTGATTCTGCATCGCGTCCACCTTCCCTGCCTACAGCCCGAAATCGGGGTCGAGCCAATCGCGCTGGCGCTTGTCCCGGGGATTCTCCAGCATGGCGTAGCGGGCAGCCCCGATCACGCCGGCATCGCCCATCAGGGTGGCGCACTGGATGGGCGTTGCGGCGCACGCGGCGAAGCAGTACCGCCGATAGGCCCCGCGCAGGCTGTCCATGTAGAAATCGGCGCCCTTCGACAGGCCGCCGCCGATGAGGATTATGGCCGGGTCGATGACGCTGGCCGCCTGGGCCAGGGCGAACCCCAGCTTATCGGCCCCGTCGGCGATGGCGTACAGGGCACGGGGGTCCTCCTCTCCTGCCGCCCTGAACACGGCCAGGGCATCGGTCTCGTGGGCCGGCTCGATCCCGCTGAAACAGGAGCGGTCGAGGTCCGGCAGCTCGGATGCCTCTTGGAAGGTCTGCACCAGCCCGCGGGCCGAGGCGTAGCGCTCCAGGCACCCCTTGCGGCCGCATTTGCACAGGCGCCCGTCGGGCACCACCGTCATATGGCCTATCTCGCCGGCGGCCCCATGGCCGCCCGACACCACATTGCCATCCACCACCAGGCCTGCGCCGATGCCCGAGCCGATGGTCATGAGCAGCACCGAGCGCAGGTTCTCGCCGGCACCCCGCCACAGCTCGCCCAGGGCGGCGGCGTTGGCATCGTTTATGACGGCGATGCCGTCTTTGCCGAGCGCCCGGGCCAGACTGTCGATGAGCAGGGGCCAATCGGTGCGCACGTTGGGGGTGAGGAAGCCCTCCCCCTTCGCGATGCCGGGGATGGCCAGGCCCACGCCCTGAAGCTCCGAGGAGTAGACGCCCATGCCGTGCACGTAATCGGCGATCTCGGCCGCGAAGGCACGGCAGGCCACCTTGTCCTCCAGATGGGCCGTGGGCCGGCTGGTCCTGCCGGCCAGCTGGCCGAAGCCGTCCACCAGGCCCACCTTCACGGCATTGCCGCCGTAGTCGATGCCGAGGTACAGCTTGACGTTGTCCATGCAAACCGCCTTCCAGCCCGCGGGGCGCATGCGACGCCCCTGGTTCCGCAGACAATCTTAGAGGAAAGCCTCGTTCAGAGGAAGGTCGTAGGCGGCGGCAATCGCCCGAAGGTCGCCATCGGCCAAGCGAAAGACCGGTGCGCCATCGCCGGCAACCGCGCGTACTTGGAGCGCCACGGCGGCGGCCTTGTCGATGGCCTGGACCAAGCCGAAGGCCCCGTCGCAGGAATCGCCGGCGGCGAACACCCCGTGCACCTGCCACAGGCAGGCATCGAAGGAGGCCAGGGCGCCGGCAGTGGCTTCGGCCAGGGCGGCGGAGCCGGGCACCATCCAGGGCAGGCAGGCCACGCCGCCGGGGAAGGCGACGACGCTCTCGGTGAGGCAGCGCCACAGCAGGTTGGTCACGGCCCGGGAGTCGGGCTCCACCAGGGCCGTGAGGGCCGCCACCGAGGCGGGATGGGCATGGTAGAGCACGCGGGCGCCCCCATCGGCGGCCCTGCGCACACCATGGCAGGCTATGTGGGCGTCTATCTCGCTGGTGGGCCGGCCCCCCGCCCTCAGTCCCCAGACGGCCCGCCACGCCGCCCCGGCGGGGTCGATCTGCACGATGGCGCAGTTCTCGGCCGGCTGGTCGGCGACGTTCTTCAGATAGCAGCCCGAAGCGGTGAGCAGCACGAATGCCTCGGCCATAGCCGGCACCGGCGCAGCCAGGGGAACCCAGGAGCTCGCGTAGTCGTAGAAGAACGGCCGGGCGGCCCGCAGGTCCTCATCGGTCAGCAGATAGCTGGCATTGCCGCCGTTGCGCTCGTGGTAGCCGGCCTGGGCGCCCTCGCGGCACAGACGGCGGAAATCGCGCATGAACCCCAGCTGCTCGCAGGCGACGTTCGATACGGCCCCCTTGGCCGCCGAGACCCCGCGGTCGATGAAATCCGATGCATCGTCGAGAAAACCCATAGCGGTATCCTTTCCCTCCCCCGCCGAAGCCGCCGGTCGCACGGAGGCACACCGGGAACGTATCATCCGTCATCGCCGGATGGCGGATGGCGCGGTGCCGGTCATGCCCTGCCGCCTTCCGACGCAGCCGACGGCAACCCCTGCTGGGGCAGCTTGCGGCGCAACGCCCAGATGATCAGGAACACTCCTGCCGCCACCAGCGGCAGCGAGAGCACCTGACCCATGGTGAGCCAACCTCCCCACAAATACCCCAGCTGCGCATCGGGCTCGCGCACGAACTCTATGAGGAAGCGCGCAATGCCGTAGAAGGCAAGGAACATCCCCAGGAACGTGCCCCGGGGCAGCGGCGGCCGCTTGCGGGACAGGGCGTACAGCAGGATGAACAGCAGCACGCCCTCGAGCAGGGCCTCGTACAGCTGGGAGGGATGCCGGGGCATCATGCCCGCAGAGCCCCCGAACACCACGCCCCAAGGGGCATCGGTGGGCGCCCCCCACAGCTCGCCGTTGGCGAAATTGGCGCAACGTCCCAGGAACAGGCCGATGGGCGCCACGATGGCGCCCATATCGGCGAGGGTGAGGTACGGGATACCGGTGAGCTTGGCTGCGGCGATACCCGCCAGCAGCGCCCCCATAAGCCCCCCGTGGAAGCTCATGCCCCCCTGGTTGAGGGCCAGTATCTCCAAGGGATGGGCGAAATAGTAGCCGTTGCCGTAGAACAGGCAATAGCCCAGGCGCGCACCCAGGATGATGCCGATGACCACGCAGCAGAATATGGTGGTGAGCGCCTCGGCATCGAAGCGCAGCGACCATCGGCGGGCGATGCGCCACATGACGAAGGCGGCCAGGACGAACCCCGCCAGATAGGCAAGGCCGTACCATCGCACGGCCACGGGCCCGATGGCGAAGGCCACCGGATCGATGCCCTGGTAAAACTCGTTCAGCATGTCAGCCGTTCAACCCCATGCCGGCCCCTACCTCCACGGCAGCGTACAGCACCTCATCCTGCATGTCGGCAGGAATGGGATGCATGCTGGAAGCCCGGCTGCCGCAATGGGGGCAGCGCAGCCCGAAGAGGGCGTGGCGCGCCGTCACCACGATCATGGATTCGTAATCATGCAGATCCATGGCCCGGGCGTGGCACTGGGGGCATTCCAGCAACGGCTCCACCGGTCGGGCGCCTAGTTCTCGTCGGCAGCGGGCACCACGCGGGCAACGCCTTCGACGCGCTCCTTCAGGATGCGCTCGATGCCGTTGGCCAGCGTGAGCGCCGATAGCGGGCAACCCTTGCAGGCGCCGGTCAGCTCCACGATAACCGTGCCGTCATCCTCGATGTCGACCAGGGTGACATCGCCGCCATCGGCGATGAGGCTGGGGCGGATCATGTCCAGAACGGCAAGTACCTCGTCTTTATCTACCATGGGAATCTCCTCTCGAATCGTCGCCTTCGATTCTACCATAGCCCTCCCCCGCCCCAGGTAACCGCTTCCCCGCAATATGGCGCAAAGCCCATCCCCTTCGCAGCAACGGCGAGGCCCCGGCAGGGGATGCCCGGTTGAGCGATTCTGCAGGCACAAACTTAAAAATGAATAAATGTCAGCCGAAGCCTTAGCGAAACCGGGCATCCCCTGCCGGGGCCGTCCCCCAGGTCGCTCAAACGCTACGAGATGGGCGAGAAATCGCTTCCGATGATCACCATGACATCGCCGTCGAAGGAATAGTACGATCCCGCCTCGACGGGCCGCCCCACCCCCAAAGCCTCGATCACGGCCTTCGCCTGGGCCAGGCCATCGTCCTTGTAGATCACCAAGGTCTCGGTGTACACCTGCTGCTCGGCATTCCCCACCTGGCCCAGCTTGAAGCCGGTGCCCGTCAGCTTCTCGCCCGTGAGGGCGGCAGCGCCGGTTATGGTGGTGCCGTTCTGGATATCCACCGTGACGCTGGAGGGCTCGGCTGCCTCGATGCCGTCGGTGGTGTTGGCCGGGGGCGTCTCGCCGCGCTCCAGCATGGCCACCAGCTCGGCGAAATCCTCGGTCGAGCCGATGAACCTGCCCCGGCTGCCGTCGCCCACGCTGGTTGCAGCCGACACATAGCCGGGCACGGTGGTGACCACGATATCCGCAGCCCCCTTGCCCGCGAACCAAGCCGCCACGGCCTCGATATCGGCCAGGGCCATATCGGTTTGGAAGCACTCGTCGATGGCGTCGATGTTCGCATCGAAGTTGCCGTTGAACAGCCTCTGCAGCACCAAGGTTGCGAACTTCAGCTGATGGGCCACCTTATCCTGGCGGCCCATCTTCAAATTGTCGGCCCTCAGGTACTGCAGCGCCGTGGGGCCGTTCAGCGTGATGGCTCCCGCCGGCAAATAGATATCGCCGGCCTGGGGGTCGTCGATGACCTGCTCGAGCTCCACGTCGATGCCGCCCAGGTTCTCCACCATGGCGGCCAGGCCATCCTCATCCATCTTGACGAAGTGGGCTATATCGAGCTTCGTGAACGATTTCACCGCATCGATCAGCTCGGCATCGCCCTGCGAGGCCACTGCCGCCAGGTCGGTGCTCTTGCCGTCCCGGGTCACCTGCAGGTCCGGCGGGATGCTGATGAGCGAGAGGCTCTGGGCGGCATTGTCGACCCGGGCCAGCAGCAGCACATCGGGGCCCGCATTGTCCAAGGGAGCCGCCACGGCCCCCAACTCGGCAGAGACCAGCAGGTAATAGGGTTGCCCGGCCTCGGGCGCCGACAGCGCCTCGGCAGCGTTGGAATCGCGCAGCGCCATGGACGAGCCTACGGTGCCGCGGAAGGCCAGGACGGCGGCCAGGATAGCCGCACCCAATACGATGGCCACGCCGATGACGCCGGCAACCAGGCGCCTCATCTGCGCCCGCCGGCGGATGGTCTCCGCCACATCGGGCCGGCGGCGCTCCCCCTGGCCGCCGGTGCGCCTTACATGGGTGCCCACGGTATGGTTCTGCACCCGCTGGGAGGTCTTGCGCGAGCGTTTCGAGGAATATGGCCGGCCGTGCTGGGGCATAGCTTGCTACTCGACCCCCAGGCGCACGGTGCCGCGATGGTTGCGATAGGGAAGCTCGCGGGACACATCGGCCCCGAGGGACCTCAGCTTGCCCACGTAGTCCTCGTAGCCGCGGTCTATATGGCTTATCTTGTGGATGCGCGTCTCGCCTTCGGCCACCACGCCTGCCAGCACCAGGGCGGCCCCGGCGCGCAGGTCGGTGGAAGACACCGGTGCGCCCTGCAGGGGCCGGCCGCCGCGCACGAGGGAATGGTGTTCCTCTATGACGATATCGGCCCCCATGCGGGCCAGCTCCGCTGCGAACATGAAGCGGTTCTCGAAGACGTTCTCGGTGATGACCGACGTGCCCTCGGCACAGGCGGCCAGAAGCATGAACTGGGCCTGCAGGTCCGTGGGGAATCCCGGATGGGGCAGCGTCTGGATGGCCACGGGCTTCAGCGGCCGGGTGCGGGTGACGGTGATGAAATCGTCGCCCTCCTGCACCACGCATCCCATCTCGCGCAGCTTCACCAGGGCCATGCGCAGAAACGACGGGTCGATGCCGCGCACCGTGACCGGGCCGCCGGTCAGGGCGCCCCCTACCAGGAAGGTGCCGGCCTCGATGCGGTCGCCAACCGTGGTGTGGTCGCAGGGATGGAACTGCGAAAGGGGCACGCCGTGCACCGTGATGGTGGAGGTGCCGGCATCGCGCACATCGGCGCCCATTTCATTCAGCATATTCGCCAGGTCCGCTATCTCGGGCTCGCGGGCGGCGTTCTCGATGACGGTGCAGCCCTCGGCCGCAACGGCGGCCATGAGGGTGTTCTCGGTTGCCCCCACGCTGGGGAAGTCGAGCACCACATGGGCCCCATGCAGCCCGTCGGGGGTGCGGGCCGTAAGGTAGCCGTGGTCGACCTCGAAGGTCACGCCCAGGCTCTCCAGGCCCCGCAGGTGCATATCGATCTTGCGGGCGCCGATCTGGCAGCCGCCCGGCATGGCAACCCGCGCCTGGCCGAAGCGCCCGATGAGGGGCCCCAGCACGGCGATGGACGCCCGCATCTTCGACACCAGCTCGTAGGGCGTCTCGAACGAATCGATGGGAGCGGTATCGATGGTCAGGGTGTGCTCGTCGCGGCCCTCGATGCCGTTGCGGCGCACCGTGGCCCCCAGTTCCTCCAGCACCTCGGCCATGACCTCGATATCCGAGATAAGCGGCACGTTGCGGATGACGCAGGGGCCGCAGGCAAGAATAGAGGCGGCCATCAGCTTCAGGGCCGAGTTCTTCGCCCCCGCTATGCGGACCTCGCCCTCGAGGGTGCCGTTGCCCTGTATGACGATGATTTCCTTGGTCATATCGCGATGCCCCGTATACGTGTCCGGCGGATGTTCATGAGATACCCAGAAGTATAGCCCACCGCAGAGTCGCCGCGGGCGGCGCCGGGCCCCGGCCCGCATTCCTCCATAACCGCGCAGCAGCCTAGGACGGCAGGCCCTCCACCACACCGCAGATCAGGCGGCGGAAATCCTCCTCGCGCTGGGCGGCCACCTGGAGCACCTCGGTATCGTTGGGCGAAGCGCCCTCGATGCCGCAGGCCATGTTCGACACCAGCGATATGCCCAGCACCTCCATGCCCACATGGCGGGCGGCTATGACCTCCTCGCACACGCTCATGGCCACGGTATCGGCCCCCCACGACCGGAAGGCCCGTATCTCGGCCGGCGTCTCGAAACTGGGGCCCAGAAGCCCCAGATACACCCCTTCCTGCAGGGGCACGGCCTCGCGCCGGGCCACCTCGCGGGCCAGCTGCCGCAGGCGCGGGCTGTAGGCGTCGGCCATCGAGAAGAAGCGGAAGGCCAGCTCGTCGGGCTCCGTGCCCGCCACGGGGTTGCGGCCGGTGAAGTTGATATGGTCGCTCATCAGGCAGAAATCCCCCACCCGGTACGAGGCGTTGATGGCACCGGCGGCGTTGGTGGTGATGAGCACCGGCACGCCCAGCTGCGCCATGACCCATATGGGGAAGGCGACCTCCTGCGGGGTGTTGCCCTCGTAGCCGTGCAGGCGCCCCTGCATGGCCAGAACGCACTTCCCCGCCAGGCGCCCGCAGACGAAGCGGCCCACATGGCTGGTAGCCGTGGAGGTCTTCATGAAGGGCACCTCGCCGAAGGGGATGCACACCGCATCCTCGATAGCCTCGGCCAAGGGCCCCAGGCCCGAGCCCAGCACGATACCCACTGCGGGCCGGCGCCCTCCCAGGCGCCCTTCGATGAACGCGGCGGCCTCGGCCACCTTCTGCTTCAGGGTCGGTGCAACCTGCATGGGGCTCCTCTCAGTCGGTCCAGCGACCCCGGCCGGCGAAGACCGCATCATCCTGCCAAGGCACGACCTCGCCCGCCTGGCGGGTGCGGCCCATGTCGATGATGCGCTGGTTCGCCGAGCCGCGGAACCGCAGCGAGATATCCTTCTGCTCTTCGATGAACGGGCCGTCCACCAGCACATCGACCGCCGCCAGCAGCCGGTCGGTCGCCTCGGTGCGCCGGGGACTGGCGGGATCGGCAAGGTCCTCGTAGACATCGCCCGTGAACAGCCAGATGGTCTTCTCGGGGTAGCGCCGGGCAGCCTCTTCCAGAAAGGGCGCCAGCACCCGCTGGTTGGCGGGCTCCATGGGCTCGCCGCCCAATACCGTCAGCCCATCCACATAGGCGGGCTGCAGGCTGTCCAGGATCTGCTCCGCCACGGCGTCGGTGAATTCCTCGCCGTAGCGGAAATCCCAGGTCTCGGGCTGGAAGCAGCCGCGGCAGCAGTGGGTGCAGCCCGAGACGAACAGCGTCGTGCGCACCCCCTCGCCGTTGGCGATATCGCAGTATTTGATGTTCCCGTAGTTCATGGCACGCCGCCGCAGGCCTACAGATGCAGCACGCGGTCCTTTATCTCCTCGGTGCGGCCCTGGTTCCAGAACTGCGTGCCGATGTAGCCGCAGGTGCGCCGCGCCACGTTCATCTTGTCCTGGTCGCGGTTGCCGCAGCTGGGGCACTCCCACACCAGCTTGCCGTCGTCCTCGACGATGGTTATCTCGCCGTCGAAGCCGCATTCCTGGCAGAAGTCCGACTTCGTGTTCAGCTCGGCGTACATGATGTTGTCGTAGATGTACTGCATCACGCGGATCACGGCCTGCAGGTTGTCCTGCATGTCGGGCACCTCCACGTAGCTGATGGCGCCGCCCGGCGACAGGCGCTGGAACTCGCTCTCGAACTGCAGCTTCTGGAAGGCGTCTATCTCCTCGGCCACATGCACGTGGTAGCTGTTGGTGATGTAGCCCTTGTCGGTGATGCCCTTTATTATGCCGAAGCGGCGCTGCAGGGCCTTGGCGAACTTGTAGGTGGTGGACTCCAGCGGGGTGCCGTACAGGGAGTAGTCGATGTTCTCGGCTTCCTTCCATTCGGCGCACTTGTCGTTCATGTGGCGCATCACCTGCAGCGCGAAGGGCGTGGCCTCCTTGTCGGTGTGGCTGTGGCCGGTCATGTACTTCACGCACTCGTAGAGGCCCGCATAGCCCAGGCTGATGGTGGAGTAGCCGCCGTACAGCAGCTTGTCGATGGTCTCGCCCTTCTTCAGGCGGGCCAGCGCGCCGTACTGCCACAGGATGGGCGCAGCATCCGACAGGGTGCCCCGCAGGCGCTCATGGCGGCAGCGCAGGGCCCGGTGGCACAGCTCCAGGCGCTCGTCGAAGATGCTCCAGAACTTATCCATATCGCCGTAGGACGAAAGCGCTACGTCGGGCAGGCATATGGTGACCACGCCCTGGTTGAAGCGGCCGTAGTACTTCGGCTTGCCCGGCTCGTAGTTGCCGGCGTTGGCGATGTTGTCATAGCCGTTGCCCGAGCGGTCCGGCGTGAGGAACGAGCGGCAGCCCATGCAGGTGTAGGTATCGCCCTCGCCTTCCACCTCGCCCTTGGACAGCTTGTACTCGCGCATCTTCTTCTCGCTGATGTAATCGGGCACCATGCGCTTGGCCGTGCACTTGGCGGCCAGCTTGGTCAGGTAGAAATACGGGGAACCCTCGGCGACGTTGTCCTCCTCCAGCACGTAGATGAGCTTCGGGAAGGCCGGGGTGATCCACACGCCCTCCTCGTTCTTCACACCCTCGTAGCGCTGGCGCAGCATCTCCTCGATGATGGTGGCCAGATCGCGCTTCTCCTGCTCGTTCTTCGCCTCGTTCAGGTACATGAACACCGTGATGAAGGGGGCCTGGCCGTTGGTGGTCATAAGAGTGACCACCTGGTATTGGATGGTCTGCACGCCGCGGCGGATCTCGTCGCGCACGCGGGCCTCCACCACCTCGTCGAGCTGCTCCGGGGAGGGCTCGAAGCCGAAGCTGTTCATCTCGCCCACCACCTGGCGGCGGATCTTCTGGCGGCTGACATCCACGAAGGGGGCCAGGTGCGTCAGCGATATGGACTGGCCGCCGTACTGGCAGCTGGCAACCTGGGCGATGATCTGGGTGGCGATGTTGCAGGCGGTGGAGAAGCTGTGCGGCTTCTCGATGAGCGTGCCGGATATCACCGTGCCGTTCTGCAGCATGTCCTCGAGGTTCACCAGGTCGCAGTTGTGCATGTGCTGGGCGAAGTAGTCGGCGTCGTGGAAGTGGATGATGCCCTCGCGATGGGCCTCCACCACCTCCTGGGGCAGCAGGTTGCGCATGGCGAGGTCCTTGGACACCTCGCCGGCCATGTAGTCGCGCTGCACGGACACCACGGTGGGGTTCTTGTTGGAGTTCTCCTGCTTCACCTCTTCGTTGTTTGCCTCGATCAGCGAGAGGATCTGGTCGTCGGTGGTGTTCTTGTGGCGCTTCTGGTTCTGCAGGTAGCGGTAGATGATGTATTTGCGGGCCACCTCGAAGCGGTCGAGGCGCATCAGCTGGTCCTCCACGAGGTCCTGGATCTCCTCCACCGATACGGTATGGCCGCAAGCCTCGCATTGGTCGGCCACGTTGGCGGCGGCGTACATGATGTCGCG
This sequence comes from uncultured Eggerthellaceae bacterium, assembly GCA_947564425.1. Lineage (GTDB taxonomy): Bacteria > Actinomycetota > Coriobacteriia > Coriobacteriales > Eggerthellaceae > UBA9715. The sequence goes on from CANOBU010000024.1 coordinate 10,102, forward strand.
CTCGGTCAGGCGCGCCTCCTCGGGCACCTCCTTGTTGGCGGCGGCGATGGCCGCGGTGATCTTGTTGATGTCGAAGGGTACTTCGGAGCCGTTGCGTTTGATGATCTTCATGTTGCATCCCCTGTTTGCGTTCCGTGTGCGGTCCATGCTGCTGTTCCGTATAAACGACCCGCAGCTTCGGGAAGATGCGGGCGACAGTGTTGACTATCATACGACAACCGCCGGCGTTTGTCTGCGAGAAACCACAAGATATTGTGTGTTTTTATCTTCCCATTACCTAGCTGTTGTATTTACGCAGGTCAGCGCCGGTTGCGAAGAAATCATGGATTCTGCCCGTTGCCGGCCCCATCCGGCGAGCGGCCGGGCATCCTCCCGCGGGCGGTGCGGCGTGTCGGGGGACGTTCACTTTCGGCACATCTGCAGATGTGCCGAAAGTGAACGTCCCCCGACACGCCGCACCGCCCGCGGGAGGATGCCCGGCCGCTCGCCGGATGGGGCCGGCAACGGGCAGAATCCATGATTTCTTCGCAACCGGCGCTGACCTGCGTAAATACAACAGCTAGGTAATGGGAAGATAAAAACACACAATATCTTGTGGTTTCTCGCAGACAAACGCCGGCGGTTGTCGTATGATAGTCAACACTGTCGCCCGCATCTTCCCGAAGCTGCGGGTCGTTTATACGGAACAGCAGCATGGACCGCACACGGAACGCAAACAGGGGATGCAACATGAAGATCATCAAACGCAACGGCTCCGAAGTACCCTTCGACATCAACAAGATCACCGCGGCCATCGCCGCCGCCAACAAGGAGGTGCCCGAGGAGGCGCGCCTGACCGAGCGCGACATCATGTACGCCGCCGCCAACGTGGCCGACCAATGCGAGGCTTGCGGCCATACCGTATCGGTGGAGGAGATCCAGGACCTCGTGGAGGACCAGCTGATGCGCCTCGACCGCTTCGAGGTGGCCCGCAAATACATCATCTACCGCTACCTGCAGAACCAGAAGCGCCACAAGAACACCACCGACGACCAGATCCTCTCGCTGATCGAGGCAAACAACGAAGAGGTGAAGCAGGAGAACTCCAACAAGAACCCCACCGTGGTGTCCGTGCAGCGCGACTACATGGCCGGCGAGGTGTCCAAGGACCTCGCCATGCGCAACCTGCTGCCCCAGGAGGTGGTGGAGGCCCATCGCGAGGGCATCATCCACTTCCACGACGCCGACTACTTCGCCCAGCACATGCACAACTGCGACCTGGTGAACCTCGAGGACATGCTGCAGAACGGCACGGTGATATCCGGCACGCTCATCGAGAAGCCGCACAGCTTCTCCACCGCCTGCAACATCGCCACCCAGATCATCGCCCAGGTTGCCAGCTGCCAGTACGGCGGCCAGTCCATATCGCTGACGCACCTGGCCCCCTTCGTGGATGTCAGCCGCCAGAAGATCCGCCGCCAGGTGGTGGGCGAGATGAACAGCTTCGGCTTCGAGCCCTCCCCGGAGCAGCTCGACGAGGTGGTGGAGGCCCGCGTGCGCGACGAGATCCGCCGCGGCGTGCAGACCATCCAATACCAGGTGGTCACTCTTATGACCACCAACGGCCAGGCCCCCTTCATCACGGTGTTCATGTACCTGAACGAGGCGAAGAACGAGCAGGAGAAGCGCGATCTGGCCACCATCATCGAGGAGATGCTGCGCCAGCGCTACGAGGGTGTGAAGAACGAGGAGGGCGTGTGGATCACCCCGGCCTTCCCGAAGCTCATCTACGTGCTGGAGGAGGACAACGTCGCCGAGGGTTCCCCGTATTTCTACCTGACCAAGCTGGCCGCCAAGTGCACGGCCAAGCGCATGGTGCCCGATTACATCAGCGAGAAGAAGATGCGCGAGTACAAGCTGTCCAAGGGCGAGGTGGAAGGCGAGGGCGATACCTACACCTGCATGGGCTGCCGCTCGTTCCTCACGCCGGACCGCTCGGGCAACGGCTATGACAACATCGCCAACGCCGGCAACTACGAGCCGGGCAAGCCGAAGTACTACGGCCGCTTCAACCAGGGCGTGGTCACCATATGCCTGCCCGACGTAGCGCTTTCGTCCTACGGCGATATGGATAAGTTCTGGAGCATCTTCGACGAGCGCCTGGAGCTGTGCCACCGGGCCCTGCGCTGCCGCCATGAGCGCCTGCGGGGCACCCTGTCGGATGCTGCGCCCATCCTGTGGCAGTACGGCGCGCTGGCCCGCCTGAAGAAGGGCGAGACCATCGACAAGCTGCTGTACGGCGGCTACTCCACCATCAGCCTGGGCTATGCGGGCCTCTACGAGTGCGTGAAGTACATGACCGGCCACAGCCACACCGACAAGGAGGCCACGCCCTTCGCGCTGCAGGTGATGCGCCACATGAACGACAAGTGCGCCGAATGGAAGGAAGCCGAGAACATCGACTACTCCCTGTACGGCACCCCGCTGGAGTCCACCACCTACAAGTTCGCCAAGGCCCTGCAGCGCCGCTTCGGCATAATAAAGGGCATCACCGACAAGGGCTACATCACCAACAGCTACCACGTGCATGTGGCCGAGGAGATAGACGCCTTCCAGAAGCTGCAGTTCGAGAGCGAGTTCCAGCGCCTGTCGCCGGGCGGCGCCATCAGCTACGTGGAGGTGCCCGACATGCAGGACAACCTGCAGGCCGTGATCCGCGTGATGCAGTACATCTACGACAACATCATGTACGCCGAGCTGAACACGAAGTCGGACTTCTGCCAGGAATGCGGCTTCGACGGCGAGATAACCATCGTCGAGGACGACGGCAAGCTGGTGTGGGAGTGCCCCAGCTGCGGCAACCGCGACCAGGACAAGATGAACGTGGCGCGGCGCACCTGCGGCTACATCGGCACGCAGTTCTGGAACCAGGGCCGCACCGAGGAGATAAAGGACCGCGTGCTGCATCTGTAGGCCTGCGGCGGCGTGCCATGAACTACGGGAACATCAAATACTGCGATATCGCCAACGGCGAGGGGGTGCGCACGACGCTGTTCGTCTCGGGCTGCACCCACTGCTGCCGCGGCTGCTTCCAGCCCGAGACCTGGGATTTCCGCTACGGCGAGGAATTCACCGACGCCGTGGCGGAGCAGATCCTGGACAGCCTGCAGCCCGCCTATGTGGATGGGCTGACGGTATTGGGCGGCGAGCCCATGGAGCCCGCCAACCAGCGGGTGCTGGCGCCCTTTCTGGAAGAGGCTGCCCGGCGCTACCCCGAGAAGACCATCTGGCTGTTCACGGGCGATGTCTACGAGGACCTTGCCGATCCCGCCAGTCCCCGGCGCACCGAGGCGACCGACCGGCTGCTGGCGGCGGTCGATGTGCTGGTGGACGGCCCGTTCATCGAAGAGCAGAAGGATATCTCGCTGCGGTTCCGCGGCTCGGCGAACCAGCGCATCATCGACATGGGCCGCACCCGCCAGGCGGGCGAGGTCGTGCCTTGGCAGGATGATGCGGTCTTCGCCGGCCGGGGTCGCTGGACCGACTGAGAGGAGCCCCATGCAGGTTGCACCGACCCTGAAGCAGAAGGTGGCCGAGGCCGCCGCGTTCATCGAAGGGCGCCTGGGAGGGCGCCGGCCCGCAGTGGGTATCGTGCTGGGCTCGGGCCTGGGGCCCTTGGCCGAGGCTATCGAGGATGCGGTGTGCATCCCCTTCGGCGAGGTGCCCTTCATGAAGACCTCCACGGCTACCAGCCATGTGGGCCGCTTCGTCTGCGGGCGCCTGGCGGGGAAGTGCGTTCTGGCCATGCAGGGGCGCCTGCACGGCTACGAGGGCAACACCCCGCAGGAGGTCGCCTTCCCCATATGGGTCATGGCGCAGCTGGGCGTGCCGGTGCTCATCACCACCAACGCCGCCGGTGCCATCAACGCCTCGTACCGGGTGGGGGATTTCTGCCTGATGAGCGACCATATCAACTTCACCGGCCGCAACCCCGTGGCGGGCACGGAGCCCGACGAGCTGGCCTTCCGCTTCTTCTCGATGGCCGACGCCTACAGCCCGCGCCTGCGGCAGCTGGCCCGCGAGGTGGCCCGGCGCGAGGCCGTGCCCCTGCAGGAAGGGGTGTATCTGGGGCTTCTGGGCCCCAGTTTCGAGACGCCGGCCGAGATACGGGCCTTCCGGTCGTGGGGGGCCGATACCGTGGCCATGAGCGTGTGCGAGGAGGTCATAGCCGCCCGCCATGTGGGCATGGAGGTGCTGGGCATATCGCTGGTGTCGAACATGGCCTGCGGCATCGAGGGCGCTTCGCCCAACGATACCGAGGTGCTCCAGGTGGCCGCCCAGCGCGAGGAGGATTTCCGCCGCCTGATCTGCGGTGTGGTGGAGGGCCTGCCGTCCTAGGCTGCTGCGCGGTTATGGAGGAATGCGGGCCGGGGCCCGGCGCCGCCCGCGGCGACTCTGCGGTGGGCTATACTTCTGGGTATCTCATGAACATCCGCCGGACACGTATACGGGGCATCGCGATATGACCAAGGAAATCATCGTCATACAGGGCAACGGCACCCTCGAGGGCGAGGTCCGCATAGCGGGGGCGAAGAACTCGGCCCTGAAGCTGATGGCCGCCTCTATTCTTGCCTGCGGCCCCTGCGTCATCCGCAACGTGCCGCTTATCTCGGATATCGAGGTCATGGCCGAGGTGCTGGAGGAACTGGGGGCCACGGTGCGCCGCAACGGCATCGAGGGCCGCGACGAGCACACCCTGACCATCGATACCGCTCCCATCGATTCGTTCGAGACGCCCTACGAGCTGGTGTCGAAGATGCGGGCGTCCATCGCCGTGCTGGGGCCCCTCATCGGGCGCTTCGGCCAGGCGCGGGTTGCCATGCCGGGCGGCTGCCAGATCGGCGCCCGCAAGATCGATATGCACCTGCGGGGCCTGGAGAGCCTGGGCGTGACCTTCGAGGTCGACCACGGCTACCTTACGGCCCGCACCCCCGACGGGCTGCATGGGGCCCATGTGGTGCTCGACTTCCCCAGCGTGGGGGCAACCGAGAACACCCTCATGGCCGCCGTTGCGGCCGAGGGCTGCACCGTCATCGAGAACGCCGCCCGCGAGCCCGAGATAGCGGACCTGGCGAATATGCTGAATGAAATGGGCGCCGATGTGCGCGATGCCGGCACCTCCACCATCACGGTGCACGGCGTGCCCCTTTCGCAGTTCCATCCCTGCGACCACACCACGGTTGGCGACCGCATCGAGGCCGGCACCTTCCTGGTAGGGGGCGCCCTGACCGGCGGCCCGGTCACGGTGCGCGGCATCGACCCGTCGTTTCTGCGCATGGCCCTGGTGAAGCTGCGCGAGATGGGATGCGTGGTGCAGGAGGGCGACGATTTCATCACCGTCACCCGCACCCGGCCGCTGAAGCCCGTGGCCATCCAGACGCTGCCCCATCCGGGATTCCCCACGGACCTGCAGGCCCAGTTCATGCTTCTGGCCGCCTGTGCCGAGGGCACGTCGGTCATCACCGAGAACGTCTTCGAGAACCGCTTCATGTTCGCAGCGGAGCTGGCCCGCATGGGGGCCGATATCGTCATAGAGGAACACCATTCCCTCGTGCGCGGCGGCCGGCCCCTGCAGGGCGCACCGGTGTCTTCCACCGACCTGCGCGCCGGGGCCGCCCTGGTGCTGGCAGGCGTGGTGGCCGAAGGCGAGACGCGCATCCACAAGATAAGCCATATAGACCGCGGCTACGAGGACTACGTGGGCAAGCTGAGGTCCCTCGGGGCCGATGTGTCCCGCGAGCTTCCCTATCGCAACCATCGCGGCACCGTGCGCCTGGGGGTCGAGTAGCAAGCTATGCCCCAGCACGGCCGGCCATATTCCTCGAAACGCTCGCGCAAGACCTCCCAGCGGGTGCAGAACCATACCGTGGGCACCCATGTAAGGCGCACCGGCGGCCAGGGGGAGCGCCGCCGGCCCGATGTGGCGGAGACCATCCGCCGGCGGGCGCAGATGAGGCGCCTGGTTGCCGGCGTCATCGGCGTGGCCATCGTATTGGGTGCGGCTATCCTGGCCGCCGTCCTGGCCTTCCGCGGCACCGTAGGCTCGTCCATGGCGCTGCGCGATTCCAACGCTGCCGAGGCGCTGTCGGCGCCCGAGGCCGGGCAACCCTATTACCTGCTGGTCTCTGCCGAGTTGGGGGCCGTGGCGGCTCCCTTGGACAATGCGGGCCCCGATGTGCTGCTGCTGGCCCGGGTCGACAATGCCGCCCAGAGCCTCTCGCTCATCAGCATCCCGCCGGACCTGCAGGTGACCCGGGACGGCAAGAGCACCGACCTGGCGGCAGTGGCCTCGCAGGGCGATGCCGAGCTGATCGATGCGGTGAAATCGTTCACGAAGCTCGATATAGCCCACTTCGTCAAGATGGATGAGGATGGCCTGGCCGCCATGGTGGAGAACCTGGGCGGCATCGACGTGGAGCTCGAGCAGGTCATCGACGACCCCCAGGCCGGCGATATCTATTTGCCGGCGGGAGCCATCACGCTGAACGGCCCCACGGCGCTGCAGTACCTGAGGGCCGACAATTTGAAGATGGGCCGCCAGGATAAGGTGGCCCATCAGCTGAAGTTCGCAACCTTGGTGCTGCAGAGGCTGTTCAACGGCAACTTCGATGCGAACATCGACGCCATCGACGAGTGCTTCCAAACCGATATGGCCCTGGCCGATATCGAGGCCGTGGCGGCTTGGTTCGCGGGCAAGGGGGCTGCGGATATCGTGGTCACCACCGTGCCCGGCTATGTGTCGGCTGCAACCAGCGTGGGCGACGGCAGCCGGGGCAGGTTCATCGGCTCGACCGAGGATTTCGCCGAGCTGGTGGCCATGCTGGAGCGCGGCGAGACGCCCCCGGCCAACACCACCGACGGCATCGAGGCAGCCGAGCCCTCCAGCGTCACGGTGGATATCCAGAACGGCACCACCATAACCGGCGCTGCCGCCCTCACGGGCGAGAAGCTGACGGGCACCGGCTTCAAGCTGGGCCAGGTGGGGAATGCCGAGCAGCAGGTGTACACCGAGACCTTGGTGATCTACAAGGACGATGGCCTGGCCCAGGCGAAGGCCGTGATCGAGGCTTTGGGGGTGGGGCGGCCCGTCGAGGCGGGATCGTACTATTCCTTCGACGGCGATGTCATGGTGATCATCGGAAGCGATTTCTCGCCCATCTCGTAGCGTTTGAGCGACCTGGGGGACGGCCCCGGCAGGGGATGCCCGGTTTCGCTAAGGCTTCGGCTGACATTTATTCATTTTTAAGTTTGTGCCTGCAGAATCGCTCAACCGGGCATCCCCTGCCGGGGCCTCGCCGTTGCTGCGAAGGGGATGGGCTTTGCGCCATATTGCGGGGAAGCGGTTACCTGGGGCGGGGGAGGGCTATGGTAGAATCGAAGGCGACGATTCGAGAGGAGATTCCCATGGTAGATAAAGACGAGGTACTTGCCGTTCTGGACATGATCCGCCCCAGCCTCATCGCCGATGGCGGCGATGTCACCCTGGTCGACATCGAGGATGACGGCACGGTTATCGTGGAGCTGACCGGCGCCTGCAAGGGTTGCCCGCTATCGGCGCTCACGCTGGCCAACGGCATCGAGCGCATCCTGAAGGAGCGCGTCGAAGGCGTTGCCCGCGTGGTGCCCGCTGCCGACGAGAACTAGGCGCCCGACCGGTGGAGCCGTTGCTGGAATGCCCCCAGTGCCACGCCCGGGCCATGGATCTGCATGATTACGAATCCATGATCGTGGTGACGGCGCGCCACGCCCTCTTCGGGCTGCGCTGCCCCCATTGCGGCAGCCGGGCTTCCAGCATGCATCCCATTCCTGCCGACATGCAGGATGAGGTGCTGTACGCTGCCGTGGAGGTAGGGGCCGGCATGGGGTTGAACGGCTGACATGCTGAACGAGTTTTACCAGGGCATCGATCCGGTGGCCTTCGCCATCGGGCCCGTGGCCGTGCGATGGTACGGCCTTGCCTATCTGGCGGGGTTCGTCCTGGCCGCCTTCGTCATGTGGCGCATCGCCCGCCGATGGTCGCTGCGCTTCGATGCCGAGGCGCTCACCACCATATTCTGCTGCGTGGTCATCGGCATCATCCTGGGTGCGCGCCTGGGCTATTGCCTGTTCTACGGCAACGGCTACTATTTCGCCCATCCCTTGGAGATACTGGCCCTCAACCAGGGGGGCATGAGCTTCCACGGGGGGCTTATGGGGGCGCTGCTGGCGGGTATCGCCGCAGCCAAGCTCACCGGTATCCCGTACCTCACCCTCGCCGATATGGGCGCCATCGTGGCGCCCATCGGCCTGTTCCTGGGACGTTGCGCCAATTTCGCCAACGGCGAGCTGTGGGGGGCGCCCACCGATGCCCCTTGGGGCGTGGTGTTCGGGGGCTCTGCGGGCATGATGCCCCGGCATCCCTCCCAGCTGTACGAGGCCCTGCTCGAGGGCGTGCTGCTGTTCATCCTGCTGTACGCCCTGTCCCGCAAGCGGCCGCCGCTGCCCCGGGGCACGTTCCTGGGGATGTTCCTTGCCTTCTACGGCATTGCGCGCTTCCTCATAGAGTTCGTGCGCGAGCCCGATGCGCAGCTGGGGTATTTGTGGGGAGGTTGGCTCACCATGGGTCAGGTGCTCTCGCTGCCGCTGGTGGCGGCAGGAGTGTTCCTGATCATCTGGGCGTTGCGCCGCAAGCTGCCCCAGCAGGGGTTGCCGTCGGCTGCGTCGGAAGGCGGCAGGGCATGACCGGCACCGCGCCATCCGCCATCCGGCGATGACGGATGATACGTTCCCGGTGTGCCTCCGTGCGACCGGCGGCTTCGGCGGGGGAGGGAAAGGATACCGCTATGGGTTTTCTCGACGATGCATCGGATTTCATCGACCGCGGGGTCTCGGCGGCCAAGGGGGCCGTATCGAACGTCGCCTGCGAGCAGCTGGGGTTCATGCGCGATTTCCGCCGTCTGTGCCGCGAGGGCGCCCAGGCCGGCTACCACGAGCGCAACGGCGGCAATGCCAGCTATCTGCTGACCGATGAGGACCTGCGGGCCGCCCGGCCGTTCTTCTACGACTACGCGAGCTCCTGGGTTCCCCTGGCTGCGCCGGTGCCGGCTATGGCCGAGGCATTCGTGCTGCTCACCGCTTCGGGCTGCTATCTGAAGAACGTCGCCGACCAGCCGGCCGAGAACTGCGCCATCGTGCAGATCGACCCCGCCGGGGCGGCGTGGCGGGCCGTCTGGGGACTGAGGGCGGGGGGCCGGCCCACCAGCGAGATAGACGCCCACATAGCCTGCCATGGTGTGCGCAGGGCCGCCGATGGGGGCGCCCGCGTGCTCTACCATGCCCATCCCGCCTCGGTGGCGGCCCTCACGGCCCTGGTGGAGCCCGACTCCCGGGCCGTGACCAACCTGCTGTGGCGCTGCCTCACCGAGAGCGTCGTCGCCTTCCCCGGCGGCGTGGCCTGCCTGCCCTGGATGGTGCCCGGCTCCGCCGCCCTGGCCGAAGCCACTGCCGGCGCCCTGGCCTCCTTCGATGCCTGCCTGTGGCAGGTGCACGGGGTGTTCGCCGCCGGCGATTCCTGCGACGGGGCCTTCGGCTTGGTCCAGGCCATCGACAAGGCCGCCGCCGTGGCGCTCCAAGTACGCGCGGTTGCCGGCGATGGCGCACCGGTCTTTCGCTTGGCCGATGGCGACCTTCGGGCGATTGCCGCCGCCTACGACCTTCCTCTGAACGAGGCTTTCCTCTAAGATTGTCTGCGGAACCAGGGGCGTCGCATGCGCCCCGCGGGCTGGAAGGCGGTTTGCATGGACAACGTCAAGCTGTACCTCGGCATCGACTACGGCGGCAATGCCGTGAAGGTGGGCCTGGTGGACGGCTTCGGCCAGCTGGCCGGCAGGACCAGCCGGCCCACGGCCCATCTGGAGGACAAGGTGGCCTGCCGTGCCTTCGCGGCCGAGATCGCCGATTACGTGCACGGCATGGGCGTCTACTCCTCGGAGCTTCAGGGCGTGGGCCTGGCCATCCCCGGCATCGCGAAGGGGGAGGGCTTCCTCACCCCCAACGTGCGCACCGATTGGCCCCTGCTCATCGACAGTCTGGCCCGGGCGCTCGGCAAAGACGGCATCGCCGTCATAAACGATGCCAACGCCGCCGCCCTGGGCGAGCTGTGGCGGGGTGCCGGCGAGAACCTGCGCTCGGTGCTGCTCATGACCATCGGCTCGGGCATCGGCGCAGGCCTGGTGGTGGATGGCAATGTGGTGTCGGGCGGCCATGGGGCCGCCGGCGAGATAGGCCATATGACGGTGGTGCCCGACGGGCGCCTGTGCAAATGCGGCCGCAAGGGGTGCCTGGAGCGCTACGCCTCGGCCCGCGGGCTGGTGCAGACCTTCCAAGAGGCATCCGAGCTGCCGGACCTCGACCGCTCCTGTTTCAGCGGGATCGAGCCGGCCCACGAGACCGATGCCCTGGCCGTGTTCAGGGCGGCAGGAGAGGAGGACCCCCGTGCCCTGTACGCCATCGCCGACGGGGCCGATAAGCTGGGGTTCGCCCTGGCCCAGGCGGCCAGCGTCATCGACCCGGCCATAATCCTCATCGGCGGCGGCCTGTCGAAGGGCGCCGATTTCTACATGGACAGCCTGCGCGGGGCCTATCGGCGGTACTGCTTCGCCGCGTGCGCCGCAACGCCCATCCAGTGCGCCACCCTGATGGGCGATGCCGGCGTGATCGGGGCTGCCCGCTACGCCATGCTGGAGAATCCCCGGGACAAGCGCCAGCGCGATTGGCTCGACCCCGATTTCGGGCTGTAGGCAGGGAAGGTGGACGCGATGCAGAATCAGACCGCAGGGCCCTGCCCCGAGCAGCCGGCCCCCGAGGTGGCCCTGGCGGCCCAGGCAGCCGCCGTCAAGCCCGATTGCCGCAGCGGCGCCGCCC
>CANOBU010000025.1 GCA_947564425.1 uncultured Eggerthellaceae bacterium
CTCCGGAGACCGTTGTCTGATTCCTAGGACTTACACAGAGAATCTTACAATCCCCTTTTTAGAGTCATCTGGCGGCCCGAAGCACCTGCATCGGCAACTGCGAAAGACCCCACCTGGGCAAACGTCCAAGGCGTCTGCGCGCAGCAGTCCCCTCAACAGCGTTTGAGGCTGAAATGACTCTAAAAAGTCGCGATAGTGACCATCGAAATCCGAAAAACCGTAAGTAAGCGAACGGTGGGCAAGGTGTGCGAACGAACAAGCAGGCGTTTCCGGGCAGCGCGGCAAAAGGCAAATGCGAGAAAGGACCGCGCCGCCCGAACCGACCCCTGTTGCCCCACGGGTCGCTAACGGCTGCGTTACGGCATCGGCTGCCAGCACACCATCGGACGGCAGCCATGCCATCATCGGGGAAACGGCCCAGAAGGGGGCATGGAGCGCCTGCGCGCAGCCCGGACTAGGGCGGCCGGGGCGACAAACAGCAGGAAGGGGCACACCATGTGCACAGCAGTCAGGGTTACCGATACCGCAGGCCATATGTTCTGGGGCCGCAATTTCGATTGGAACGTCGATTACGGGGAGTTCCCGGTGATTATGCCCAAGGGATTCATGGTGAAGAGCCATTTCGGCGCGGATTACCCGGCGCCCCACGCCGCCATCGGCATGGCGACCGAGTACGAGGGCTACCCGCTGTTCTTCAATTGCGGCAACGACGCCGGCCTGACCGTGGGCGGCCTGAACTTCCCCGGCTACGCCCAGTTCGAGCCCAAACCGGTGGAGGGCAAGGAGAACATCGCCGCCTACGAGGTGCCTGTTTGGGTGGGCGCCAACTTCGCTACCGTCGACGAGGCAGAAGCAGCTCTGAAGAACGTAGCCATCATAGATGCGGGCATAGCCCCCAGCCTGCCCGTGGCCCTGCTGCACTGGCATATCGCCGATGCGAAGCGCAGCATCGTGGTGGAATACCAGGCCGATGGCATGCATATTTACGACGACCCCGTGGATGTGCTGACGAATCAGCCGCCCTTCGGTTGGCACTTGGAGAACCTGCGCAACTACATGTGCTGCAACGGCAGCTGGCCGGGAACCATAGAATGGGGCAGGGACAAGATGGAGCCCTTCGGCACCGGCGCCACTATGCGCGGCATCCCCGGTGACAACTACTCCACCTCGCGGTTCGTGAAGGCGGCCTTCGTCAACGCCTTCCACCCGCAGCAGCAAACCGAGCAGGAGAACGTCATGCGCGTGCTGCATACGCTGGGCAGCGTAGCCTTCGTGGAGGGCTGCGCCCGCATGGCCGACGGCTCGTCCGAGAAGACGATCTACTCCGATTGCTTCAGCGCTGCCACCGGCACCTATTACTTCAACACCTATGACAATCCCGCTGTGCGCTATGCCCGCCTGGACGACGGTGCCAACGCCGACCCCAAGGCCCTGGTGAAGCCCGAGCTGAAGGTGATGTAGGCCGAAACCGGATTCCCGAGCTCTCTTCCAATTTCGCAACAGGCTGCCCCCGGCGCCTGCTGCCACGGTATGATAAAGGCCGCAGACCACCCAGGGAACGGAGGGAGCCATGCCCCTGAGCAAAGCAGCCCAGGCCGCGCTGGCGGCCATCACGCGCCTGCAACCGGATATCCGCGAGAGCTACCTGAACCAGCGGGCCGCCGAGGATGCCAGCGCCAAGCTGACCGTGGCCAGCCCGCGCTGCCGCATCGATGACATGACCGCCGCTGCCCCGGACGGCTACGAGATACCCTTGCGGGTGTTCACACCGTTGGACATCGACTTCTCGCTGAAGACCGGGCTGCATGTGACCGAGGACTGGCGGGGCACCATCCTGTTCTTCCATGGCGGCGGCTGGGCCAACGGCGATGTGGACTTCTACACCGACTCCTGCATGCGCACGGCCCTGCGGCTGGAACGCCGGGTGGTGTCGGTGGACTACCGGCGCTCGCCGGAGCATCCCTTCCCCGCGGCCCCCGAGGACTGCTACGAGGTGGCCCGGCAGCTGTACGCCGGCACCCTGCTGCCCGATGTGGACCCCGACCACATCGTGCTGTTCGGCGACTCCGCCGGGGGCAACCTGGCCGCCGTGGTATCGCTCATGGCTCGCGACCGGGGCGAATTCCAGGTGCGCACCCAGATGCTGCTGTATCCCCTGACCTACAACGACCACAGCGAGACCACCCTGTTCGACTCCGTGCGCGAGAACGGCGAGGACTACCTGCTGACGCGCCGCGACCTCGAGGGCTATATCGACATGTATATCCGCAACCCGGCCGACCGCACCAACCCCTATTTCGCACCGCTGCTGGCCCCCAGCCTGGCGGATATGCCGCGCACCCTGGTGATGACCGCCGAGTACTGCCCCCTGCGCGACGAGGGCGAGGTCTATGCCGCCCAGCTGGCCCACGACGGCAACGAGGTGAGCTGCTACCGTATACTGGATGCCGTGCACGGCTACTTCCTGTACCCCTCGGTGCTGAGCCTGGTACGCGACACCTACCGCATAATGAAGCACTTCCTCGATGGCGACGAGCTGGTGCAGAAAGGCGCACCGGCATGGCTCGGGCTGATTGGTACCGACTAGACAACATCGGGAAATTCTATTCGGCGCAAGCCGGGCACCGGGGGCAGACGGTCTTCCGCTTCGCCGCCGCCATGGCCGACGAGGTTGACCCCTTCGCCCTGCAGGCAGCCCTCAACCGCACCGTGGCCCGCTATCCCGGCTTCAACGTGAGCCTGCGTTCCGGGCTGTTCTGGCACTACCTGGAGCCCTCGGGGGCCATCCCCAAAGTACACGAGGAGAACCTGCCCGTGTGCTGCGGCCTGCATGCGGGACCGAAGAGCGTGCTGTTCCGCGTGAGCTTCTACCGCACGCGCATCAACTTGGAGGTATCCCATATAATCGCCGACGGGCGCGGCGCCTTCCGGTTCTTCCGGGAGCTGCTGCGCTTCTACGTGGCCGAAAGGGAAGGCGCGGCCATCCCCGCCGGCGAGGGCCCCGCCGACACCGCAGCCGACCGCAGCGAAGACAGCTTCCGCCGCCACTACGACCGCGATGCCGCCGGTCCCACCCCCACCGAGCGGGCCTACCGGCTGCCGGGGGCCCGCAACCGCAGCGATCCGCTGTTCATGGAATACCACCTGCCGGCCGCCGCCCTGGTGCAGTGGGCGCACCGCCTGGATGTGAGCGTGACGGCCCTTGTGATAGCGGCGGTCATCTGCGCCATACGGGCCACCATGGCGCCGGCGAAGCGCGATTGCCCCATACGCATGGATGTGCCGGTGGACCTGCGGCAGTTCTTCGAATCCACCACCATGCGCAACTTCTTCGGCCTGGCCTTCGTCAGCTACCGGCCCGGACCCCGCGACGAGCCGCTGGAGGCCGTGGCCGCCGAGGTGCAGCGCCAGATTCTGGCCACCTGCACCGCCGATGCCGTGAAGGGGCGCATGAACCGCATGGTATCGCTGGAGCGCAACCCCCTGCTGCGCTGGGCGCCGGTATTCCTGAAGGATGCCGCCCTGGAGGGCATCACACGGTTGACCGCCCTGGATGTGACCACCAGCGTATCCAGCCTGGGGCGCATACGGCTGGCCCCCGAGGTGGAGCCCCATGTGCGGTCCATCAGCCTGCTGACGGCCACAAGCGGCCTGAACTTCACCGTATGCACCTTCGGGGACGACCTGTGCATCGGCATATCCTCGGCCCTGGTGCGGCCCGACGCGCTGCGGCACCTATGCCGGCTGTTCTCGGCCGCGGGGATCCACGGCACCATCGACAGCAACCTCGATGCCGGCGACGTGGGGCGGCGCCTGCGGGAGGCCCGGCTGGACGGCGGCCTGCGCGATGCGGGCGAAGGGGCTGCGGCAAGCGCGGCCCAGGCGAAAGGCGGCTCCGTTGGTGCAGCCGATGACGAAAGCACCAGCGGGGATGCGGGGGGCGGCGGCGCAGAGCCCCACCCCGGCAACGAAACTGCCCGGGAAAGGGGGTGCGGCCATGCAGAGCTGCGATAGATGCGGTGTCGAATACACCGGCGACCTGGGCCGCTGTCCCCTCTGCAGCGAGAAGCTGGAGGGGATCCCCGCACCCGGCGCCTTCCCCGTGCAGAGGATCCAGGCGCCCCGCAAGGCGTCGCGGCGGGTGCTGTGGATAACCACCCTGGCCGCCATGGCGGCCGCTGTCGCCGCCGGCGCCGCAACCGACGCATCGCCCTGGCCCGTGGCCTTCACCTGCATCGCGCTGCTGGTGAATTACCTGTTCCTGCGCAATGTGATCGTTCACCGGCCCGATGCCCTGCGCATGGCCGAGCGCTGGTTCCTGGCGCTGCTGGCCATCGCCGTGCTGTGGTGGCTCGCCACAGGGGCGCCCGGGGTGGCGTCGCTGGTGATTCCCTCTGTCTGCCTGGGGGCGCTGGTGGCCAACACGGTGCTGGTGGGCGCCTTGCGCGATACCTTCGTGCAAGGCTACGCGAAATACCTGCTGTACAGCGCCGTGCTGGGGTTCGCCCCCCTGATCTTCGCGCTGACCGGATGGGCGCCCTGGCCGTGGCTCTGCTACGCCAGCGGAGCCGCAGCGGCGCTGCTCACCCTTACCCTGCTGCTGCTCACCCGCCGTCAGCTGGCCGCTGAGGTGCGCAAGCTGCTCACAGCCTAGGCTCCCCCGTAGGCGGCGCAGTCGTCGGTAATGGCCTGCTCCAGCATGGCGGTGAAGCGCTCCGTGCATTTGTCCACGTGGTCGTCCATCCCTTCTTCCACATAACGGGGACGCCATTGCTCCTGGGCCTCGGGGTGGTCGAGCCACCAGTCGATCAGCTGGGCCAAGCGGCCGTCATCCCCTGCAGGGAACAGGCTCTCGGGGCACAGGGCGAACTGGGCCGGGGCGCTCATCTCGGCCTCGGCCACAATGGGGATGCAGCCGCAGGCCAGCGCCTCGATCACGCTTATGGCCTCGATGTCGGCCACCGAGGCATGGATGTACAGGGGGCAGGCCCGCTCCAGGGCTATGAGGTCCTCCTGGGAGCGGTACTCGATGAGCGGGCAGTGGGGCAGGTGGGCGCTTTCCCACTCGATCTGGCTGCGCAGGGGCCCTTCGCCGCATATATGCAGCTGCAGGCGGTCGCTGTATTTCGAGCGGGCGATGGCCCGTATTATGGTGGCTTGGTCCTTCTCGGGCGAAAGGCGCCCCACCGTCACCAGGTGTATCAAGCCGTCATCGAAGGCCCGGGCCGGCCCCGGGCAGAAGGCCTTCGGCACGCCGTTGGATATCACGTGCAGCTGCGCCCGGTAGCCGTGCTTGCGCAACTGGCGGGCGATCATCTGGCTGGGGCAGTGGATGTGACGGATATCGTCGTACAACCACTGCTTGAACAGGTCGTATATACCGTCGCACACCAGCGGCGCCGCCCCCAGGCCCGCATTGTAGGTGACGTTCTCGGGCTGCAGGTGGAAGGCCGCCGTCACCGGCACCTTGTGGGCGCGCCCCCAATCGCGGGCCGCCTGGCCCAAGGCGAAGGGCAGGAAGATATGGATGACGTCGACCCCCTGGAACGCCTCGTCGAACACGGCGGTCTCGGGTTGGGCGAAGTGGAAATCGAGCCCCTCGGCCACATGCGTCACAAGGGGTATGCAGTGTTCCGGCACGTCGAAGCTGCCGGGGCCCGTGGCCCCGAAGGCGACGCACACCACCTCGTGGCCCTGCTGGCGCAGCGATTCCGCATAGCGCTCGGCCGTGGTGGAGGTTCCGTTGGAATGCTCGGACATATCGTCCATGACGAATGCGATCTTCATGGGTTCCCCTCTCGGTCGCCTGGGCCGGGCGCCGCCGCCCGGCCCTTCCTGCATTGTGGCACAGCCCGCCAGGGCTCCCGAGGGGGTCTCGCGCTTGTTTATGGCAGGTTACTCGGCGCTGCCGAATCCCTTGATCAACAAGGTCGCTATGCCGCAGAGCAGGCCGCCGATGGGCCAGGGCAGCCAGAACAGCGGCATCACGGAACCGCCGACGCCTGCCACGGGAAGGAACAGCAGCGTAAGCCCGATGATGGTGGCTATGATCATGATGATGGTGGCTATGATCATGATGATGCCGCACACGGCCCCGATGCGCTTGTCCTGCCGATGGTACGCCAGCACCTCGCGCTTCTGCTCGGGCGGGATGTTCGCCTGCTGTATCTCGGAAGCATCCAGCACCTCGCCGACGGCCAGGTTGTAATTCGCGATATTCGTGCGCGAGAGGGTCATGCCGCCGTGGATGATGAACCGCACGCCCACTGCGATGCATATCATCATGAGCGGCACGCCCAGCACATCCTCGAACGCCGTATCCGCGAAGGCGATGCACAGGCATACTCCCAGGAAGATGGCACTGATGCCGCCGACGCATTCCAACGAGAACGTGCTGCGCGCCCGGACCTTCTGCTCCTCGGTGTAGAAATCCTCGATGTAGGGGTGCGAGCGCACGAAATGGGCATGGGCCATGCCGGCCGGGATGATCAAGGCCAGCCCCACGGCAATGCCCAGAAGCATGCAGAAGACGCCCAGGGCCGCACCGAGGTTCTCCGGCAGGATGAAGGGCGAATACCCCGCAGGCTCGGCAGCGTTGTAGAACCAGAGCGAAACGGCCACGCCCAGGATGATGGCCATCACGCCGTTGGCGATGTGGGATGCATAGGTGCGCATATGGCTGTCGTAACCGAACACGTCGACAGGCGGCGCACCGGGCACGCAGGCTGCGGTGGGATCGGGCTGCCGATCGGTGAGGTCGCCCTGCACCAGGTCGTCCAGCGTGCAATCGAAGATCTGGCACATCTTCAGCAGCTTGTCCATCTCGGGGTACGAACGCTCCGATTCCCACTTGGTCACAGATTGGCGGCTGACCCCCAGCAGCATGGCCAGTTGCTCCTGGGTCATGTTGCGGGTGGCCCGCAGGTGTATCAGGTTGTCGCGGAAGCTCATAGTGGATGCCTTTCGTTTCGGGTTACGATTCTAGCGCCTTGTTCTGTCGACGACGTCCAGATTAAGCGTCGAAGCAGTTGCACTCCACCAACTTCCGGAAGCAATTCCCCCGATTCCGATGCGCCCACCGGTTGCAATCCCCAGGTCAGCCACCATGAACCCAAAATCTCCCGACCCGGAACAAAGCAGCGCCGGGAGGGGCGGGCCGCAGTTTTCAACCCCCACAGCGAAGCGAGGAGTGAAAACGGAGGCTCGCCCCTCCTGGCGCGGACAGGTCGCTTCCTGCAGGTTGTACGGCAAGCGCCGCCCTAACGCGGACAGGTCGCCTCCCGGGGTCCAGGCAAGGGAAGCCGCCGGCCATCCCGCCCGGCACACTCGGCGCAGCCGAAAAGGCAGCCGCTCCTAGAAGGGCGTATACACGCAGGCCAGGAACTTGGCGTTCTGCCCCTCGTGGGCGCGCACCTGATGGGGCACGATGGAATCGTAGTAGATAGACTCGCCCGGATGCAGCACGAAGGTCTCGTTGCCGTATTCGATCTCGATGGCGCCCTCCAGGCCATAGAGCCATTCCTCGCCCTCGTGGCTGTCCAGCTTATGGGTGGCCTCGCCGGTGGGCGTCACCGTTATGACGAAGGGGTCCATATGGCGCGAGGGGCGGCCGGCCGCCAGGCTGAAGTAGCTGAGGTCGCCGGCATCCTTGGCGGTCTGCAGCGACTTCACCTGTTCGACCTCCTCCATCTGCTGCGCATCGATATAGGCGGGGCCGAAGCTCTCATCGTCGTCCATCAGCGTGCCCAGCCGCACGCCCAAGGCGCGGGTGAGTTTGATCAGGGGCGCCAGGGAGGGCGGCACCTCGCCGGCTTCCAGCTGCTGCACCAGCTTCACATCGCAGCTGCAGCGGTCGGCCAGGTCCTGGGCGCTCAGGTGGTGCGCCTCGCGCAGGGTGGTGATCTTCTTGCCGAGCCTGTTGTCGTTCTCCTGAGCCATGGTTCCTCCTCTGATTCCCTTTATGCTGCGATTGCCCCGACCGAACCGCCCAAAGCGCGGCGCGATTGCAAATCGGGTAGCCCTACCGGCACGCATCCGCATAGATTGCTCGGAAGCCATGGTACACGAATTGCCTGCAGAACCGGGAACACACGCGGGAACGGGATTCCGAACGGCGCCCCTCTTTGCGGCTATCGCACCCCTCCTGACAGGCAGCCTACCGAAGGCGCTTGCTTCCGATTGCGCCCGACGTACTGCTCAGCGCAAGAGAATCACACCTATCTTCCCCGCTCACAGCCGCGCAACCGATAATTGCGCAAGTTTCAAACTAGAATTGGTCGAGCAACCCGCACCGTTCGCATACTCTCTTGATACCATAAACGCAGCAGACGAAAGGGCTCCTATGAACGTGGACATGGCAAAGCGATTGGCAGACCGGCGCCGGCAAGCCGGCCTGACCCAAGAGGGCTTGGCGGAGAAGCTGAACGTGACGCGTCAGGCCGTCTCGAAGTGGGAGCGCTCGGAATCGTCCCCCGATACCGATAACCTGATAGCCCTGGCCGCCCTCTACGACGTATCGCTGGACGAGCTGCTGTACAGCGATGTGGAAGAATTCACCGCCGAAGTGGATATCGCCTGCGAAGCATCCCCAGCTAAGGCCGGGAATGGCAGCCCCATCCCGCCCCAAGGGCAGACAACCGGAGCCGACAACGCCCCGACCCCCAACCGTGCAGCCGGGAGCGCCGGGGGTGCAGCCGGAGCTTTCAACCCCCGCAGCGAAGCGAGGAGTGAAAGCGCAGGCTGCACCCCCGGCGTTTCCGGCGGACAAGACGGCGGCTGCACCCCCGGCGTTCCCGGCGGACAGGACGCAGGCTCCGCCTCCGGCGATTCCAACGAACAAGCCACCCCGAACGACGCCGGCTTCGGCTTCAACAGCAACGACGGCAACGTGCACATCGGCCCCGACGGCATCCATGTGGAAGACGGCAAAGACTACGTGCACATAAACTGGCGCGACGGCGTGAACGTGGTGGATGGCAAGAAGGGCGACCACGTGCATGTGGGCTGGGACGGCATCCATGTGAACGATAGGAGCTACGACAACCTGGGGGATGCGAACCGCGCCCTGGGAGCCGACCATTTCTGGGGTCCCGGCCCCGAAGGCAGCGGCAAGGCGGCTCTGCGGTTTCCCTTTCCGGCTCTGGTGATCATAGCCTATATATTGGCTGGCATCTTCCTGGAAGCATGGGGCCCGGCGCTGTTCCTCTTCTTCCTTATCCCCCTGTATTACCTGATAGTGGGCCTGGCCACCACCAAGAAGCTGGGGCCGTTCCTGGCCGGGCTGTACCCCTTAGGGGCCGTCGCCTGGTTCTGCTGGATGGCCTTCCTCTGCAACAACGCGCACCCGGCCTGGGTGATCTTCCTCACCATCCCCCTGGCCGAGTGGGCCATCGTGGCCACCAGCCACTGGTGGCGCCGCCGCAAGAAAGCGAAAGCCGCCTGACCATCCCTGCCGGAGGGTCACGCCGGAGTCAGCGCCATCGGGTAACCGACCAGCGACGTTGAGCCTGACCCTCCGCTATTGCATCGACGCGATTAATCGCTTCAGCTTCTTGTCGAAGGTCAGAACAGGCATCCCTTCCACCTGATGCCTTGCCGCCAGGATGCAATCGGCGAAGTCGAAGCGGCTCTCGCGATACAGCTCCAAAGCCCGCTGCATGGAAGGGTGGTGGTCACAGTCAACCTCATCGAGAAGCGCGAGCAGCGCAGCGGCTGTATCCTCGCGGCTGAATCCATAAACGGGCCCCGAGAGGACATAGGCGCATTCGGCCAAGAATTCCGGGACGGTGCAAGCCCCCTCCAGTATCTTCTGCCCGACAGCATCGGCCTGGTCGGGGATGTCATCGAGGAGATAGCGCAAAAGGCAACTCGTATCAAGCAGGGTCTGCATATTTCTCCCCCAGCGACTCGATGTAGGCGGCCTTCTCGGCCTCGCGCGTTGCAGTGGGGCGCTTCCCGCTCAGCACCCCTTTCGCCTTCAGGGTCTCAGGCGATTGCTTCGGCACCGGCACGATCATCGCCCGGGGTTCGCCCCGCACGGTAACGATGTATTCCGCCTTCCCGTCGCTTACATCCTTGATGACCGAGGACAAGCCCGCTTTAGCATCGGCAAGCGCGATAGTCGAAACCATGATCAGCCTCCTTTGCTCATCGCTTATTCTACCATGATAATGACCATATGACTAGTCTATTGGTCATTTAACGCATACCAGAGGATGCATGCCATTAAGCCCGACCCTCTGGCATGCGGCGTGTTAGGATAAGTTCAGCATAAAGCGCGTAGCCCACGACCCGAGGAGCATCCTATGGCGAAGAACATCCTGCTTGTGCACGGCAGCCCGCGCAAGGGCGGCAATTCCGACATGCTGGCCGATGAGTTCGAGCGCGGCGCGAAGGAGGCCGGCCACAACGTAACCCGCATCGATGTGGGACGCGCGAAGATCGGCGGCTGCATGGCCTGCGAGTACTGCTTCAGCCACGAGGGCGAATGCTGCCAGAAGGACGATATGCAGCAGTTCTACCCGCTGCTGCATGAAGCCGACATCATCGTGTACGCCACGCCCATGTACTTCTACAACTTCCCCGCCCAGCTGCGGGCCTTCCAAGACCGCATGTTCTGCGGCATCGCCAAGCCCTTCGGCATAACCCAGACGGCCCTGCTGTTCTGCTTCGAGGACAAAGACGCCACCCGGGCCGACCCCGCCGTGGCCAGCTTCCAGGTGGCATCCGAGTACTGCAAGCAGGAGGTGCTGGGCACCGTGGTCGTGAACAACGTGTACGAGAAGGGCGCCATCGCCGGCAATCCGGGCCTGGAGGAAGCCTACAACCTGGGTCGCAGCATACAGTAGCGAACAGGTGGCGCGAAGCCCAAAGGCTGCCCCCTACAGGTGCGCCACCACCAGGTCGCCCATGGCGGCGGTGCCAACGATGCGCTCGGCCGGCGTGGCGACATCGGCTATGTCGCCTGTGCGCCAACCCTCGTCCAGCACGGCGGTCACGGCCCGGCGTATGTCATCGGCGGCCGCATCCAGGGCGAAGCTGTAGCGCAGCATCATCTCCACCGACAGGATCTGCGCCAGCGGGTTCGCGATGCCCTGCCCTGCGATGTCCGGGGCGCTGCCATGGCTGGGCTCGTACAGGGCCGTGCCGTCGCCCAGGCTGGCCGAGGCAAGCATGCCCAGCGAGCCCGTGATCTGGGCCGCCTCGTCCGACAGGATATCCCCGAACATGTTCTCGGTCACCACCACGTCGAAATCTGCCGGGCGGTTGATCAGCTGCATGGCGGCGTTGTCCACCAGCATGTCGAACAGCTCCACCTCGGGGAATTCCTCGTCGTGCACGCGATGCACCACCTCGCGCCACATGCGGCTGGTCTCCAGCACGTTGGCCTTGTCGATGGAATGCACCCGGCCCCGCCGCTTGCGAGCCGCCTCGAAAGCCTGGCGGGCGATGCGCTCCACCTCGTATTCGCGGTACTCCAGCGTGTCGTAGGCTCGCTGGCCTGCGGCGCCATCCGTGCCGGCGCCGGCCTCGTCGTAGAAGCGCTCGCGGGCGCCGAAGTACAGGCCGCCGGTCAGCTCGCGCACGATCATCAGGTCTACGCCGTCCACCACTTCGGGCTTCAGCGTGGAAGCATCGGCCAGGGCGGCGAATATCTGCACCGGCCGCAGGTTGGTGTACAGCCCCAGCGCCTTGCGGATGCCCAGCAGCCCCTGCTCGGGGCGGGGCTTGGTCGGGTCGGTGGTGTCCCACTTGGGGCCGCCCACCGCCGCCAGCAGCACCGCATCGGCCCGCTGGGCCGCCTCCAACGTCGTCTCGGGGAAGGCCGTGCCGGTGGCATCGATGGCGCAGCCGCCCAGCAGCGCTTCCTCATAGCGGAATTCCACACCGTATTTCGCACCCACGGCGTCGAGCACCTTGCAGCCCTCGGCGATGATCTCGGGTCCTATGCCGTCGCCCGGCAGCAGGCATATGCTATAGCTACGCATCGTGCACCCCCAGCTTCTCCCTCGTGCGGTTTATCAGGCCGCCGGCGTTTATGATCTCCTGCAGGAACGGCGGGAACGGCTGGGCCTGGAACGTACGGCCCGTGGTGAGGTCCCGAATCTCGCCGGTGTCGGCATCCACCTGCACCGTGTCGCCCGCGCTGATGGCATCCACCGCCTCGGGGCACTCCATGATGGGCAACCCTATGTTGATGGCATTGCGATAGAAGATGCGGGCGAAGCTCTTGGCCACGACCACGCCCACTCCCGCTGCCTTTATGGCGATGGGGGCGTGCTCCCGCGACGACCCGCAGCCGAAGTTCTCCTCGGCCACGATGATGTCGCCCGGCTGTACCCGATCCACGAAGGTGGCGTCCAGGTCCTCCAGGCAATGGGCCGCCAGGTGGTCCGGGTCGGAGCTGTTCAGGTAGCGGGCGGGAATGATGACATCGGTGTCGACATCGCGCCCGTATTTGAAAGCGGTTCCCTCGAATTCCATATCTCGCCTTCCTCGATACCGTTATGCGAACCTGCAGGCCGCAGCCTGCCCTAATCCAGATCCTCCGGCAGCGCGATATGCCCGGCCACCGCAGAAGCGGCCGCCACGGCGGGCGATGCCAGGTACACCTCGCTTTCGGGGTCGCCCATGCGGCCCACGAAGTTGCGGTTGGTGGTGGCAACGGCGCGCTCCCCCGCCGCCAACACGCCCATATAGCCGCCCAGGCACGGGCCGCAGGTGGGGGTGGACAACGCGCAGCCGGCGTCCAGGAACACCTCGGCCAGGCCCTCCGCCAGGCAGCGGCGGTACACCTCCTGGGTGGCGGGGATCACGATGCAGCGCACATCGGGATGCACCTTGCGTCCGCGCAGCACCTCGGCCGCCTGCACCATGTCGTCCCAGCGGCCGTTGGTGCAGCTGCCTATGACGGCTTGGTCTATCTTCACATCCCGCGCCTCGCGCACCGGGCGCGTGTTCGAGGGCAGGTGCGGGAAGGCCACCGTGGGCTCGATATCGGCGGCATCGATGTCGATCACCTCGACGTATTCGGCATCGGGGTCGGCGTGGTATTCCGTATAGGGGCGCTCGGTGCGGCCGTCCAGGTAGGCGCGGGTGACGTCGTCCACCTCGATGATGCCCGCCTTGCCGCCCGCCTCGATGGCCATGTTCGATATGGTCAGCCGCTCATCCATGGGAAGCGAGCGAATGGCATCGCCGGCGAACTCGATGGCCCGGTACAGGGCGCCGTCCACGCCGATCAGCCCTATTATGTGCAAGATCACATCCTTGCCGGTCACACCCGGCTTCAACGTGCCGTTCATCCGTATCAGCATGGTCTCGGGCACCTTGAACCAAGCACGGCCGGTGGCATAGCCGACCCCGGCATCGGTGGAACCCACCCCGGTGCTGAACGCCCCCAGCGCCCCGTAGGTGCAGGTGTGGGAATCGGCGCCGATGATCAGGTCGCCGGCGCCGCAGACGCCCTGCTCGGGCAGAAGCGCATGCTCCACACCCATGCAGCCCACCTCGTAATAATGGGTTATGCCCTGCTCGCGGGCGAAATCGCGCACGATCTTCGCCTGCTCGGCGCTCTTGATGTCCTTGTTCGGCACGTAGTGGTCGGGCACCAGCACCACCCGCTGCGGGTCGAACACCCGGGGCACGCCGATCTTCCGGAATTCCCGCACGGCGATGGGTGTGGTCACGTCGTTGGAAAGCACCAGGTCGAGGTCGCATTCCACCAGTTGCCCGGGCTGCACCTCGTCCAATCCCGCATGGGCGGCCAGGATCTTCTCGGCAACAGTCATAGGCCTTGCCATAAGGCCTCCTTCCCTCGCGCCCCTTGCGGGGCCCCTTTATTCCGAACGTCGTCAGCTGAGTGCGCTGCAGAGCGCATCCAGGAGCGTGATGGCGTAATGCTGCATCGACCGCGCCTCCCCGGCCTCTTCCCAAACCCTGCCCGGGAGCTCCACCGTTATACGCGGATTCGGCTTGCGCATGGCCGCCGCAACAGCCGGCGTCATACGCAGGGCCAGGGAATCATCGGGGGCGAAGGGCACACGGGGCACGCGCTCGCCGGCAGGTTCCTGGCCCGGCAGCAGGATGTGCACCAAAAGCATCTGGCCGTCGGGCTTCACCAGCAGGTTGTCGGCGCTCACGATCTTCGAGGCCGGATTGGTGGCCAGGGACAGGTTGGACATGCGCGAGGCCACGCCCCGGGTGAACTCATCGGTCCCGAACAGGCACAGCGCATGGCGCTCGAGTACATCGGCTGCGCGGGCGAACCCCAGGTTCAGCGCCACCGGCAGCGACTTCTTCCCTTCCCAGGAATGATGCAGGTTGCGGATGCATTCGAAGGTGTAGGCCCCCACGATGCCATCGGAGGGCAGGCCCATGTTGCGCTGGAAGCGGCGCACGCTGTCCTCGGTGTAGGCGCCGAAGATGCCGTCCTCCTTGCCGCTGGAGAACCCCAAGGCCCCCAGGGCCTGCTGCAGCTCCAGCACATCGTGGCCATGGAAATAGGGCATGCGCAGGTAAAGCGTGCGGTCGCCTATGTTGTAGGAGGCATCCACCAGAGCCGCCCATGTCTTCGCGTCGACCTCGCCGATGATGCCCATGCCCAGCTGCTCGCGGAAATTGCCCACGGCGGCGGCGGTGACGGGGCCGAATTGCCCATCCACGGCGCTTTCGGGAAGCAGGCCTATGGTGGCCAGACGCTGCTGGATGTCCTCGACGGCATCGCCGCTGGCGCCCTGTTTTATGGTTTCCATCTCCGCCATGCTACTTCAGCCTGTTCACGAACCAGTCGGCCATGGATATCAGCAGGTCGCAGGAAGGCGAGGGGTCTATGAGGTCGAACAGGCGGTTCTTGGCGATGCTGGTGAGGTTCTCGGCGTAGTTGCGGGCGTAGTCGATGCTGCCCGACAGGTTCATGATATCGACGGCCTCCGCGAGCACCGCCGGGTCCTTCGTATGGGACGACAGGATATCCACCAGGCGCTGGCGCTCGGCCGCGGGCAGGTTCTGCAGGGCATGCACCACCACCAGGGTGCGCTTGCCCTCGGTTATGTCGTCGCGGAAGCCCTTCTTGGTGCTTTCGGACTTGCCCACCAGGTTCAGCAGGTCGTCCTGGATCTGGAAGGCCAGGCCGGTGTCCAGCCCGTAGTTGCGCAGGCCCTCTATCTGCGTCTCGGTGCCGCCGCCGATGATGGCGCCGATGGCCAGCGGCACCGCCCCCGAGTAATGGGCGGTCTTGCAGGTGGCCATCACCAGGTAGTCCTCCGGCGATATGTCGTAGCGCTCGTCGCGGGCCCAGCCGATGTCCAGGGCCTGGCCCTCGATGGTGCGGCGCGTCATATCGATGAGCTCGGTGAGCACGCGCACCTTGGTAGCATCGTCCAGCAGGGGGTCCTTCACCACGGTGCCGTTCACCAGCTGCAGGCCCAGATCGCCCATGTTGATGGCCAGCCCGGTGCCCTGGGTCAGGTACAGGCAGGGCTCGCCGCGGCGCAGCTCGGCCTCATCGGCTATGTCGTCGTGGATCAGCGCCGCCGTATGGAAGTGCTCGATGGCAGCCGCGGCGCTCACGGCCTGCTCCGGCGAGCCGCCCACCGCCATGCAGGCGGCGAAGCAGATGAGGGGCCGGTGGCGCTTGCCGCCGTTATCGCTGAACTCGCGCAGGGGGCCGTACAGGTAGGTGTCCATGTCGGGGTGCGTGCCCCGGGGGATGTAGGAGTTCACCAGCTCGCCCACGGCGGCTGCGTAGCGGTCGAGGTACTTTTCGAAATCCTGCGGCTTCTCGCTCCCGATAAGCAATTCGCTGAAATCTATGACCATACCAACCCCTGGAGATACCGAGGCGCAAACCCTTGGAATGCGCTGTTCACATGCTCGTTTTGCATTATACACAAGCCGGGACGGCTGTGGGCCTGATCCCCGCGCCTTCACGGGGCCGCCACCGGCTGCCGGAGGGCCGGGGCTTGAGATTCATGGACCCTCCTTGTTGGAAGTTGGACTTTTCCAGGTATAACCTGAAAAGTTTGCCGTTTGATGGACTTTTCTGGATATAGTTGGAAAAGTCTGTCATCCTCCTTACAGCAAACGAACACTTTCGTAAGGTGAACGTTCCCCGACACGCCCCAACACCTGGCATCCCCACGCCTCAGCAGATGCAGCGGCTTTGCTTGGTATGCTATAATGTTGTACGTCCAACAAGGAGGTGCAGCATGACGGATGCAATGGTGACGGGCCGTATGTCAGCCGCGAAGAAGGAGGCGGGCAACCGGGTGCTCAAGTCGCTCGGCCTGAGCGCTTCGCAGGCCATCAACCAGCTCTACGACCGTCTGATCGAGGAGCAGAAACTCCCCTTCGCGCAAACGCCGAAGAAGCAGCCCACCAAGGCGCAACGGAAGGAAGCCCATCGGTTCGTTTCGGCCATCCCGCATCGGAACAGCCTCTCGAATCTGGATGATGACGCCATAAAGCGCCGCAAACTGGCCGCAAAGGCGCACCTATGAGGCTGGTGCTGGATACGAACATCCTGATCGACTACGCGATAGACCGCCAACCGTTCGCGGAATCCGCCGGGCTCCTGATGGAACTCGGCCACCTCCGCGAACTGGAGCTTTGGATAGGAACGTCCCAGGTAAGCGACCTCGTGTACGTCATAACCGACGGCGGCCGGGCCGCACAGGCGGAATACGCGAAGGAAACCATGCGCAAGCTGAGGAAGATCCTGCATATCTACGCCACTGACGAAGAAGACTACGATGCCGTCGCCGCATCGGCCTGGGACGATTTGGAGGATGCATTCGTGTTCCAAACCGCACTGAAGGTCAAGGCCGATGCCATAATCACGCGGGACCGTAAAGGATTCGCGAAGTCCCCCCTAAAGACATTCGATTGCGATGGGTTGTTCGATTGGCTGCGCACCGATCACGGTCTGGACTACGGCCTGGTGGCGTTCTAGCTCACGGCGTCGGCACGAAAAAATGTCAGGAATTTGCGGTTAGAAGTCGTTTCGGGGGCCTTTGTGCCACTTTTTTGCGGCTAGAAGTCTTTTTCGTGCGCAAATACGACTCCAACCGCAGTTTTTTACAGAATGCGTCCTGAACGGGGTGAAGGGGCGCAAACTGGCGAAATGGGCATTCCGGCAAACGGAGCGGCTCCTCCCCGAAAGGGGCACTCGCCATTCCCTTCGCACAGGGGTTGCAGTAAGGCAGCCCGCAAAGAGCGCAGGCCACCGGATCCGGAATGGCCGCGGCCGTGATGTCCTCACATGCCAGAGGATCAGGCTTAACGACATGATGCGTTAAGCCTGACCCTCTGGCATCCGGAACAAAACCAGGCCCGCACCGCGTAGAGGTTCGGGCCCGGCTCTGTCGAATAGCGTCACTCCTAGTGGCGGCAGGCGGCGTTGGGGTCCATGGGCGCCACCTTGCCCACGGCGAACATCTCCGCCACCTTCCCAACGTTGGGCTCGGTGGTGTCGGAATACACCGTCACACCCGCGTTGGTGAAACGCGTGAAGGGCGGCATGCCCATACCGGCGGTCAGGATGCCGTCCACGCCCAGGCCCTCGACGAAGTCGATGACGCCGCCGCAGCCCTCGGTGTCGTGGTCGACGTTCTTCACCACTTCCACACCCTCGATGTTCATGTCGTCATCGTAGGTCACCAGCGTGAAGTAGGCCGCATGGCCGAAATGACCGCTGCGCTGGCTGTCCAAACCCTGGTCGGTATCGCTGGGAATCGCAATCTTCATGGCAAGCACCTCTCGTTTCGATGGCGGGCGCCCGCGCGAACGCGGATCCGGCGCCCCTTCGGTCCCCCTCATTATAGGCTACTTGCAAACCGCGCCGTGCCCTTCCGCAGAATCGGCAGTATGATGACCCCATGGGTAAATCGAAACGCCGCAACATAGACATGCTGAACGGGCCGCTGCCGAAGAAGATCCTGCTGTTCGCCATACCGTTGGCCCTCACCAGCATCCTGCAGCAGCTGCTGAACTCTGCCGATGCCAGCATAGCGGGACGGTTCCTGGGCGGCAGCGCTTTGGCGGGCATCGGCGGCGTAAGCCCCATCTCGGCCATGTTCGTCAACCTGTTCGTGGGGCTTTCCATAGGCGCCAACGTGGTGGTGGCCATGCGCATCGGCAACGGCCAGATGCAGCGGGTGGGTGCCGCCGTGCACACGGCCATGGCGCTGGCGATCATCGTGGGGCTGGCCCTGATGGCCTGCGGGCTGCTGCTGGCTGAATGGATCCTCGACGCCGTGGCCATGCCGGCCGATTCCTACGGCGACGGGCTGCTGTACCTGCGCCTCTTCTTCGGCACCGTGCCGTTCATGACCGTGTACAACTTCGCATCGGCCATCCTGCGCGCCCACGGCGACTCGCGGCGCCCCCTGTATGCGCTGGCCGTGGCCGCCGTGCTGAACATCGGGCTGAACTTCCTGTTCGCAGGGCCGCTCGGCTGGGGGGTTGCGGGCATCGGGGTTGCCACCATCATCGCCTGCGCGGCCTGTGCGGCGCTGGCCGTGACATTCATCATGGGCGAGGACGAACCCTACCGGTTCCACCCGCGCCAGCTGCGCATCACGGGCCCGGAGCTGCGCGAGATCCTGCGCATCGGCATACCGGCGGGCATCCAGGGGGCCGTGTTCTCGCTCTCGAACACCGTGGTGCAGGCGGCTATCAACAGCTTCGGATCGGCCGCCATCGCCGGATCGGCTGCCACGCTGAACTTCGAGTACTACACCTATTTCTTCGTGAATGCCTTCGCGCAGACGGCTGTCACCTTCACCAGCCAGAACTACGCCGCCCGCAACGTGGAACGCTGCCGGGCGGTGTACCGATGGTGCCAGCTGTTCGGCCTGGCATCGTCGCTTGCGCTGGGCATAACGTTCACCGCCCTGGGGCGCACGGCGCTGAGCATCTTCACCACCGACCCCGTGGCGTGGAGCTTCGGCATGATGCGCATGTGGTTCATCGAGCTGCTCGATTGGATGACCTCGCTCTATGATGTGCCGGCGGGGGCCATGCGCGGCATGGGCTGGTCGACGCTGCCCGCCGTGGTGACCATCTTCGGGTCCTGCGTGCTGCGCATCGCCTTCGTGGCATGGGTGTTTCCCTACACACAGACCTTCGTGTCGCTGATGGCGCTGTACCCCGTCACCTGGCTGTTCATGATCGCCGTGATGCAAGTGGCCTACGCGCTGGTGAAGCGCCGCGCCTACGGGAAGATCCAGAAGCCGGCGCCGGCAACCGCCTAAGGTCACCCATAAGGGAAGCGGCCCCGATCGGGGCCGCTTCCTGCGGAGCGCTCGCTGCGAGCGATCCGGCATTCGATGGAATCCGCACCTGTCCGGTTATTCCCTCTTGGAAGGCTCCGGCTCCCCAGTGGTCTCTTCCACTGCCACGTACACGAAGCCCGGTTCGCCGTTGGCCGGCTGCTCGTTGTAGGCCACCATCTCGGCGATCTCGGCCGGGGTAGCGCTCTTGGGCTCGGTCTCCAGCAGGTACTCGGTGCTGCCGCGGCGCTCCATGGCCTCGCGGAAGTCCTTGGTGCCCACGAACACTTCCTGCTTGTAGGGGT
>CANOBU010000026.1 GCA_947564425.1 uncultured Eggerthellaceae bacterium
TGGAGATGTAGATGCCGAACCAGCCGGTCATGCAGGCGATGTTCAGCAGGCCGGCGCATCCGTTCAGGACGTTGAAGATGCCGCCGTTCAGCAGCACGCCCTCATCGGTGACGAAGCTGGAGTTCCAGGCCACGATGGCGCTCTCGAAGTCGCTGGCCACGGCGATCAGGATGTTGATGGCCACGATGACGAACGGAAACGCCTTGAACCAATGGGAGCGGCCTATCTTGCCCCACGAGTACTTCAGCATCATGAAGCCGATGCAGCCCGCGGTTGCCGCATACACCTTAGCGTAGTGGAACCAACCGCCCATCGTCAGATAGGTGGGGTTGTTGAGCGCCCATTCGGCACCCATCGCCGCGCCCACCTCTACGGCGATGCAATAGATGGTCATGGCAGCGCATACCCCGATGAAGATGAAGATGCCGCCTGCCTTCGTGCGCCGTGCCACCTCGTTCAAAAGAATCAGCGCAGCAAGGACCATGAAAAGCCCGACCCACTGATACACGGCATTGGGACCGTAGACGTCGAATAACATGATTTACCTCCTTTTCTCGTTTACGGCCTGTCCATGTGCAGGGTTTGCGCAATCACATCGGCGATGACCTGGTCGTCAGCGTCGGGGTGTTTACGCAAATACCCGATGACACCCAATATCAGGATGTAGAACGTCTCGTACAGATGCTCGATGCGCACCTCGTGGAGTGCGGCGTAGTCTTGCACGGTGGTGTCGATGATGTAGTGGGCGGTGTGGTCGGCAACCCGGTTCACGAACTCCAGGTACAGCGCGGCGTTCTCGCGGGAGGCCAGATCGGTGCGGAAGGCGTCGTTCTCGAAGAGGCCCAAACGCAGCAAGCGCACCACCGTGGCCAGGGCGTGGTCGATATCGCCTTCGCGGCGATCGGCGTTCCAATAATGCAGGGCCTCGACGAAGTCATCGGTGTAGGAGTCCAGAACCGCCGAGGTGACGGCCTCCTTGTTGGGGAAGTAGTGGTAGAACAGCGAACGGGTGACGCCCACGCGCTCGGTGATATCTTTGATCGACGTTTGGGCCAGGCCCTTCTCGCTGTACAGGTCGTGGGCCGCCGCTATGATCTCGGCGCGGCGGGCCTTCGGATCCTTGGCCATGACATAATCGGCATCCATGGCGGGCACCGCAAGAACGGCCGTTGCGACCGGGAGATTCTCTTTCGCTTTCACACTGGCCATGTCCGCCTTCTCCACACTTTAAATCTGCAGAATAATCATAAGTAGGATATTGACAGAGAGTCAACGAGCAGAGAGCCGCACGCGTCAACGGTTGACGCTCCGTTGCAGAGCGTTAATGAAACCGTTGGCCGTGTCGAAGGGACGTGCCCCGGCAGATTCACGCTTCGGTCACAACAGCGGGATGCGCACCGGAAATGCAGGGTGCTTCGCTATGCTTTTGCTGGAATGCCCTGCGCCGCCCTGCAGCCGCAGCGGCCCCGAAGGGCACCTTCCGCGAACCGAAGGCAGTGATGAATATGGCCGTTTACTACATGTTGGAACCCATCGAATGCACCGACGGCGCGAACGGCGCCGACAACGGAGCGCCCCGCTGCCTGCTGAAACCCATCGACGCCGCCCGGGCCAAAAGCTGCACGAGCCCGGTGGTAGAGGTGGTGTCGCCCCGGCAATTCGACGAGCTGGACCTGCTCAGCGCCATCTCCAACGATTTCCTGCATAGCCTGGTGCAGGCCGAGAGCAACTTCGCCGACGTGTATGCCGACCACATGATCGGCTCCTTCGCGGTGCCCGACAAGAAGGACCTGCTGGGCGACTTGGACGCCTTCGCCTTCTATAAGAACAGGGACTACCTGATATTCGCCGACTCCACCGGCGTGGCCGAGGCCACCTTGGCATCCATCGCGGATATCGGCGTGATAGGCGCGGACACCACCGCCCATTGCCTGTATGTGTTCATGAAGCAGCTGCTGATAGACGAGATAGCCTATATGGCGCAGATGGAAGACGAGATGGAGTCGCTGGAAGAGGACATGCTGGAGCGCCACAGGAACGTGGACACCATCACCATCATGCGGTACCGGCGCCAATCCATGAAGCTGTCGGCCTATTACGAGCAGATCGGCACCATGGCCGCCATCCTGTCCGACAACGAGAACAAGCAGATGACGGCCGAGGAGGCCCACTCCTTCGAGAACATATCGAACTTCGCCGACCGCCTGGCCAGCCGCGGCGAGACCCTCGAGAGCTACAGCCTGCAGCTGCACGAGCTGCACGAGACGCGCATCAGCCTGACCCAGAACTCCATCATGCAGACCCTCACGGTGGTCACGGTCATCATTGCGCCGCTGACGCTTCTGACGGGCTGGTTCGGCATGAACGTGCCGCTGCCGGGCCTGAACCTGCCCTACATGTGGATAATCCTGCTGGGCGTGGCGCTGGTGGTCACGTTGCTGCTGGTGCTGCACTTCCACCGCCGCAAGTGGCTGAAATAGCCGGGACGGTGCCGGGCTACAGCATGGCCAGGCCGCGGGCCAGGGTGGCGGCGTCGATGGCTCCCGAGGCGGTGGCCACCACGTAGCCTTCGGCATCGATGAAGAACGTGCGGGGAATGGAGCTCAGGCCGTACTCGTAGGTGCCCTGCCCCTCCGTGACGAAGTAAGCGGGGAAGGTGAAGCCCTGCTGGGCCAGGAACTCCCGGGCCCGTTGCTCGGTCTCGCCGTTGAAGCCGATCACATCCACCATGGCGAACTGGATGCCGTCAGCGCCCTGCTGCTCGAATGCCTCTTGGAAGGCGGGCATCTCGGAGCGGCAGGGAGGGCAGGTGCTGGCCCAGAAATTCAGCACCAGCGGGCGCCCCCGCAGGCTCGACAGCTGCACCGCGCGCCCGTCGGCCGCCGTCACCGTTATGTCCGGTGCCAGAACGGCATCGTCGGGGGAGGCGCTGCCGGCAGAGGCCGCATCGGCTGCGGAATCCCGGGCAGAACCCGCAGAGACGTTTTCGTCCCGGGAGCTCTCCCCGCCCGGAAGGGCTTCACTATCGGCGCTTCCCGATGCTTCCGCGCTTTCCGAAGCCGCTGCACCGGCCGAGCCGGCAGCCTGCAGGTTCATCCCCGTACCGGCCGCCGGTGCCAGCGCATTGTAGGCGATGGCCGCAACGGCGATTACCGCCACCAGCGCCACCACGCCGATGATAAGGCCCTTCTTCGAAGTGCTGCCGGTCGCGTTGCCCCCGCCCGCCTGCTTCTTATTGGATTTCCCAGCCATAATCGACTCCTTGCTCCGTTGCGCTTCCCCTTTTCGGCCTGCGTCCCTGCGCGCCCTCAGCGCGGGCCCTGTTTTCGCGCTGCTAGCTCAGCAGCGTGAGAAAATCCCCCAGTAATCCCGTGGCCATGAGCACGCCGATGGCCACCAGCAGCCAGCCGCAGACCTTCGTGATAACCGCATAATGGCGCTTGATAGCATCGAAGGCCCCTTTCAGCTTATCGATAAGCAGGGCGCTGGCCACGAAGGGCACGCCCAGCCCCGCCGAATAGCACAGCAGCATGGCAATACCCGCCAGCGCCGACCCCTGCTGCGACGCCAGCATGAGGGCCGACCCCAGGAAGGCGCCCACGCAGGGCGTCCAACCCACCGAGAACACAATGCCGAACAGCAGCGCCGAGAAGAACCCCAAGCCCTCGGTACGCAGGGACGAACGCGGCCCCTTGAACAGGTTCACCTTGATGAATCCCAGGAAATACAGGCCGAACAGCACCACCACGGCCCCGCACAGCACATTCATCAGCGTGCGATGCTGCACGAAGAACGAGCCCACCGTACCCGCCAGGGCGCCCATGGCCACGAACACCACGGTGAATCCCAGCACGAACCCCAGGGCGTTCTTCAAAACCGTGGCCAGGCGAACCTCCTTGCCGGCGGCGAAATACGTAACATAGATGGGAATCATGGGCAGCAGGCACGGCGAAACGAAGGTGATGATGCCCTCCAGAAACGAGATGAGGTATTCCATCGCCCCCGCCTTCCCTTGTCTCGGGGCGCTGAGCCCCTGCGTGCGATAGCCCCAGCCTACCGCAAATGCAGGGGAATTCCCGTATCCGATTCCCATCCGTAGCGAAACCGGCGCCGGCGAAGGTCGCCACCTTGACGGCTCTTCCACGGATGGGCGTCCGATGCGGGCCCCTTGCTAGAATAGGCGCACGGGAAGCAAGGGAAGGGGACGCCATGCTGGTGTTGGTTGTGAATGCGGGCAGCTCGTCGCTGAAGAGCCAGCTAATCCAAACCGAGGGCAAGCATGTGCTCATGAAATGCCTGGCCCAGAAGGTGGGGGCGCCCGATGCCACCATGACCGTTTCCTTCGCCCCCGGCTTCCAGGGGGAAACCTACGGGGTGGCGGGCCTTACCGTGGAAGAATGCCTGGTGAAGCTGCTGGATATCCTGGCGACGGACCCCGCTTCGCCCATCGGTAGTCTGGACGAGATCGACGCCGTGGGAAACCGCCTGGTGGCCGGCGGCGAATACTTCACCGGCGCAACGCTGATCGACGACGGTGCCCGCCGGCATCTGGCCGAGGTGGAGGAGCTGGCGCCCCTGCACAACCCCGTGGCAGACCGCTGCATCGACACCGTGCGCCGGCTGCTGCCGGACACCCCGCAGGTGGCCGTGTTCGATACGGCCTTCCACCAGACCATGCCGGCCAAGGCCTATCTGTATCCCCTGCCCATGCGCTACTACGACGACTATTCCATCCGCCGCTACGGCGCCCACGGCACCTCGCACCGCTATGCGGCCCAGCAGGCGGCCAATCTGCTGGGGCGCCCCCTGCAGGACCTGGGCCTGATTACCTGCCATCTGGGAAACGGCGGCTCGATCACCGCGGTGAACCACGGCGAATCCATCGACACCACCATGGGTTTCACCCCGCTTGAGGGGCTGATGATGGGCACGCGATCCGGCAGCATCGATCCGGCCATCATCACCTACATCATGCGCCGCGAGGGCGTGCCCTTCGACGAGATGGACCGCATTTTGAACTGCGAGAGCGGCGTGCTGGGCATATCGGGCCGCAGCGGCGATATGCGCGATGTGCTGGAAGCGGCCGAAGCCGGCGACGAGCGGTCCCAGCTGGCCATCGACATGTACGTGTACCGGGTGCAGAAGGCCATCGGCGGCTTCTATGCAGCCATGACCCGCACCGATGCCGTGGTCATGACGGCGGGCATCGGCGAGAACTCCGCCGCCCTGCGCGAGCGCATATTCTCGGGCCTGGCCCACATGGGCATGATCCTGGACAAAGAGCGCAACGACGTGACGGGCCAGATCGGCGTGAACCGCATCATCTCCATCGACGACAGTCCTATCAAGATATGCATAGTGACCGCCGACGAGGAGATCCGCATAGCCCGCGAAACCGCCGACCTCGTAGCATAGGTAAGCCTGACCATTCGGCACTTCTAAAGAAAGCCAATCAGGTTGGCGCTAGTAAGTAGCCGAGAGGGCCCAGGGTGCCCCTAGTTGCCCCGCCTTTGCACCAAGCGGCCTTCGCGCCGCGCCGCGTGCAAAACAAGGGGCAAATAGGGGTGCACTGGGCCTTCTCGGCGGACGAGCAGTTCCGCCTGCCGACAGGCAGGCGGAACTAGAAATAGATGAGGCACATGCCGATCAGGATGCCGACCACCACCAGGATAGCGGGTGTGCGGGAGCGGCACATCAGGATGGCCTGGGGCAGGATCTCGCCGAACACCACGTACAGCATGGCGCCGGAGGCGAAACCCAGCGAGCACGCCAGGCCCAAGGGCCCGATATCCCCCAGCCACAGGCCCAGCAGCGCCCCCAACACCAGGGGAAGCCCCAGGGCCGCGGTCACGACCACCGCCTTCGCACGACCCATGCCGCCGGCCACCAACGGCACCGCCACGGCCATGCCCTCGGGGATGTTGTGCAGCCCTATGAGGACCGCCAGCGTGAGGGCCGCCGCGAAGGCCCCTTCCCCCTGGATGGCGAAGCTGGCGCCGATGGACATGCCCTCGGGCACATTGTGCAACCCGATGGCGCAGGCGATCACCACGCCGGCCATCCACAGGTCGCGCTTGGCATCGCCCTTCCGCACGTGCTCGTTGTAATGGTTCACATGCACCAATTCGTCGATGGCGTCATGCACCTCGGGATGCTCCTCCGAAGCCGTATGCTCCACCTGGGGGGCGGTGCTGCGGTCTATCAGCCAGTTCAGAAGCATCACCACGCCCACGCCCAGAAGCACCATGAGCGCGCAGACCAGCACGCCGGGGGCGCCGAATACGCTTTGGGAGGATTCCACGCTCTCGGCCAGCAGGTCGAAGCAGACGATGGCCACCATAACGCCGCCGGTGGCGCTCAGCAGCAGGCTGATCACGTAGTTCGAGCTCTTGCGGAACAAAGAGCCCAGCAAGCCGCCGATGCCCGTGCCGCCCACACCGGCCAGCAGGGCGATCAGCAGTATTTCCCCAACAGTTTCCACAGGCTTACTATAGCACCGACGCCCTCGGCCATCGTCCGGGCCGCCGGCGAGTCCCTAGGCGGACTTCCCGGAGGCGCCGCTGCCGGAGCCCGCGGAGGACTCCCCTGCGGGCTCGGCCGCCGTCATCTCGGCTGCGGCATCGGCGATGATGCCGTCATCCCCCACGGTGACCTGCAACACCACCATCTTCTCGGGGTCGGCTTCCTCCCAGGGGCGCTCGTATTCCAAGGTCACGGTGGCCTCGCCGGGCGCCAGGCCCTGGAAGGTGAACTGCTGGGTGCCCCCGCTGCCCACCACGGCCCGGGACCCATCGGTGCTCTGGCCGTTCAGGAACTCGTCGCCGGCCAGCTCCAGCGCGTCGCCGTCGAGGCGCATCATCCAGGTATAGCCGGTGGTGGGGTTCGCATCCAGCGACACGCGCAGCTGGTCGTCCTGCACCTCCACCGAGCCGCCATCCAGCGCGAAGCTGCCATTGCCGGACACAGCCGTCTTGGCCTGGGGACTCTCCCCCGTGCAGGCTGCCAGCCCCAGCAGCGCCGCCATGGCGGCAGCGGCCAGCAGCAGCGCCGCTGTCCCGAATCGTCTGCCCACACCCATCATGCATCCTTCCCCGCGGTTTCAGCTGCCACACAGTTTAGCGCACGGCCACGCCCAACAGCAGATCCGCCACCGAGCCGCAACCGGGGTGTGAGGGGGGACGGGTACTTTGACACATTTAAATGTGTCAAAGTACCCGTCCCCCCTCACACCCCGTCACATCCACCCGTCATCTCGATGGCGCAATGACCGCTTGAAACCGCCACGTCCCCCCGCCCCCCGCTCGCCATGCATTATGCTTGTCAAGCCTGCGATAACCGATCCGGAGGGGAGGCCATGGAGGCGCTGGTGCCGTTTCTCATCGTATGCCCGCTCACATTCCTGGCGGGCTTCGTCGACGCCATCGCGGGGGGAGGCGGCCTCATCTCGCTGCCAGCCTTCCTCATGGCGGGGCTGCCGCCCCATATGTGCCTGGCCACCAACAAGATGTCCTCGTGCATGGGCACCGCGCTGGCCACCGCCCGCTTCGCACTGATGGGATACATCCGGGGCGCCCGGGTGGTGCCGTGCGTGCTGTGCGCCCTGGGGGGAGCCGCCCTGGGAGCACGCGCGGCCCTGGCCCTCAGCGCCGAGGTGCTCACCTGGGTCATGCTGGTCATGGTGCCGCTCACGGCCATCTATGTGCTGCGCCCGAAATCGCTGCAAGAGAAGGAAGGCGCGCTGCCGCCCCGCCGCGAGATGGCGGTTGCCGCCCTGGTGGCCTTCACCATGGGGGCCTACGACGGATTCTACGGACCCGGCACCGGCACCTTCATGATGATCGGCTTCATGACCCTGGCCCATCTGCCACTGAACGAGGCCGCGGGCCTGACGAAGGCGACGAACCTCTCCACCAACCTGGCAGCGCTGGTCGTGTTCCTGCTGCACGGGCAGGTGTGGCTGCTGCTGGGGCTGATGGCGGGGCTGTTCAACATGGCCGGAGCCTGGCTGGGGGTGTCGCTTTTCGCCAGCAAGGGCCTGAAGGCCGTGAAACCGGTGATCGTAACGGTGCTGGCCATCTTCATGATCCGCATGCTCGCCGAGCTGCTCTAGGGCGTGTCGGGGGACGTTCGCTTTCGGAGCATCCAATGATGATGTGTCGAAAGCGAACGTCCCCCGACACGCTGGGATGCGCCTTAGGCCGTGGCGACGAAGGCGAAGGAGGCGTCGCCGTTGGCGAACTTCACAGTCAGGCTGTAAGCGTAGCCGGGCTCGATGGTGAAGGTGGCCGAACCGCTTTCCTCGGTGGCGTGGTCGACGGGCTGCTGCGGCGCCGTAAGGTCCATGCGCAGGCGTCCTTCGGAGCTCTCGGCCAGGGGCCAGCGGTTCACCTCGATGCTCTGGAAGCCGCGATCGAAGGTGGCGATGGCCTGGGTCGCCTCGGCGATGATGGCATCGGGCGTACCCTCGGTTATAAGGCCGTTGTCGTCGGCAAACCAGCCGTCAAGCGCCACGCCGGCTTCGTCATCGCCGTTGCCGAACCACTGGTAGCTGTAGGGGTTCAGCATCAAGGAGGTATCTGCCAGATCGGTGCGGTAGGAGACCGACCCGGTGGGAACGCTGGCAGGGTCGACCGGCACGAACACCTCGTCCACAATGGACTGGTAGGGCTCCGCATCGGCAGGGCTGCCCTGGGCGATCACGCGTATCGAGGTTATGCCGGGATACTGGCCGGGGTAGCTCTCCAGCATTATGCCGTTGCCCTCTATGGCCACCACATTGCCCACGGCCAGGTCATCGACGGTTATGGTGGCGCCATCCTGGGCTTTGATGCCCTCGGCGGGGATGGTGGGGAAATAGGGCGTCTGGGTATCCTGGTCCACGAACAGCACATCGTTGCCGTTGGCGAACACCACCAAGGCAGTGGATTCGGTGGTGGCGGCATCGGCATCGGCCGCCGAGGCGCTGCCGGCAGCGGACGCGCCGGAAGAGGCCGGCGACGAGCAACCCGCCAGCGCCGCCAGAGCGGCGAGCGCCAGAAGGACGAGGGCCAGGACCCTGCGGGCGGCGGGGGCGCAGGGCCTCCGCAGCATCTGCGCAGCACCTGCGGCACCGGTCATCTTGTTCTGTGTATTCGCGCCCATGGCGTCCTCCTCCCGCTGCGGCAGCCACCGGCCGCCGTCTTCGCTTCCGCCGATGATACTTCATCGGGCATCCGAGCTTCGGCTTCCCGCGGCTTCTGATGCGAAACGGTAATCTGGCTCGATAGGGGTTTGCGCTTCCAACCAACCTCTCGGTTACAAAGCGCCGGCGACCGCCGGCTCTGCCGGCCCATGGGTAGAATCGGGATAACGGATGTTAGGCCACGCCGCCCCGGCGGCACGATGCAAGGAGGAATCATGGGAAGCTCAGTCGCCTATATGGTAGCCGACGGTTCGGAGCCCTTGGAGGTGGTGGCGCCCATCGATGTGCTGCGCCGCGGGGGCGTGGACGTGGTGACGGTTTCGGTCATGGACACCATCGATGTGCTGCTGGCCCAGGATATGCGCTTCACCGCCGATGCCCTGGTGCAGGATGTGAACCTGTTCGATGACTTCGACATGGTGGTGGTCCCCGGCGGCAGCGTGGGCGTGCAGAACCTGGGGGCCTGCGAGGCGCTGACAAAGGACCTTACGGCCCGCATGCACGAGAACCGGCTGGTGGCCTCTATCTGCGCCGGCCCCACCATATTGGCGAAGCTGGGGCTGCTGGAAGGGCGCCGGGCCGTGTGCTATCCCGGCTGCGAGGTCGATTTCCCCGCCGGCGTGTACCAGAGCGGCATCAGCGTATGCGTCGACGGCTCGCTGATAACCGCCACGGGCCCCGGCACCGCCCTTCCCTTCGGGAAGATGCTGCTGCACGTGCTGGAGGGCGAGAAGAAAGCCGAAGAGGTAGCCTCCGGCATGCTGTTCTAGGCACCGGGGGAGCTGGCTGAAGGGCCCGGGAGGCGGCAGGGGGTGAGCCGCTTGCGCAGCCAGGCAATAGTTCTGCCGGTAGGGTAAGGCCCTGCTGGCGAGCAGCCGTAGGCGCACCCCCTGCCGCCTCCCGGGCCCTTCAGCCAGCCCTCTCCAGCAGCTTTCTGCTGTGGTCGGCGGCGTCCTTCTGTCGTGCTATGCTTAGGGCTTTCGGGACGGAGGATGCTATGGCGAGCAGTTCCAGGGCGCTTGCGCGGCCTTTCACGGTGCCCGGTGGCGGACCGGCGAAACCGCTGAAGGCGGCGTTGAACTACCTGCTGGTGTGCGTGGCGGTGGTAGCCGTATTCGGCACCTCCCTCACCCTGGCGGGCATCTCCCTGAACTTCGACTTCGTGGCCCAGTACCGAACGCGCATCCTCGACGGGCTGTTGCTCACCATACAGATATCCCTGGCCAGCCTGGTAGCGAGCCTCATCATAGGCGTGCCCGTCGCCTTCGGGCAGAATTCGAGGATCCTGCCGCTGCGCTATTTCTGCGACCTGTACGTGAAGGTGATCCGCGGCACGCCCCTCATCGCGCAGATCTACCTGTTCTACTACATAATAGGTACGGCTTGGGGCATCGATAACCGTGTGGTGGCGGGTGTGATGATACTCTCCATCTTCAGCGGAGCCTATATCGCCGAGATAGTGCGCGGCAGCCTGATGTCGCTCGACCGGGGGCAGTTGGAAGCGGCGCGGGCCGTGGGCTTCACCCGCGGCCAGACCATCCGCTATGTGGTGGCACCCCAGCTGATGGCCCGCACGCTTCCGGCGCTGACGGGGCAGGCGGCCAGCATCATCAAGGATTCCTCGCTGCTGTCGGTCATTGCCGTGATCGAGCTCACCCAGACCATGCGCGAGATAAGCGCCACCAACTACAACTTCTTCGGATGCTTCCTGCTGCTGGGGGCGCTGTATTTGTGCCTTACGCTGCCCATCATGTTCGTCAGCCGTTATTTCGAGAAGCGGATGAGCTATGCGTATTAGGCTGCACAACCTGCGCATGGCCTTCGATGGCCGGGAGGTGCTCCACGGCATCGACTTCGACCACGAGGTATCGGCGTTGGCGGTTATAGGGCCGTCGGGGGGCGGCAAGTCCACATTGCTGCGCATCCTGGGAGGCCTGCAGGCGCCCACCGCCGGCACCATGGCCGTGGATGGCGAGCCCGTGACCTTCGATGAGGCGGGGCTTCTGCGCTACCGGCGGGGCATCGGATTCGTGTTCCAGGACGGCGGACTATTCCATCACCTGACAGCCCGCGAGAATGTGGCGCTGCCGCTGCGGGCCGTGCATGGCCTGGGCGAATCCGAGGCCCGGGAGCGTGCCGACGAGCTGCTGGAACGCCTGGGTGTGGCGGCCGAGGCCGAGAAGCACCCGGTGCAGCTGTCCGGCGGCCAGCGCCAGCGGGTGGCCATCGCCCGGGCCCTGGCCCCCTCGCCGCGCCTGCTGCTGCTGGACGAGCCCACCAGCGCGCTCGACCCGGAGTACACCACCGAACTGCTGGATGTGATCTGCTCGCTGAAACAGCAGGGCACCCGCTTCGTCATCGTGACCCACGAGATGGGCTTCGCCCGCCATGCCTGCGATGATGTCGCATTCCTCTACGACGGGCGGCTGGCGGAATACGGCCCCAGCGCCCAGGTGTTCGAGAACCCGGAATCGTCCGAGCTGCGCCGCTTCCTGGCCCGGCTGCTGGAATGGAGCCTGTAGCGCCGAGAACGCCGCGTTCGGGGCTTTCTTGAAGGCAGTGACCGGGGAACGGCTGGGATCGGGACTTTTCCGGCAGTGGGCGCTCAAGGGCCGATTCGGGCTGCAACCTGGCCTTATGCCCTTCATCGGAGGATTAATGCACCGTTTCGGCGAATTAATCCCGCCTCGTTTATTACATTTGCGCCTTCAGGTAACTACAATGGCATATATTCGGCGCCGCCCGGGACGGCCGTCTCTCGTCCCCAGCTTGCAGCAGCCGCCCGGGTTGGCGTCGATTTCCGCGCAGCCCGCGGGAAAGCCATGGGCCGGACGCGAGCACGATTGCCGCGAACGCACCCTTGCACCGGCTGCAAACGCAGTGCTATAGTCGTGCCACGCCAAGCTCCATCCCGGCTCCTCGTCGTGCAGCGAGCCCGGGAAACAAACAAAGGATGCACCGGGTAGGCCGAGGCGGCGCACGGTCTATCGCCAAGGGAAAGGTGCATGCCATGGGCGCAACTGCAACTGCCTGCACA
Source organism: uncultured Eggerthellaceae bacterium (assembly GCA_947564425.1). Lineage (GTDB taxonomy): Bacteria > Actinomycetota > Coriobacteriia > Coriobacteriales > Eggerthellaceae > UBA9715. The sequence continues at coordinate 12,219 of CANOBU010000026.1, forward strand.
GGCAACTCCAAAAGGGAAACCACCATGAACATCCATAAGAGCATCGCCGAGCTGATCGGCGGCACACCCCTGGTGGAATTGACCGCCTTCGAGCGCAACCGCGGCCTGAACGCCCGGGTGGTGGGCAAGGTCGAGTACTTCAACCCCGCCGGTTCGGTGAAGGACCGCGTGGCCGCGGCCATGCTGCAGGCCGCCGAGGACGCGGGCGTGCTGGATAGCGAAACCGTGATCATAGAGCCCACCTCGGGCAACACCGGCATAGGGTTGGCGGCCCTGGCGGCAGTGCGGGGGAACCGCATAATCATCGTGATGCCCGACACCATGTCCATCGAGCGCCGTAACCTCATGAAGGCCTACGGCGCCGAGCTGGTGCTGACCGACGGCGCGAAGGGCATGGCCGGCGCCATCGCAGAAGCCGAGCGGCTGGCCGCCGAGACGCCCAACTCGTTCATCCCCTCGCAGTTCACCAACCCCGCCAACCCCGCCATCCACCGTGCCACCACCGGCCCCGAGATATGGGAAGCCACCGATGGGAAGGTGGACATCTTCGTCGCCGGCGTGGGCACCGGCGGCACCGTAACCGGCGTGGGCTCGTACCTGAAGCAGCAGAACCCGGCCGTACGGGTGGTGGCGGTGGAGCCCGCGGGCTCGCCTGTGCTCTCCACCGGCGTGGCGGGCAAGCACGGCATACAGGGCATCGGCGCCGGCTTCGTGCCGGAAGTGCTGGACACCGCCGTCTATGACGAGGTGATGGCCATCGAGGACGAAGAGGCCTTCGCCGCCGGGCGCGAGCTTGCCCAGCATGACGGCCTGCTGGTGGGAATCTCATCGGGGGCCGCCGCGGCGGCCGCCGCGAAGCTGGCCCAGCGCCCCGAGAACGCCGGCAAGCTCATCGTGGCTCTGCTGCCCGACACCGGCGAGCGCTACCTCACCACCGCCATGTTCGCCTAGCCACCCGAAAACGCCCTGACACGTGCCGACGCGCTCCATGGCCTCCTGTGTCGTTTGGGTAACGGGTGACCAACACCGGCGCGTCCTGCCGCTGACATATCCCGGCTCCCGTCCCGCTCCCCTTCCACCCGCGCCCATAATGGGGGAATCGGCCGGGCGCAGGAATCCCCCTGCCCTCGAACCGACGAATCGGAGCATTCAGACCAAGAGGAAACGGAGCAGGGAGGGGGAAAGATGCAAGGATCAAGCTGCACCATGGACCGACGGACGTTCGTCAAGGCCGGAGGAGCCCTAGGCGCCTTGGCGCTGGCGGGCGGAACCGCCGCCGCAACAGGGCCCCGGATAGCCCATGCCGACCCCGTCACCGAACGGCCGCCCGACGAGGTGGTATGGAGCCAATGCAATGTGAACTGCGGGGGCCGCTGCATCTTCCAATGGCATGTGAAGGACGGCAAGATCGCCTACATGCTGACGGACGACACAGGCAACGACGACTTCCAGGCCCGCGCCTGCCTGCGCGGACGCGCCATGCGCCAATGGATCAACCATCCCGATCGGCTGCAATACCCCATGAAGCGCACAGGGGCCCGCGGGTCGGGACAATTCGAGCGTATCAGCTGGGAAGAGGCCGTCGACACCATCGCCGATAAGCTGAAGTACACCATCGATACCTACGGCAACGATTCCATATACATCAATTACGCCACAGGCATGTACTCGGCCACCGGCCGCACCACCGAGCGCCTGATGAACTGCCTGGGCGGCTACCTGCCCATGTACGGCGACTACTCCACGGGCATGCACCAATACGTCATGCCCTTCATGTACGGCGTGGGCGTTTCGCCCTACGAGAACATCAGCGCATCGTCGGTGGACCAAGCCGGGAAGGCCGACCTGGTGCTGATGTTCGGCAACTCGCCGGCCGAGACGCGCATGGGCGGCGCCAACGTGGTGTGGGACTATGCCCGGACCCGCGAGGAGGGACCGGAGTTCATCCACATAGACTACCGCTACAACGAGACGGCCTCGGGCCATCCCAAGGAATGGCTGCCCATCCGCACCGGCACCGATGCCGCCCTGGTGGCGGGCGTGGCCCACGAGCTCATACAGAACGACTGGGTCGACCTCGACTTCCTGCACAAGTACTGCCAGGGCTACGACGAGGAGACCATGCCCGAGTCCGCCAAGGGCCAGCATAAGTCCTACCGCGACTACATCATGGGCGAGGGCTACGACAAGATCGAGAAAACACCGGAATGGGCTGCCGAGATAACCCTGGTACCCGCCGGCACCATCCGCGAGCTGGCCGCCAAGATCCACAATGCGCAGAAGGTGTTCGTTACCCAGGGCTGGGGCCTGCAACGTCACAGCAATGGCGAGTCGGCCACCCGCGCCGTGTGCATGCTGGCCCTGCTGACCGGCAACCTGGGCCGCGAGGGCACGAACTCCGGCATGCGCGAGGCGGAGCCCCCGGGAGCCCCCGTGGGCAGCATCCCCTCGAGCGACAAGGACCCCGACGGCGTTCCCATGAACATGGTGAAGGCGAAGATATCCTGCTACTCGTGGTTGAAGTGCATCCAAGAGGGCAGCAGCTTCAAGAAAGAGCTCGATGCCGCTGACGAGATCACCTTGTTCATGGGCGCCCAAGACCCCGAAGCCGCCGCAGCGGCGGCCCAGATCGAAGCGCCGAAGAACGGCATCAAGTTCCTGTGGAACTACGCCGGCAACTGCATCACCAACCAGCATGGCGATATCAACGCCGTGTACGAGACGCTGTCGGACGAGAACAAATGCGAGTTCATCGTGTGCTGCGACACCTTCATGACCGATTCCGCCAAGTACGCCGACATCCTGCTGCCCGACGCCATGCGCGCCGAGCAGCTGAACATGTCCACCAACGGCTATTCCGAGTACTACTGGGGCGTCACGGTGGGCGGCCCGGCCCAGGAAGCCCCCTTCGAATGCCGGCCCATCTACGACGTATACGCCGAGATAGCCGATAGGTTCGGGGTGAAGGACAAATTCACCGGCGGCCTGACCCAAGACCAATGGATCGAGAAGCTGTACAACGCAGGCCGCGAGAAGGACCCCACGATGCCCACCTGGGACGAGATCCGCGAGCAGGGCGTGTGGAAGCGCGAGCTGCCCACGGCCATCGCCTTCAAGGACAACATCGCCGACCCGGACGGCCACCCCTTCCGCACCCCTTCGGGCAAGATCGAGATCTACTCCGAGGTGTTGGAGAAGCTCTCCGAGAGCCGCGAATTGTCAGAAGGCCAGGTGATAGCCCCCATACCCCTGTTCGACCCGGGCACCGAGGGCTATGGCTGCGTCACCGACGAGTACCCGCTGTACCTGTCGGGCTGGCACGACAAGGCCCGCACCCATTCCTCGTTCGGGGCCCTGGAGGTGCTGAAGGACTACAACCGCAACTTCCTGTGGATCAACCCCATCGACGCCGAACCCCGCAACATCGCCGACGGCGACACGGTGAAGGTGAAGAGCCCCGCCGGCGAGGTGCAGATCCGGGCCCATGTGACCTCGAAGATCATCCCCAGCTGCATTGCCATGCCCCAGGGCCTGTGGCACGAGGCCGACATGGCCGGCAGCAAGCTGGATACCGGCGGCTGCATCAATACCCTGACGACGTATACGCCCTCGCCGCTTGCCCATGGCAACGGCCCGTGCAATTCCATCATCGCAGAAGTGCGGAAGGCATAAGGGAGGTGGATCATGGCTCAATTCGGTTTCTATTACGACAACAGCCGTTGCACCGGATGCAAAACCTGTGTGATGGCCTGCAAGGACTACTACGACCTGCCCCTTGATGCCGCATACCGCAAAGTCTACGACATCGAGGGCGGCAATTGGTCGGAGGGTACCGACGGCGCCCTTACCACCGATTGCTTCTTCTATCATCTGTCATTCGCCTGCGGCCACTGCGACGACCCCGCCTGCGTGAAGGCATGCCCCACCACGGCCATGCACAAGGACGCCAGCGACGGCATCGTGAAGGTCGATACCGGCAAATGCATCGGCTGCGGCTACTGCGTCATGGCCTGCCCCTATAACTCCCCGATGGTGGACCGCGAAGCCGGCCACGCCATAAAGTGCGAGGGGTGCGCCGCGCGGCTGGCCGAGGGCAAGCAGCCGGTCTGCGTCAGCTCGTGCCCCCTGCGTGCGCTGGATGCAGGGGATATCGACGAGCTGCGGGCCCGCTACGGCGATATCTCGCAGATCTACCCCATGCCCAGCTCGGACCTCACCCATCCCAACGTGGTTACCAAGCCGTCGCCGGCTGCCCAGCTGAGCAACGTCAGCAACAGCCGCGTGACCAATCCCGAGGAGGTGTAAGAGGCCATGGATATCGCAATGCATGAGATGCCCCTGATGCTCTTCACCACGCTGGCCCCCATCGGCGCCGGCGCCTTCATCACGCTCTTCATCGCCTTCATGCGGGGGGCCTTCGACGAGGCCCAGCTGAAGCGCCTGGACCGCCTGACCATCGTGCCCATCCTGTTCGCAGCCGTGGGCCTGGGCTGCTCGTTCGCGCACTTGGCAAATCCGGGCAACGCTTTCAATGTGATGGCCACTATCGGCACCACGCCGCTGGCCAACGAGATCCTCTGGTTCGGCGTGTTCTTCGTCTTGGCAGTGGTCTATTGGATCGTCGCCTTGGCCGGCGGCCTGAAGTCGAAGGGCGTCCGCCTGCTGTTCTCGGGCGTCGTCGCCTTGGCCGGCGCCGTGTCGGTCATCTTCATGGGACTGGCCTACTTCATCCCGGCCATCCCCGTTTGGAACGGGCCCGGCACCGTCTTGCAGATGCTCGGCGCCTGGCTGTTCGGCGGCGTTATCCTGGGAATGGTGCTGTGCAGCCTGGTGTCCAAGGGGTCCCCGGATTCCAACGGCGACGAGATAACCTCCAAGGTGCTTATGCTTCTGGGCGCCGTCGTGCTCATAGCCGGCACGGTGATGGTGTTCGTCGCCGGGGCCAATGCCGTATCGCCGGTCATCAACACGGCGGCCAACGCGGCAAGCCTCATGACGGCCTATATTATCTCCATCGCCGTCGCGGTGGTGGGTGCCGTCTGCGGCTTCCTCGGTAAGGGGAAGAACCGTACGGTGCTGTTCACCTGCGCCCTGGTGCTTGCCATCATCGCCATATTCCTGGCGCGCCTGGTGTTCTACGGCATGCAGATCGGCATAGGCTTATAGCGGTTCGGCCGTGTGCCGGTCGGACTTCGCGAAAGCAGGTAAGAAGGGGGCGCTTGACGTCCCCTTCTTTCCATAACGACCTCTTCGCCCAGAAGCTCCGTATTCGGGTGAAGGGCTTCCCGCGCCCGACAGACCCTCGTCCCCGATTCCGGGAATCAGGATGATAACGAAGCAGCGGCAACATAACCGAAGCGCGCACCGGAGGGCATAATGGAGCAGCAAGAGAAAGGTGATCCCATGGCAAACGAAGAGGCTTTGGAATCGATGAGGCTGGCCGGTTCTACGCTGGGACCGCTGTTCCTGCACGACCCGCTGCTTGAGGAAGAGGCCATCGGCCCGCTGTACGAGATCCTGGCCCAATCGGACCCGGCGGTGCTGGCGGCAGAGTGGCCCTTCGTCGATGAGAGCGAGGCGCTGCCTTTGCTGGCGAACCTGGTCGAGGGGGCGGCCGCCCATGTGGCCGCCCGGGACGGGGCAGCGAAGGCCGAAGCATCCGGCGAGGGTGCCCCCGATTCCGTCTTCACCGCGTCCCCCGCACCCGACGCCCTCACAGCCGAGTACCGCCGTCTGTTCGTGGGGCCCGCCCCCAAGGCGGCCCCGCCTTGGGGCTCCGTCTACACCGACAAGGACCAGGTGGTGTTCGGCGCCTCCACTTTGGCCCTGCGGGATTGGCTGCGACGCAACGGCATAGCCGTGAGTCGCAGCGACGACAGCGACGAGCCCGAAGACCACATCGGCACCATGCTGGTGCTGCTTGCCTGGCTGGCGGAGGAGAATCCCCCGGCCGTGGAAGAATACCTGCGCGACCACCTGCTGCCCTGGGCGCCGCACTTCCTGGAGCTTATGGAAGGCGCTGCCGAGCTGCCGTTCTTCCAATCGCTGGCGGCCCTGACGCGCCTTACCCTGACGGGCGCGCAGGAGCAGCTGGGCCTGGAGGTGGAGACGCCGCGCTTCTACCGCTAGGCCCCGACAGGCGGAACTTTGCGAAAAGCGTGACGTCTGAATTCCTCCCTTGCCGCCCTGCATCGGTTGGGGTATGATAGCTTTCGCTTTTGCAAGCCGAAGGGCTTGCGAAGCAGTCTGCGGGTGTGGCGGAATTGGCAGACGCGTACGGTTCAGGTCCGTATGGGCTTCGGCCCATGGAGGTTCAAGTCCTCTCACCCGCACCACTGGAACCAAAGGCCGGAGGCGCAAGCCCCGGCCTTCTTGTTGCCCAACGGCAAGGTTTGGTGCCCGGGCTCCACTCTCCTATTCCACGGCATCTCTTTGCATCGCAATGCACATGAAAATCTGTCCGCAGGATGCATCTTTCATTTGCTGCTCCCAATCTTCTGGGATATCCAGCAAACGCAGAATCGGCGCCGGCGTCTTGGCCATCAATGCGCCTATATCCTGATAGAGCATGAATGAATAGCAGAATTCATCGTGAGCGAACCATGCGTTCTGGGACACCAAACGCGTGATGATCAACGCTAGGTAGAACGGCGAGCGCGTGTCGCCCTTTACGTTCTCCAGCGATACCGGAGTAGCAGGAAGCTGTCTGAGGACGGCGAAAGCCCCGAAGTGCGCCATGATATTCCTGGCCTGTGTCACCGTCCGCATCCAGCTGGAAAACTCCCGCTTCGCCGCGCCGAACGATGCGGCAACCCCCCGGGTGACATCCCTGGGCTTCGTGTTGCTATATAGCTTAGATAGGGTTCCCAAGCTCATGCACTCAACCGCCACCTCGATGGGGCAGCGGCCGCCGTTATCGATCATGGCCCGCCCTGCAGCGCTCTTCGGCGGTTTGCGCTCGAGTTCTTTCTTAAGTCTCCTCATGGAATCAAGGTAGTTCTTCCTTCTTAGGAACAACGACTCATCATAAAGGGCGAAGGGACCCGCCTCGATCTGCATGAGATGGGAATACTGGGCCCTGAACTGGGTCTCGACCACACCGATAGACGATATGAGTAGAACATTGTGAGCCCCTACTTCATATCGTCTTTTTCTT
>CANOBU010000027.1 GCA_947564425.1 uncultured Eggerthellaceae bacterium
ATATGGTTAAACGTGGCAACTTAGCTGCTGAAGAAAACGCACAATCAAAAGCAAAGGTCGCTCTCTTCTTCATCGTTGGTTCCTTTCTGCCTGCGTGCAGTATCCTGGAAATTTCTGCTATGTATATGGCTTCAAATATGAAGCCGTTGCGACAAGTCTAGCACATACGCTGGGGCTATGAATGCAGATGAGAAAAGACTTGCCTTGGGGGCTGCCATCCGTCAGCGCCGCGAGAGCCAGGGGCTTTCCCAGGCGCGGCTGGCGCTTATGGTGGGCAGCTCGAAATCCCATATATGGCGCATCGAGAGCGGGCGCGTTTCTGTCGGCGTGGACGACCTGGGCCGCATCGCCGATGCCTTGGATACCTCCGTCGCCTCGCTGTTCACGTTCTAGCCGGGTGCCCCCGCCTGCGGTGCATGCGGCTGCAATGGATCGGCGCCCCTATCGCTCCCTGCTGCGCACCAAGGGGCGGATTGTTCGCCTTTCCCTCTATTCCTCCTTCCTGCAGGCTGCTGCTTCCAGCGAGGATTTCATCCGAGCAATCGACTCATCCTCGTGCGCCCGCACGGCTTCCGGCAGGGTAGGATGAGCCCGGGCGAACCATTCGTCGAACCAGCTGCGGAAAGCGGGATTGTCAAGCGGGCTGCCGCATTCGGCTTCCTCATTTATCGCGCCGTCGCCCCCATTTCCGTCGCCTGTCGATTGATTGTCCTTTGACTGGTCGCTCGGCGCATCGCCATCCCCGGATTGCAGCCCAATCGGAAAAGCGGTCGGCCCCTCCCTGCATTCGCGGGCCCATTGCACCTGCAGGGCATCCAGCCATTCGGCTGCCCTTGCCCGCAACTCCGCCTTGCCCCTTTCAGCCAGCCACTCGTCCAGGCGCCCCTCCAGGTGGGCGCCAAGCAGGCCTTGAGCGCTTTCTAAAGCCGGACCGTCTATTGCCGCGAAGTCTTCCAGTTCCAGATAGCAATCCAGCTCATCATCGAGGGCGGCGTCCTCGAGCAGGTCGAACACGGCCGCAGCCAGTTCGGTCAGCCATGCCGCCTGCTCCGCGCTCGGCTCGCTCGTGTGCGCGTAGGCGTGGTTGCTGAATTCGCACGCGAATGCTGCAAGGACATCGGCTGCCTCGACGATGGCATCGTCTGCCGAAGCGCCCGCGTTATCCATTCCGAGCAGGGGCCGGTAGAGATACGCCAGGATATTATCGAGGCACTCAAGGGCGCTCGATACCCAAGCCAGGAAGAAGATGCCGGCTATGAATTCCGCCGTGCCCGCGCCGGCGGCTTCATCGATGGCGGCGGTCATGGCGTTCTGCTCGCTGAACACCGCATGCAGCGAGAGCATCTGTCCGGCGCTCGGCCAGCCGAATCGCTTGCTCCAGAAGTCGCAGAAGTCCGTTATAGCCAGTTCCGTCCGATGCCAGTCAGGCGATTCCCGCAATTGCAGGAATCGCTGCGCGATGCTGCCGAGCTCCTGGGCGAACAGTTTCAGGTCCTTCGGCGGATGCGTTTGGATCCAGCGCATGACCTGCTGGATATTCTCCTCTTCGGCATAGGCATCGCTCAGGGGGCCGTAGCCGCCCGCCAATTCGGCCGCTTCCCGCAGGTGTGCCGTGCCTGCCGCCTCGCCCACCGATGAGAGCGCGATACGCCCCCGCAGCCGGCTGTATTGCCTGCGCAGGCGTTCGGTGCAAAGCGCGATCTGGCGCCGGCGCTCCTCCTCGGGGGCATTCAGGATGGCGCGGATCTCCTTCAACTGCATGCCCAGCTCTTGGAATAGCAGGATATCGCGGACGGTTTCGATGTCCTCGTCCGTATAGAGCTTGCGGTTGTTCGAGATGCCCTCACCCGTCCGCCGGGCGCACAGCACCCCTTGCTTATCCCAGTTCCTCAGCTGGGCGCCGGTGGCGCCGGTCATGCGCGAAACCTGGATTGATGTGTAAAGCTGCTCGCCAGCCATTGCCGTCACCTCCTGGCGCCAGTCTAAACCCTGATACTATAACCGGGTCAAGGCCCCGTGGCCTTCTTGCTCCGATGATTTGCCGCTGTTGGCCCGAGCGGCTGCCGGGTAAGGGTCCGAAAGGGCAAGTTGTCCTCGGATTGGCTTTGGCGCCGCTTGAAAAACTCGTAAAACGGCTTTGCTGTGGTCACAAAAGCGCCTTTTTGAGTGAAGATGCCCTCTGCCCTTGCATTCTGAAGGATGCGTTTCTGCAAAAGCCCAGGTGGGAGTTTTTTCGAAGCGGATTGCCAAGATGGAAGCATGCTATTTCCTGTCCGTATCAAGAGAAATGACTCTAAAAAGTCGCTTTAGTGACCACGGAAACCCGTTATTCGGGAAGTAACGGTATGCGCAGCGTGCTCCGACCATGCAATGGGCGCCAAAACCCTGCGCAACGGATGGGCGGGGATGCGAGGGGGCTCTTGTTGTCGCGCAAGGGGATGCTGCGGGCGAAGGGGATGCTGCAGGCGAAGGGGATGCTGCAGGCGAAGGGAGCGCTGCGGGCGAAGGCGGCGCGGCAGGAGCAAGCGGCGCGGCAGGAGCAAGGGGCGCGGCAGACGAAGGGGGTGCGGCGGTCGAAGGGAACGCGACAGCTGAAGGGGGCGGCAGGGCCGCGCCGCCTGCGCCGATCCCCCGGCCTTTCATCACGCGGAGCCAACGGGGCGGTCGTAGGAATGTGGAGCCTTGCATTCCCGGGCTGCGAGGGCGGGGGATGGGCCATAATGGTTCATGGATTATTCGCCGCCGGGGCAGGATGCGCCACGTGCTCCGCCCGGGCGGTTCGGCGGCAACCCAGGGAGATTCGTTGGCGACGATTGCGCGAGTGAAAAGGGGCTCCACCCGGGCCGAGGGCCTCACGGGAATCAGGGTTTTCAACCAGGCCCTGGGTTCGTGCCGGGTTGCGGGTTCGCGAAAGGCTCCGGGCTCGCGTCAGGCTCTGGGTGCCCAGCAGTGCGGAAACGGCGGTCATGGCTCCGACGGTCCCTGCCGCCCCTGCCGGATGGGCCGGGGCTAACTATGGGTGCGCCGTTGCCCGAAGGCCCCCTGCGCATCGGGATCGATGCCGGGTCAAAGACCGTCAAGCTGGTGGTCCTCGATGCCCAGGACAACCTGGTATACCAAACCTACAACCGCCATAAATCGAACGTGCGCGAGACCCTCTCCCATGCCATCCATACCCTGAAATGGATGAAGGGCGACTTCTCCGCCGACTTCTGCATAACCGGCAGCGCGGGCATCGGCGCCGCCAAGCTGCTGGGCGTTCCCTTCGTGCAGGAGGTCATCGCGGCGAACACCGCCGTTGACCGCCTGAACCCCGACACCGATGCCGTCATAGAGCTGGGCGGCGAGGATGCGAAGGTGATCTACCGCACCGGCGGCCTGGAGCAGCGCATGAACGCCACCTGCGCCGGCGGCACGGGCGGCTTCCTGGACACGGTGGCCTTCATGCTGGGAATTCGCTCCGAGGAGCTGAGCTCGGTCGCCTGCGGATGGCGGCGCATCTATCCCATCGCCAGCCGCTGCGCCGTATTCGCCCAAACGGACATACGCCCCCTGCTGAACGCGGGCGCCACCAAGGCCGACATCGCCGCCAGCGCCCTGGATGCCGTGGTGCGCCAGACCCTCGGCGGCCTGGCCTGCGGGCGCCCCATCACCGGCAATGTGCTGTTCCTGGGCGGCCCCTTGGAGTTCAACCCCGAGCTTGTCACGCGATTCCGCAACGCCCTGGGCCTGAGCCGCACCACCGGCGTGAAGCCGGCAAATGCCCAGCTGTATCCGGCCATCGGGGCCGCGCTGCTGGCGGGCAGCGGGTCGGCGATTCCCGGGGCCGAGGCCCAGGTGGCCTCGACGGGCCCCTTCCTTCTGAGCTACCTGGAGGAGCTGCTGGATAACACCGAGCTCTCCTTCGAGTCCGAGGGCCTGAAGCGCCTGCCGCCCCTGTTCGATTCCCCGGCGGACCTCGAGGAATTCCGCGAGCGCCATGGCCGCGCCGTTTTCCCCACGAAGCGCCTCTTCGACGCCCAGGGCCCGCTGTATCTGGGCATCGATTGCGGCTCGACCACCGTGAAGCTGGCGGTGCTCGATGAAGAGGGCAACCTGCTGCACAACGACTACCAGGCCAGCCGCGGCGAGACCATCGAGACCGTGCGCACGATGCTGCGCGAGCTGATGGTGTCGCTGCCCACAACGGCCGTGAGGGGGGCCGAGCCGCCCTACATCGCCCACGCCACCGCCACGGGCTATGGCGAATCGATGCTGATCAGCGGCTTCGGGGTGGATTCAGGCGTGATCGAGACCGTGGCCCACGTGCGGGCGGCCCGCCATGTATGCCCCGATGCCACCTTCGTGCTGGATATCGGCGGCCAGGATATGAAGGCGCTATGGTTGAACGGCCCGTACCTGAGCGATGCGGTGCTGAACGAGGCCTGCAGCAGCGGCTGCGGGGCCTTCGTCGATGGCACCGCTCACAGCCTGGGCAGCAACAAGTACCGCTTCGCCGAGGCGGCCCTGCAGGGCCGCAACCCGGTTGACCTGGGAATCCGCTGCACGGTGTTCATGTCCTCGCAGGTGAAGCATGCCCAGAAGGCAGGTGCGCCCCGGGAGGATATCGCTGCGGGCGTGGCCTATTCGGTGGTTCAGAACGTGCTGTACCGCATCATCGGCCGCGACCGCCTGGGCACCTTGGGCGACCGCGTGGTGGTGCAGGGGGGCACCTTCAAGTCCGATGCGGTGCTGCGGGCCTTCGAGCTTTTGTGCGGGGTGCAGGCCGTGCGCAGCGATCGCGCCCACCTGATGGGGGTTATCGGCGCCGCCCTGGTGGCCCGCGACCGGGCGCGGCAGGCACCCGCCGGCACCCGCAGCACCCTGATCGGCCGCGACCAGCTGCAGGCGGTGAATCCCGTGCGCCGCTCCGAGCAGTGCACGTTGTGCGGCAACGGGTGCCCGCTGATGGTCGTCGATTTCGGCAACGGGCGGCGCATGGTTACGGGCAACCGCTGCGAGCGCGGGGCCGCCCAGTACGGGGATGACCAGGCAACCGGCGTGGCGCGGCCCGCCGCCAAGGGCCGCAACCTGATTGCCGAGGAACAGCGCTTGCTGGCGGCTTATGGCGATGCGCCGGCCGATGGCCCGCGGGGGGCTGTGTCCGTGGGGCTGGTGGATGCCTTGGAGGTGTACCGGTATCGCCCCTTCTGGCGCCGGTTCCTCAGTCGGCTGGGCTTCTCGGTGCTGGTGCCTGCCGGCGACGATGCCCCCGATCTGCTGGCGAAGGCTTGGGAGACGGTGCCGGCGGAGAGCCTGTGCTTCCCGGCAAAGCTGGTCCATGCGAAGGCCATGGCCCTGCGTCAGAAGGGGGCCTGCGCGCTGTTCATGCCCCAGGCGCAGCGGGGCAACCATTGTGCGGTATCGTGCGGCTACGGGCCGGCGTTGGTGGACAGCATGGAATTCCTGCGCACCGGCCAGGTGGCTGCTACTGTGCCGGAGCTGCCGGGAATGCGGCCGCGGGCCATCGCGGGCGACCCGGCAGCGGTCGATGCACTGCTGGAGGCCCTGGGGCCCTTGGCTTGCCAGGCGGGGGCGCCGCTCTCGCGCGACGAGGTGGCCGGCGCCTTGCAGGACGCCCTTGCGGAACAGGAGGCCCACCAGGCGCGGCTGGCTGCTTCGGCCCGGGAAGCCCTGGCGCAGCTGCAGGCGGACCCCTCGGCCCGGGCCGTGCTGCTGACGGGGCGCCCCTACCATGTGGACCCCCGTATCCTGCACGGCATCGATGGCATGCTGGCCGATCTGGGCTTCACCGTGCTGGGAGATGCCGGCCTGGCGCCTTTCATGGAATCGCCCGCTCACCGCGCCGATGGCCTGCCTGAGTGGCGTCCGGGCAAGCATCTGCTGAAGGCCGCCCATTTCGCGGTGGCGCATCCCCAGGTGGAGCTCGTGTGCCTGCAATCCTTCGGCTGCGGCTACGATGCCATGAGCCTGGAAGAGGTGCGCACGGTGCTGGAACAGGCCGGCCGCCCCTTCACGGCGCTGAAGGTGGACGAGATGGTGGAGACGGCCCATATCCGCATCCGCCTGCGCACCCTGGCGGAATCCATCGAGGCCCGCAGCCGTGCGGAAGGCGAGGAGGGCGGCGTCGTGTCCGAGCCGCCTGCTCCGCCTCAGTGCGCCCCCGTTGCCGACTCCCGGCCATCCGGTCGCTGCGTGCGGGCGCTGGAAGAGCCCTTGGGCCCGGATGACCTGGCCGCTGCCCGCAGCTTCACGGTGAAGGATATCTGCTTCTCGGCCGATGTGCTGGCCGCCCGGGTTATCCGCCTGATGCAGGAGGACCCTTCCATCCAGGCGGTAGTGTTGCCCGAGGTGTGCAAGAGCTGCCTGAACGAGGCCATTCCGCGCATGGTGGAGCGCGCCTGCGGCCGGGCGCCGGCCATCCTGTGGGAGCCGCCGGCGCTTGCCGGTACGGAGCCGAACGCGCCGGGGGCGACTCCCGAGTCTTCGTCCGAGGAATCATCCGCGGCAGCCCCCGACCGTTCCAAGATCGGTATCGTGGGCAATGCGCTGCTGTGCTTCGACCCTTTCATGAACGACGGTATCGCGGAGCTGCTGGATTGCCTGGGTTGCCAGGCAATCCTGCCCGATCAGGCGGCCCTCCATTGCGACGACGTGGACTACACCGACCAGCTGCAGCGCTTCTACGACCAGGGCGTGCGCCAGGTGATATACCTGCAGAGCTTCGGCTGCGTGAAGGGCCACGTGCAGGCCCGCGGCGCCCATTATCGCAACGCCGAGCGCTTCCCGGGCATGTCCATCACGGTGCTCGATTACGACCCCGAGGCCTCGGCCCTCAACCGCGAGAACCGCGTGCGCCTCATAGCCGCTGCGGCCCTGATGGAGCAGGGAAAAGGGAGGGGCTAGGCATTCGGCTGTTCTGCCTTTTGCGGCTGCCGGCACAATTCACCCGGCCGCTGCACCTTCCCCGCTGCATCCATCACGTCCTTGCTGTTATATCCCCCTGCGGCTTTCTCATTGCTCCTTCGCATTATGCTTTCATGCGATTTCCGCCAGTTGGGGCGGCCATTGATTGCCTTGTGCACTGCTTCGCCCCTTCGGATTCAGTGTTTTCCCAGGTCGCATTTTTCCGTGCCTTGGGCGGTGTCCAAGAAGATAATCAATGAGTGCCCCAACAGGCAGTTTTCCTTCGAATGGCGATTCAAAACAATCAATAGCAGCCCCAACTGGCAGGAATTCCGAATCGCTCTCAGTCGTCCAGCGCCAGGCGGTCCCAACCCTGGGCTTTTCGGAAATCGGCAGGGGTCAGGCGCATCAAGGGGAGCTTCGCGAAACCCCGCGTGTCCCGGGTGATGATGGCATCCGCTTTCTCGGCCAGGGCGCTGGCAGCGATGATGCCGTCCTCGTAATCGGGTTGCTCGAGGTCCAGGGCATCGGTGCAGACCGTCTGGTCTGTAGCGGCAATCGATGAGAGGCCCAGCACCAGGCGCACTGCCTCGTAAGCTGCAGCGGTCGATTGGAGCTTCGCCACGATGTAGAAGATATCTTTCAGCGAGGTGGCGGCAGTCAGCATCTGGTGGCCTTCGGCGATGCAGATGGCCACGGCGCCGTAGGAATCCTCGAAGAAGCCCTCGCGCTTAAGGGCTATATCAAGCCAGATGTTGGAATCGATCAGGCACTTCATTTCAGCGAGAGGTAGTCTTCGGCCATTCCATCGGAATAGAGCTGTGCGAGTTCATCATCGGTGATGCGCGTCGCATTTCCGCCGGCAATGCCCGCCAAGCGGTCGAGAAGCCCCCGTTGCCTTTGCTTTCGCTCATCTTCCGCCTGTCTGGCGGGGGAGGTGATGAATTCGGGAACACGCCGATTGCGGGCAATCTCTTCCCAAAGCCGCTTCACCGCTTGGGTCGTCGAGACACCCTCGGACCGGAATACGTCATCGACCCGGGCTTTAAGGCCGGCATCGATACGCACGTTGATAGTGGCTTGGGCCATGATGTCCTCCTTGCTACCGGTAGTCTATCATATTGCATTACCGTAATGCAACAAGGTGAATCCAATGATGGATGATTGTTGCCGATTACGCGATTCGCCGGGATCCGGCTGGCCTTTGGCGCGAAGCGGAGGGGGGATTGCAGCATGAGGGGGCCGCATATCGGCAGAAATGGAAAACCGAAGCCGCTTTAGCTGCGGGTCGCAGCCTATTCGAAGCTCCAGGGCTCCAGGCGGCCGTTCTTCACCATGAAGGCCTCGTCGGCCAGGGCGGCCAGGGGGTCGTCGTTGTGGGAATCCGAGAAGAAGCGCCTTACCGGCGTGCCGGGGTATTCGGCTTGCAGGCGCACCACCTTCTGCTCGTTGGAACAGTTGGGGCCCAGCGTGCGGCCGGTTATGGGGTCGACCGGCGAGGCGATCAGCGCCAGGCCGCGCTTCTCGCACATAGGGCGCAGCAGGAACTCCGGGCCGGCCGATACCACCACATCGCCCGGCTGGGGGCGGCAGGGGCCGGCGATCTTGCGCTCGTGGGATTCCCAGAACGCCTCGACTTCGCGGTGGATGTCCGGCACCTTCGGCAGGAAGCGGTACAGCATCTCCTTGAACTGCGTCTTGCTGATCCACTTCAGTCCCAGGCACTCGAAAGCGGCCAGGGCCGTACGGGGCAGGGTGGTCAGGATGCGCGGATGCCGCCCAGCGCAGAAGCGCAGGAAGTCCGCCGTGGAATCCCCCTCGTAGAGCGTGCCGTCGAAGTCGTAAACATCCATGGGCCCAGTATAAGGCAACGCCCCGGGGCTCTGCCCCGGCGGGGCCGATGACGCGACGCCTGCTGCCGGGGCTGGGGTGCGCATTGCCAGAGGCGTCCTGCAAGCGCGGAAAAACGACCCCTTGCGCATTTGCTTTATTGTGCTAAAGTAACCTCCATGCAGAAGCTGATGGGACATATCGGGCCGAGCGAAGCCCATAAGAACGCCGTGATGAGCGAGGTCTTCGCCATGCAGTGTATGAATGCGTCCGCGGGCCTGCTGGCGCAGAATCCCATGTCCCGCCGCAACGACGCCTACACCGCCATCTATTTCTACCGATACTTCTAGCACACGGGTTTTCCTCCGGGTGCTTTTTTAGTGCCTGCGGAAAGGTCGTGTGCGTTTTCCCTTGCGCCGCCGCGCCATCGGGGCGCCGGCGCGTTCTGCCGTTTCGCAATCTACATCCGGAAGGAAAGCATCATGGTTTGGAAGATACTCATGCTCTGCCTGTTCGTCGCCGTCGCGGTGGGGGTGGGCCTGTACGCGCGCCGCTCCACGAGCAGCGTCGACGGTTTCGTGCTGGGCGGCCGCAACGTGGGCCCCTGGCTCTCGGCCTTCGCCTACGGCACCAGCTACTTCAGCGCCGTGATCTTCGTGGGCTACGCCGGTCAGTTCGGCTGGCGCTACGGCATCGCCGCCACCTGGGCTGGCATCGGCAACGCCATCATCGGCTCGCTTCTGGCCTGGTGGGTGCTGGGCCCGCGGGCCCGCGAGATGACCCAGCGCCTGCAGGCCACCACCATGCCGGAGTTCTTCGGCAAGCGCTTCGACTCCCGGGCCCTGCGCATCGCCGCCGCGGCCATCATCTTCGTATTCCTGATCCCCTACACGGCCTCGGTGTACAACGGCTTGTCGCGGCTGCTGGTCATCGCCTTCGGCATCGACATCCCCTATGAGTACGCCATCATCTTCATGGCGGCGGTCACCTGCATCTATGTGGTGCTGGGCGGCTATATGGCCACGGTCATGAACGACTTCATCCAGGGCATCGTCATGCTGGTGGGCATCGTGGCCGTCATCATCGCGGTGCTGAACGGCTACGGCGGGTTCAGCCAGGCCATCGTGTCGCTGTCGCAGATTCCCGATTCCGCCTCGCAGATCCAGGGCGCCTATGTGTCGTTCTTCGGCCCCGACCTGTTCAACCTGCTGGGCGTGGTGGTTCTCACGTCGCTGGGCACCTGGGGCCTGCCGCAGATGGTGCAGAAGTTCTACGCCATCAAGAGCGGCCCGGCCATCAAGCAGGGCGCCATCATCTCCACGCTGTTCGCGTTCGTCATCGCCGGCGGCAGCTACTTCCTGGGCGGCTTCGGACGCCTGGCCGAGACCAGCGCCGCCAGTCAGTTCATCGAGTACAACCCCGTTACCGGCGCCATCATCTACGACTCCATCATGCCGGCGCTGGTCTCCAATATCCCGGATATCCTGCTGGGCATCCTGGTGGTCATGGTGCTTTCCGCCAGCATGTCCACCCTGTCGTCGCTGGTGCTGACTTCATCGTCCACCCTTACGCTGGACCTTATCAAAGGTAACCTGGTGAAGGATATGACCGAGAAGAAGCAGGTTACCTGGATGCGGGCGCTGCTGGTGGTGTTCATCGCCATCTCCGCAGCCATCGCCATCGTGCAGGTGAACGGCGGCCTGCCCTTCATCGCGCAGCTCATGGGCATCTCGTGGGGTGCGCTGGCCGGCGCCTTCCTGGGGCCGTTCCTGTGGGGGCTGTACTCCGGACGCATTTCGAAGGCGGCCGTGTGGGCCAGCTTCATCGTGGGCGTGGGTCTGACCACCGGCAATATGATCGCCGACTTCATGGGCTCGCCCTGGATCGCCTCGCCGATCAACGCCGGCGCCTTGGCCATGATACTGTCGCTGGTCATCGTGCCGGTAGTCAGCCTGTTCACACCGGCGGTGCCCTTCGAGGTGAAGCCGCCCTCGCGCATGAGCGCCGGCGACCGCGACTTCGAGAAGTCCATCGAAGGCCAGCCGGTCTCGGTGGAGACGGGCGGCATCGGCATCGAGGGCGCCGCCGCCAACGACATAGCCGTGAAATAGAGACGGCCGCGGCGCTTTGCCGCAACCGCGCTTTCGCTGGGGCCGCAGCCTACACGAGGCTGCGGCCCTTTTTCGCCAGGGCTCCATCCCTTCTTCGACGTGTTCTTGAAAAGCGGCTCTCTGGTTCGTAACAGCTGGGCACCCTTTTGGCCGTGCGACGTCCTGAAAGACGGCTCCCTCGCTAGAATGGGGCGAAAATCCTGAAACCAGCGAGAGGGGAGGGGCCATGGGGAAGTGCTACACGTGCCGCGAGGTGACCATCGACCAGGTGCGCCGCGCCGTCGACGAGGCCTACGAGGAGACCAAGGGCCTCACGGGCGGTAAGAACGCCAGCTATATTCCCTTCCTGGCCGAGGCCGACCCCAACCTGTTCGGTCTGTGCGTATGCCTGCCCGACGGCTCGCTGGTGACAGCCGGCGACACCAAGGCGGTGTTCGGCATCGAGTCGGTGTCGAAGGTGCCCACCGCCATCCTGGCTATGCGCCAGCACGGCGCCGAGGGAGTGCTGAAGAAGATCGGCGCCAACGCCACCGGCCTGCCCTTCAACTCCATCATGGCCATATTGCTGGAGAACGACAGCCCCTCCACGCCGCTGGTGAACGCCGGTGCCATAGCCGCCTGCTCGCTGGTGAAGCCCAAGGGCGACCCCGAGGCCAAGTGGAATGCCATCACCGACAACCTGGCCGAGCTGGCCGGCTCGCCCCTGGTGCTGCTGGATAAGCTGTATGCCTCGGAGTCGGCCACGGATTTCAACAACCGGTCCATCGCCTGGCTGCTGAAGAACTACGGGCGCATCTTCGATGACCCCGAGATGTCGCTGGATCTGTACACGCGCCAGTGCTCTATGGGCGTGACCTGCGAGCAGATGGCCATCATGGCCGGCACTATGGCCGCCGATGGCTACAACCCCGTTACCGACACCCAGGTGTTCGACCCCGACCTGGCGCCGAAGGTGACGTCGCTGGTCACCACCGTGGGGTTCTACCAGAACACCGGCAATTGGCTGTTCGAGGCCGGCATCCCGGCGAAATCCGGCGTGGGCGGCGGTATCCTGGGGATCATGCCGGGGCTCTTCGGCATCGCCGCGTTCAGCCCGCCCCTGGACGAGGCGGGCAATTCGGTGAAGGCGCAGGCGGCCATAAAGGCCGTCATGCGCAAGCTGGACCTGAACATTTTCAGCGGAAAGCGCATCTGCCAGTTGACGACGTAGGAGACGAGATGGTCGATGACCATGTGATATACCTGGCCGGGGGGTGCTTCTGGGGCACCGAAGCCTACCTGCGCAGGCTTCCCGGGGTGCTGGAGACCCAGGTGGGTTACGCCAACGGCCTGGTGCCGGCGCCGACCTATCGGGATGTATGCGCCGGCGTCACCGGTGCCGCCGAGTGCGTGGCCGTGCGCTACGATGCCCTGGTCATAGCGCTGTCCTTGTTGCTGCAGGCCTTCTTCCGCACCATCGACCCCTTAAGCATCGACCGCCAGGGAAACGATTGCGGCAACCAGTACCGCACGGGCGTCTATTGGATCGATCCGGCTGACGAACCCATCGTGCGCGAAGCGCTCGAGCAGCTGCGCGGACTCTATGGCGGCCAGCCCCTGGCCGTGGAGGCCCAGCCCCTGCGGGCATTCTATCCGGCCGAGGAATACCATCAGGATTACCTGGGGAAGAATCCCGGCGGCTACTGCCACGTGGACCTGGCCGATGCCGACCGCTTCGTCTGCGAGCACGAGCGCGACCTGCTGCCGCGAACCCTTGCCCAGCAAATCGCCGACCGCTCCTACGAGAAGCCGCCCGACGGCGAGTTGTTGGAGCTCCTGTCGCCTGAAGCCTACGTGACCACCCAGCATAGCGGCACGGAGCCGCCGTGGTCGAGCCCGTTGAACACGCTGTTCGAACCCGGCATATACGTGGATGCCGTGACGGGCGAGCCGCTGTTCTCGTCCCGCGACAAATTCCACACCGGCTGCGGATGGCCGGCGTTCAGCCAGCCCATCGATCCGTCGGTGGTCGACGAGCAGCCGGACTACTCCCTGGCCGCGCATCCGCGCACCGAGGTGCGCAGTCGCGCCGGCTCGAGCCACCTGGGCCATGTGTTCGACGACGGCCCCGCCGAGCTGGGCGGCAAGCGCTACTGCATAAACGGCACCGCCCTGAGGTTCATCCCCCAGCAGGCCATGGAGGCCGAAGGCTACGGCTACCTGCTCGGCGAGCTCTAGGGCGACGGGGGATGTCCCCGTCGCCCTGGGAAACGTCCCGGTAACCGGCTTGCTACGGGCGGGCAAGCACGGCCCCCTGCTGCCGTTGCCTTTCCGGAACTGTGGTTAACTTACCTTCAGGAGCAGATTCCGTCGGGCCGCAGTTGCTGCGGGCCAAGAAGCATCCAGCTGGCGGAAGATCGTGCGAACTGCGAGGAGAGGAGCCATCATGGCCGAGAAGACCAAGAAGGATGAAGCCCAGGCGAAGGCCGAGGAAGCCAAGAAGGAAGCTGCGAAGGCCGCAGGTACCGCCAAGGATGCCTTGGGCGATGCCGCCGCCGATGCCAAGGAGGCCCTGGGCAAAGC
Source organism: uncultured Eggerthellaceae bacterium (assembly GCA_947564425.1). Classification (GTDB taxonomy): domain Bacteria; phylum Actinomycetota; class Coriobacteriia; order Coriobacteriales; family Eggerthellaceae; genus UBA9715. The sequence goes on from CANOBU010000027.1 coordinate 13,410, forward strand.
GGCCGATACCGCCAAGGACAAGCTGGGCGATGCCGCCGATGTTGCCAAGGACAAGCTGGGCGACGCCGCCGATGCCGCGAAGAAGGCGGCAGGCGGGCTGAAGGAGAACATCACCGAGGCGATCCACGATGCCGCCGAGAAGGTGGAGAAGGCGACCGCCAAGAAGTAAGCAATCTCTAACATCATTGCGGGCCTCGGGCCCAGATAAGCGCGCAGGGCGAGCCGATAAGGTTCGCCCTTTTTTGCATTGACCAGGCAAAATGTCTCTAACACTTCGTTTGGGCAACGTGCGTTCAACGTCCGCCCCTCGCTGCGAAATGCTGCAGTTACCCATGATTATCCTGTGGTTATGGCAAGGGGCACCGGAGTGCCCCGAGCTGGAACGGGAAAAAGCAGGAAGGCGTCAAACCCGGCGCCCGGCCTGCAGGATGCTTAAGGGGAAGGGGTGAATCATGAGTAAGTCGTCTGCGCCTGCTAAAACGCAGGCAAAGAGCGCACCGAAGGACACCAGCGGCGCCTACATCAGCCTGATGGCACTGGTTATGATGAATGTGACCATCATCGGCAGTGTGGCCAACGACGTGCAGCAAGCCTACTACGGGCTGTCCTCCGTCACGCTCTTCATAATCGGCGCCCTCGTGTTTTTCCTGCCGACGGGTTTGGTAGCAGCGGAGCTGGCATCGGGCTGGGGGCAGCGCGGCGGCATCTTCCGCTGGGTGGGCGAGGCATTGGGCCCCGGCCTGGCATTCACGTGCCTGCTCATCCTGTGGTTCCAAACCTCCATCAACTTCGGATCGGGCGTGGCCTCGGCCTCGGCCACCATCGGCTTCTATACGCCGGATTGGGACTGGGCCGTGAACTTCATGAACCATCCGCAGTTCCAGTTCTTCATCATCTTGGCGTGGTTGGCCTACTACTGGGGCCTTACCTATCTTTCCACCAAGGGCGTGAAGGCCTTCGCCGGTTTGGCGAAATACGGCGTGATCATCGGCACGTTCATCCCGCTGGGCTTCATCGTCGTGTTCACGGTGGTGTGGCTGGCCCAGGGCAACGTGTCCAATGTGACGCCCACGCCCGAGGCGTTCAATCCCTTCGATAAGGGCTTCAACCTGACCAACCTGGCTCTGGCAGCCGGCGTGTTCTTCAGCTTCGCGGGCATCGATATGAACGCCGCCCACATCAAGCAGCTGAAGCAGCCCCAGAAGGAATTCCCCCTGTCCATCTTCATCGCGATGATCCTGACGCTGATCATCTTCATCGCCGGCACCGTCTGCATCGCCATCGTGACGCCGCAGCAGGAGATGAACCTGGTCTACGGCTTGTACCAGACCTATAAGATCCTGGGCGCCACCTTCAACTGCCCCTGGATCTACGTGGCCTTCGTGTGGGTGGGCCTGGGTGCCTCCATGGCGTCGCTGGTCACCAACATGGCCGGCCCCTCCTTCATGCTGGGCCAGGCGGGCCGCTCGGGCTTCCTGCCCAAGTTCATGCAGAACAACAACAAGCACGGCATGCCCAGCCGCCTGATGTACATGCAGATGGGCTTCATGACCATCGTCGCCTTCCTGTGCTTCCTCATTCCGAACATCGAGGGCTTCGTCATCCTGATCACGCAGTCCATCACCATCCTGTACATGATGTACTACGTGCTGATGTTCGTATCGTTCCTGAAGCTGAGGCACGACCAGCCCAACCGCCCGCGCATGTTCAAGGTGCCCGGCGGCACGGTGGGCGCCTGGATCGTAGCCGGCGTGGGCCTGCTGTCGTGCTTCTTCGGCATAGCCCTGGCCATCATCCCTCCGGCCCAGGTGGCCGAAGAGGTGGGCAGCCCCGTCACCTATGTGGTGGTCATCCTGGCCATCATCATCGTGACGTTCGTCATCTGCTTCGCCGTGTACCAGGCATCGAGGCGCCATAACTGGGTCGACCCGAAGAACGTGTTCGCTCCCTTCACCTGGCAGATAGAGGGCCTGAAGAAGCCGGCGAAGGTGCTCTCCAACGTGCCCTCCGAGATGATGAGCGAAGGCCAGAACGCCATGGGCATGCCCATCAAGAAGCTGTGGGACCCCAACGAGCAGATCGTGCTGCCCGATGAGTACATACCGGGCAAGCACCATCCCGTATCGCCCGCCGTGAGCGCCGGCGACGACCCCGCGGCCCTGAACCACCCGGTGAAGACCAACGGCGTCATGAACACCGCGGTGGCAGTGCCCATGAGCCAGCCGGTCATCATTTCGAAGAAGGCGGGCATCGGCACAGCTGCCAGCGCGGGCATAAAGCATCCCGAGGCGAAGCGGCTGGCCGAGGAATCGGTACCCGTCCAGATCGCCCCCGATGTGCCTCCGGCCACCTCGGCCCAGGTAGAGGCGGTGAAGCTGCCGACCGATGTGGCAGCCGATGCCAAGGCCGCCGCGAAGGCCGAGCACGATGCCCTGGCCAAGGAGGCCTCGGCCAAGAAGCAGGCCGAGGAATACGCCGTGGAGGCCCAGGCCTACGAGGACCAAGTGCAGGCCGACAGCGAGCTTCTGGGGGCCCAGCGCAAGGCCAAGGAGGCCATAGCCGCCGCCGACCAGGCGAAGAGCAACGCCGCTGCGGTAGCCGAGCCGCCGGCCGATGATGCGCCGGCTGCCTCCGATGCGGATGCGGGCCAGAAGAAGCAATAACGACATGCAGCCGGGCCGCCCTTGCGGGGGCGGCCCGGATGCCCTAGGGGGTGATAGCTATGACAGGAAAAGAAACAAAGGTGGCGGCGCCGCAGGCTGCAGCCCCTTCGCAAGCAGCCGCAACGGATGCGGCCGCCGTGCGCAAGTCCATGCCGGAGAACAACGGCGATACGGTGACGAAGCCGACGGTCGCCACCAAGCAGAAAGCCGGTGACGGCTTCAAGGCCACCCTCACCGTGAAGGACATGGTGGTATGGGGTCTCATCACCATGGTGCCCATATCGCCCATGGCCGTGTACGGCGGCGTGTTCGCCGACTCCGGCGGCATGCCCACCCTGGCGTTCATCATAGGGTTCGTGGCCGTGCTGTTCAGCGTGTTCTCGTTCGGCATCATGATCCAGCACTTCCCGTCCTCGGGCTCCATATTCACCTATGTCAGCCACGTGTTCGGCAAGCTGCCCGGCTTCATAGCCGGCTGGCTCATGCTGCTGCAGTACCTGGTGAGCCCGGCCATGGTGTACCTCATCGCGGCCATCGCCATCCATTCCATGCTGCCCGATGTGCCTATTCTGGCCCTGTGCTTCGGGTTCCTGATCATCGTGGCCATCGTGTCGCTGATCGGCATGAAGACGGCCATGGTGGTGAACAAGGTGGCCCTTGTGGCCCAGCTGGTCATCCTGGCGCTGTTCGTCATATGCGGCATCGTGTTCGTGGTGCAGCATCCCGAAAGCGCCAGCTTCTCGCCCACCAACATATTCAACCCGGCGAAGTTCGAGCTGGGCGGCACCATGTCGGCCGTGTCCCTGGCCGTGATGTCCTATGTGGGCTTCGGCGCCATCGCCACGCTGACCCAAGAGGCCAAGGACCCCAAGCACGGGCCGTCGCGGGCCATGATGGTGATGGCCATCGTGCTGTGCGTGCTGTACGTGCTGCAGTGCTTCATCGC
>CANOBU010000028.1 GCA_947564425.1 uncultured Eggerthellaceae bacterium
CGAGCCGCCTCGGGCCGCCGGGCGCTCATCGGGCAGCGGCTGCCAGCGGCTGGTAGGCTGTTCGCAGGATGTATCGCGCCGCCGGACCGGCACCTCGTCGTAGCCGGGGATATCCCGGGCCGACAGCTGCACATCGAAGCCCGAGAGGTCCGGTTCGGGCCGGCCGGTCGGCCGGCTGCCCACGCGGTCGAGATGCGCCGTCCTGGAGGGATCGGCGGCCGCCGGACGGGATATCCGGACGGTTTCACCGCGCACATGCCTTCCCTGGGCGGGAGGCTGGCGGCGGCTTGGTTCGGCGAATCGGGCATCAAACGCATCCGAAGAATTGTTCCTGGCGTGTCTTGCCATCGCCCCTTTCCCTTTCGTATCGCGAAAACCCATACTACCATGGTCGGCGGAAGGGGACTGTGCTCTCCAAACCAATCACATAGGAGCCGAAACGGCCCGACAGGCCGCCGGCACCTTTGCAATCATCCTTTGACCGGCTGAAACGGCGTTGCCCCTCAACGCTCCCAGGACAGCTCGCCATAGCGTGCGCAGAACTCCCCGGGCTCGAGGGACAGCAGGTCCTCCATCACAACCCGATTGCCGGGCCTGAATGCCGCCCCGTCCAGAATGCCCGCGGCATCGGCCTGCCTGAATTCATCGGCTATGGCCGCTATGAAGGCAGGGCGCTCCTTCTCTGCTATGCGGTTGTAGTTCCAGCAGTAGTTCCCGAAGCGCGCCTGCTGCAGGGCGCGGGCGAATATCCGGGCGCGCTCGGGGGGCTGGGTTGCCAGGAACGCATCGACCGAGCGGTGCTCCTCGCAAAGGGCGAACACCTTCGCCAGGGATTTCACGGAGGAATCGGCGTTGTCAACCCGATAGCGCACATAGCCCGATCGCAGCAGCATCACCCTGCGGGCCGCTATCCACGTCTTGTAGGAGAACCCGGTATCCTGGAACGAGGCCCCGGGGCTCTCCACGAAGCGGATGCCCTGGTCTTCCAGCATGCTGCGGCGATACAGCCCCGCCCAGATGGAAGGGGCGGCGCCCATGATATCCGGGCAGGTAACGGGGTCGAACACGCGATGGTAGCGATAGCCGCTGTAATTGCCTATCCTCTGCAGCCTGCCTGCGCAGTATTCCGAGTAATTGGTGCGCACCATATCGAGGTCGTGGCGCTTGGCCGTGCGGTAGCAATCGCGATACAGGGCGGGCGAGGCGAAATCGTCGGATTCCAGGATGCCCACGTACTCGCCCTGGGCCAGACCGAGCCCCTGGTTCATGGTAGCGCCGTAGCCGCTGTTGGGCTTATGCACCACCACCGCGTTGCCGATGGATGGGGCCAGGCGGTCGAGCAGCGCCCCCGAGCCGTCGGTGGAGCCGTCGTCGAGGCATATCACCTCGATGTCCTTCAGCTTCTGGGCAGCCAAGCTGGCAAGGCACTCCCCCAGATAGCGTTCCACATTGCATATGGGCACGATGACCGATACCGCTATTCCCATGCTCTCTTCCCTTTCAGCCGGCACCGCAAAGAGGGTCTTCGGCTATCCCGAGCATTCCATTCCCCGTCAAGCAAGCCATTCCATGATGGTCTTGCCCATGGGTTTGCGCAAGTCGGCTTCGAATGCTCTGTTCATCGACGCTATGGAATCCGCAACGACCACGGAGCCCACCAACCCCCCCAGGTAACGCAACGCCTCGGGATGGCTCCGATAAAGTTCCGCCACGGCCCGGAAATCCTCCAGCCCGCTGCGACTGCTGCCGAACAGGCGCAGCCCCTTCTCGAGCACCGAGCGCGTATCGATCGGCACCGGATTCTCGGATACACCCAGAAGCGAGAGGGTCCCTTCGGGGCGCACGGCCCCTATCATCTGGTCGATGGCGGAAGCCGATCCGTCGCCGCCACAGCATTCGAATGCATGGTCGACCCTCAACGTCCTGTCGGCTTCACAGGTCAGAAGCGTTTTATCGGCAAAAGTGAAGTCGGCCAGCTTATAACGGTTGCGCCCGAATACCACGATGGCGGCATCGGGGTATCGCAGCCGCAGCAGAAGGCTCACGATGAAACCCAGGTTGCCATCGCCCCAGATCCCCAATGTCGACCGATCGTCGTGGGCCAGGCTATCGAAACGGGTTATCGCATGCATGGCGACGGATACCAGCTCGGTAAAGGCCGCAACCGGATCTTCCACCCCATCGGGAAGAACCACCAGGCGCTCGGGCGGCAATACGACGTATTCCTGCATGAAACCATCGGAGCCGCTCCCGCTGAAGCAGCTGGTCTCAAGGTAGTTCTCGGCCCGGCAAGCATCATGTTCCCGCGGTGCATTGGGCACCATCACAACCCTCTGGCCCGCGGCAAGGGCACCCGACCCATCATGGACCACCGTCCCGACGCCTTCGTGAATCAATGCCATGGGCAGCTTTCGGGCCAGCACCTCCGAGCTGCGCCGCCCCTGATAATAGCGTTGGTCGGCATTGCAGATCGAAAGGTAGGTCGGACGCACCACGACGGAATCGGGCCCGAGAGGCTGATCGACCACCACCGGCTCGAATACGCGGGGGGCCGCAAGCCTATAGATGCGGTTAAGCATGGGCTTCCCCCAAGAGGGAGGCGGCTATGCGCATATCCTCGGGATAGGTGATCTTCATATTCGCCGAATCGCCCTTCACCAGGGCAACGGGACGGCCCCGCAGCACATAGGCCTTGCAGGCATCGGTCAACGATGAGAGCTCGCCCTCGTCCAGGCTGCCCAGCACCTCCCCCAGCTCCAGCACCCTGAAGGTCTGGGGCGTCTGGCCCTGGTACAGGATGCTCCTAGCGGGGATGGCGTCCACCATGCGGCCATCTTGGCTCTCTACGATGGTATCGGTTGCCGGCATCACGGTATCGCAAGCGCCGTGCTGCCGAGCTGCCCGCAGGTTATCCTGCAATATGCGATGCGTCACGAAAGGCCGTACGGCATCGTGCGTGACGAGGATGCTGTCCTCGTCCACAGGCAGATGGTCGCGGATATAGCCTATGGCGTTCATTATGGTGTCATTGCGCTTCGCTCCGCCGGGCACCACGATCGCATCGGAGCCGCACTCGCAATAGCGTCTGAGAAGATCGCGGGTTTGGTCGACCCAATCGGGAGGGCACAGCACCAGGATGGCATCGAACAGCCCCGAGATCGCGAATTTCTCGACGGTGTGAACCAATACGGGCTTGCCGCCCAGCATGAGGAACTGCTTGGGCTTGTCGGGGTTCCCCATGCGGGTGCCGGCGCCCCCGGCCAGGATAGCCCCGTAAACCGCCGTTGCGGCCTCGATCTCTTCTGCCATACCCACTCCTCACCATCGGGCCCAGCGGAACCCCGCCGGCCACGTCAATCCCTTTTGTACACCAAAGGCTCGATTACCGCGGCCGGGTCCTCCCCGGCATCCACGGCGGCCATCAGCTCGCTCCATGCCTCGGCGTCCTCGGGCACCACCCACAGCTTGTCCTCGTTCTCACCACCTGTATAGGGGCCGGTAGCAGAATAAAAGGTCACTTCGTCGCTGTGGGCCTGGAATTGCAAGGCCACCTGCATCAGCAGATCGAAATCGAAGTTGGTCTTCACGTTTTCCTCGAGGGCCCCCACGCCCCGCTCGGTCAGCTGGGTGCTGCCCAGCGCCGCCGTTATCATGGACTCCACGATCTGGCGCACGTTGGCCTGGCGGTACGCATCCTGGTCGGAGCGGTACTCGCGCCGCGCCCGGGCGAACACCAGCGCCTGGGAGCCGTTCAGCTTCTGATCGTCTCCGGCCTTCACGGTGACGTCGCGGCCTACGGAGGGATCCACCACGGTCACCTTCAGCGGCACGTCCACGGTCACGCCGCCCACGTCGTTCACCAGCGATTCGAACGACAGGAAGGTCGCCATCAGGTAGTAGTCGATGCCCACGCCGGTGAGCCGCTCCGCAGCAGCCACCGCCTCTTCGGGATTGTTGTTGCGCAGGCTGTCGTTGATCTTGCCCTTATCCCCCTGCAGCTGGGTATCGCGGGGGATCGAAACCAAGGTGATGGTATAGGTCGCGGGGTCCACGCGCACCAGCATCATCACATCGGAATGCTGATCCACCTGGGCGTGCTCGTTGGCTTTGCCGGTGTACAGCGCCGTGCCGCGGCGGGAATCGGAGCCGATCAGCAGGGTATAGAAGGGGTCGGCCGCAGCCGCCTCGTCCGAGACCATCCCCTCGATGGCGGGCTCCGGCCCGCTTCCAACCGCATCGTCGGCGGGCATGAGGAGCTGAGCCGCCAGCAGGAACGCTGCCGCGAACAGCGCCAGCACGCCGAGCGTCGCCGCCGCCCGCGCCCTTTGGCGCCTCACTGCCTCTTTATCTGCGGTTGCCATGCAGCAAAGTATAGCATCGGGGCTTCCGGTACACGAAAAAACCTGCGGTCAGGTCAGGAATCGCGCTGATGCGGCCAACGGGGCCCATGGCGCCCCTTGTTGTCGTAGTAGTGGCGCAGCACCGGGCTGAACAGGCCCAGCCGCCATATGATGAAGAACACCACCATGGCCAGCAATACGAAGACGACCCAGCGCACGGGGCCCGATACGATGCCCAGCATGTCGCCGATCACGGCCAGCACCGCCGAGCACGACCACAGGATGGCCACGGTGCGCCGCTGGCTCATGCCCGATTTCAGCAAGCGGTGGTGTATATGGTCCATATCCCCCATGCCCACGGGCTTGTGGCTGCGCAGACGCCTGATGGTGGCCGCCATGGTATCGAGCAGCGGCACGCCCGCGATGACCAACGGCACCAGCATGATGACGAAGCCCTGGGTGCGCACCACCCCGGCGATGGACACCACCCCCACCATGCAGCCCAAAAGCAGCGCGCCGGAATCCCCCATGAAGATGGATGCGGGGAAGAAGTTGTAGCGCAAAAACGCCAGGCACACGGCGATGATGGCCACGCAGGCAAGGGAGAGCGTGGCGCTCCCGCGCATGGCCACCAGGTACAGCAGGCTGGCCGACACGATGGCGATGATGCCCGCCGCCAGGCCGTCCAAGCCGTCGATGAGGTTCGTTATGTTCACGAACACCACCAGGTACAGCACGGTAAGGGGGAAATCGAACCAAGCGAGGTCGATGTAGCCGCCATCCGCGAAGGAGCGCACCACGCCGATGGAAACCCCCGAGGCCACGATGATGGCTGCGGCGGCGATCTGCCCCAGCAGCTTCGTCAGCGCCTTCATCTGCACGATGTCATCCACCAGCCCCACGGCGAACATAGCCGTTATGCCTATGAACAGCAGCCCGTAGTCCACATCCTGGAAGACGTAATAATCGACTATCTCCCAACCGAAGAACCGCTGCCCTATCAGCACGGCCAGGCAGGCGGCCACCAGGCCGGTATACAGGGCGATGCCGCCGCAACGGGGCACGGGATGGGTGTTCACCTTGCGGTTATTGGGATAATCGATAGCGCCGATCACATCGGCGAGCTTCTTGGAAACGGGCACCATGAGGTACGTGACCGCCAGGGCCACGAGGAAGACCGTCAGCAATTGGGAGGCTACCAGCAAGCCCGCATCTCCAAGCTATCCAGCATTAACCTACAAAACAGGTTGATTATACCCTTGGCTGCTGGATCGGCGCCTCTGAGGGGCCCGGACGGCACAGTTAGCGCAGAACGAGGCAACCGAGGCCGCCCGATGCCGCCCTCGGCGGCGCGGCGCACATCAATCGAGCGTGCGGTAGAAGCAGGTGCGGTTGCCGGTATGGCAGGCGGGCCCGGCGGGAACCACCCGGGCCAGAAGCGTGTCGCCATCGCAATCGCAGCGCAGCTCCACCAACCGCTGGGTATTGCCGCTGGTCTCGCCCTTATGCCACAGCTCCCCGCGGCTGCGCGACCAGAACCAGGTGGTCCCTTCCCGCAGGCTGCGTTCCAGCGACTCGCGGTTCATCCAAGCCATCATGAGCACATCCCCCGTACCGTCATCCTGCACGATGCAGGGAATAAGCCCCCGCTCATCGAACCTCAACTCATCCATACCCATCTCCTTCCCCACCATAGCGGCCGTGACGAAAGCGAACGCCCCTCCGTCACACCACCATAGCAAGCGCGACGAAAGTGAACGCCCCCCTGTCACGGCTCTGATGGGCGGGCCCGGAGGGGAGGGGCGCCTGTGCGAGTTCCGCACGACGCTGAAAGCCCAGTGGGCTTTCAGCCAAAGCAGGACTGTCTGAGCACAGGCGCCCCTCCCCTCCGGGCCCGCCCATCACAGCCGCACCGGTATCCCCTGCGCCGCCATGTATTCCTTCACCTGGCGCACGGTAAGCTCCCCGAAATGGAACACGCTGGCCGCCAGCACCGCATCGGCCTCGCCTTCCAGTATGCCCTGCGCGAAGTGCTCCAGCTTCCCCACGCCTCCGCTGGCGATGACCGGGATATCCACCGCCCGGGCCACCGCCCGCGTAAGGGCGCAGTCGAAGCCATCGCGGCTGCCGTCGCAATCCATGCTGGTCAGCAGTATCTCGCCGGCGCCCCGCCGTGCAGCCTCCACGGCCCATTCCACGGCGTCTATCCCCGTGGCCTTGCGACCGCCGGCCACGTAGACCTCCCACTTGTTGGGGTTATCGGCCCGGCGCTTGGCATCGATGGCCACGATGATGGCCTGGCACCCGAAGGCCTGGGAGGCCCGGGTGATCAGCGAGGGGTCGGCCACGGCCGCCGAGTTCACCGACACCTTGTCGGCTCCTGCGGCGATCATGGTGCGGATATCCTCCACGGTGCGGAAGCCACCGCCCACCGTATAGGGCAGATGCAGCTCGCCCGCCGCACGCGCCGCCAGATCCACCGTGGTGGCCCGCTTGTCGCTGGTGGCCGTTATGTCAAGGAATATGACCTCGTCGGCCTTCTGCTCGTCGTAGCGCTGGGCCAGCTGTATGGGGTCGCCCGCATCGCGCAGGTTCACGAAGTTCACGCCCTTCACCACGCGGCCCTCGGCCACATCCATGCAGGGTATCACCCGTTTCGTCAGCATGGGGCATCGCCCTCCGTCTGCGCGCACAGGGCCAGGGCCTCGGGCAAATCCAGCGACCCTTCGTACAGGGCCCGACCCGCTATGACGCCCTCCACGACCGGCCCCAGGGCCGCCAAACGCCGCAGGTCGTCGATGCCGGCCACGCCGCCGCTGGCCACGACGGGATGCCCGAAGGCGGCGGCCATGGTGCGGTAGGCTTCCTCATCGATGCCCGTCTGCATGCCGTCGCGGGCTATGTCGGTATACACCATATGGCGGTAGCCCATCCCGGCGAGCTCTGCCGCCAGCTGCACCGCGGGGATGCCCGCCCCTTCGGTCCAACCGTCCACGGCCACCTCGCCGTCGCGGGCATCCAGGCCGCAGGCCACGCGGTCGCCGTAGGCTTCCGCAGCCGCCTGGGCGAATGCGCGGTCGCGCACCAGGGCCGTGCCCAGCACCATGCGGTGCGCCCCGGCATCGGCCAGCCGCGCCAAGGTATCCATCGACCGGATGCCGCCCCCCACCTCCACCTTCAGGGAGGTCTGCGCCAGGATGCGCTCGATAACATCGATGTTCACCGCCGTGCCGGCCTTGGCGCCGTCAAGATCCACCACATGGAGCCACCGGGCACCGGCTTCCTCGAACTCCCGGGCCTTCCGCACCGGGTCCGCCGCATACACGGTCACCTTATCGTAGTCGCCCTTGGCCAGGCGCACGGCCTTGCCGTCCAGTATGTCTATGGCGGGAAGCAGGTACATCGGGCCCTCCTTACGGGCGGTTCGCGATGGCGGCGAAATTACGCAGCAGGGCGGCGCCGGCATCGGAGCTCTTCTCGGGATGGAACTGCACGCCGAAGCAGGCCTCCCCCACCTGCACCGCGCACGGGAACTCAACCGAATGGGTGGCCGTGGCGATGGCGGCGCTGCAGGGCGGTGCGGCATAGCTGTGGGTGAAATAGAAGTACTCGCCATCGGCGATGCCGGCGAACAGGGGGTTTCCCGGCACGCATTGGTCCACGTTGTTCCATCCCACATGGGGTATCTTGTAGGTGCGGCCCGCACCGTCGGCGGCGGGCAGCGCGTCCACCGTACCGGGAATCACCCCCAGACCCGGCGTAGGGACGCCCGGCGCGGCATGCTCGCTTCCCCCCTCGAACAACAGGTGCATGCCCAAGCAGATGCCCAGGAAGGGCACGCCGGCGGCGATGCGCTGCCGCAGCACCTCCATCTGTCCCAGCTGCTCCATCGATCCGGCGGCATCGGCGAAGGAGCCCACGCCGGGCAGCACGATGGCCCGGGCCCGGGCGATGGCGGCCGCCTCGTCGGTGATGCGGGCATCCAGCCCCGCATCCTGCAGACCCCGCTGCACGCTGCTCAGGTTACCCTTGCGGTAGTCGACGACGGCTATCACAGCACGCCCTTGGTGGAGGGAACCTCCCCGGCCCGGCGCACATCCAGGGCCACGGCCTGGCAGAGCGCCCGACCCACAGCCTTGAACTGGGCTTCCAGGATATGATGGGTGTTCTCGCCGGCGAACTGCACCAGGTGCAGCGTCAGCCCGGCGTTGGCGGCGAAGGCCGTGAAGAACTCCTTGGCCAGCGATGAGTCGAACGACCCCACCATCTGCAGGGGCACCTCGCATTGCCAGAACAGGCCGCCGCGGCCCGAGAAATCAAGGGCTGCCATGACCAACGCCTCGTCCATGGGCACCGTGGTGCTGCCGTAGCGCGCGATGCCGCGCTTGTCGCCCAGCGCCTCGCTGAAGGCCCGGCCCAGCACGATGCCGCAGTCCTCCACGGTGTGGTGGCCGTCCACGTGCAGGTCGCCCGTTGCCGAAAGCTTCAGGTCGAACAGCCCGTGACGGGCAAGCGCATCCAGCATGTGGTCGAAGAACCCGATGCCGGTGGCGACCTCGGCAACACCCGCACCATCCAGGCCCAGGCTGCAACGGATATCCGTCTCGCCCGTCTTCCGCGCTATCTCAGCCGTGCGTTCCATGGGGCTCCTTCCCCTCTCTGCGCTGCCCCTAGGCCAGCGCCGCTTCCAAGGCCTCCAGGAAGCAATCGTTCTCGTATTCGTTTCCCACCGATACCCGCAGGCAGTTATGCAGGTAGGGCGCCTGCGAGAAATCGCGCACCAGCACCCCGGCGTCCAGCAGCCGCTGCCAGACCGCACCGCCGTCATAGGCGTCGTCCAGCGCGAACAGGATGAAGTTCGAATCCGACGGATAGGCGCTCACGCCTGCCAGGGCATCCAAGGCCCCCAGCAGCCGCTCGCGCTCGGCCAGGATGGCGTCGATGCCCTTCTCGAAGGCGGCCCGGTTCCCGTACACCACCCGCGCCACCGCCTGCGAGACGGCGTTGACGGAATAGGGCTGGCGCACCTTCTTCAGCTGGGTCAGCACGTCCTCGTGGCCCAGCAGATAGCCGATGCGCACCCCGGCCAGGCTGAACGCCTTGCTGAACGTGCGCAAAATGCACAGGTTGGGGTAGCGGTCCAGCAGGGGCCGCACCGTATTGCGCGAGAACTCGAAATAGGCCTCGTCCACCACCACCAGGGCATCGGATGCCTCGGCCAGGCGCTCCACCCACAACGGGTCGGCCAGGTTGCCGCTGGGGTTGTTGGGGCTGGTTATTATGGTGTAGTCGATGTCGCCCTGCTCCAGGCGCCGCTGGCAGGCCTCGCCGCTGAGCGAGAAGTCTATCTGGCGCGGTATCTCCACCACGGCGGTGTTGGTCAGCAGCGCATTGCTGCGGTACACGCTGAAGGTGGGGGGCATATCCAGGTAGGTGCGCCCCGGGCCGCCCCAGGCCAGGGCTATGTCGAACAGTAGCTCGTCGCCGCCGTTGCCCAGCAGTACCTGGTCGCGGTCGAGCCCGTTGGCCTCGGCGATCATATCCCGCAGGTCGTTGGCCAAGGGGTCCGGATAGCGGTTAAGCGCCACCTTGCGCACCTCGTGCTCGATCTGGCGGCGGATCTCCGGGGGGACATCGGCGGTGTTCTCGTTGGCCGACAGCATGACATCGGCCGGCAGGTATTTGGGGTCGTAGGGCTGCAGGTCCTCCAGCTGGGGGGCTGCGGGTCGTATGGACGGATTCATCGGTCTCCTCCGGCGGCGGCCGCCGTTCCTCATTCCTTGTCGGTCTTATCCTTCAGCCGGCGCTGGCGCAGCTCCACGCTCACCGCATGGGCCCAGAGCCCCTCGTGGCGGGCGATGGAGGTTATGATATCGGCATCGCGCATCAGGGCCTGCTCGGAATACTGGATGATAGACGACTTCTTCACGAAGTGCTCCACCGACAGCGGCGACGAATAGCGGGCCGTACCGCCGGTGGGAAGCGTATGGTTGGGCCCGGCCACGTAGTCGCCCACAGCCTCGGGGGTCCATTCCCCCAGGAAGATGGCGCCGGCATGGCGGATGGCCCCCAGGCTGTCCATGGGGTTGGCGATGTGCAGCTCCAGATGCTCCGGGGCGATGGCGTTCACCACATCGAGGGCCTGCTCCAAGTCGGCGCAGATCACGCAGAGCCCCTGGTCGGCCAGCGAAGCCGAGGTTATCTCCGCCCGGGTGGAGCTTTCCATGTGCTTGTCGATGGCCGCCTTCACGCGGTCGGCGTAATCGACGGTGAAGGTGACCAGGTAGCAGGTGGCCAAAGGATCGTGCTCGGCCTGGGCCATCAGGTCGATGGCCACCAGGGTGGGGTCGGCCGTCTCATCGGCCACCACGCACACCTCGGAGGGACCCGCGATCATATCGATGCCCACATCGCCGTTCACGATCTTCTTCGCCGCGGCCACATAGGCGTTGCCGGGGCCGGTGATCTTGTCGACCCGCTGTATCTGGGCCGTGCCGTAGGCCAGGGCGGCGATGGCCTGGGCGCCTCCGACGCTGTAGACCTCGGTCACCCCGGCCAGCTGGCACGCCTTCAGGATGGCCGGGTCCAGCTCGCCATCGGCCGCCGGCGGCGTGACCGCCACGATGCGCTGCACGCCGGCAACGCTTGCCGGGATGGCGTTCATCAGCAGGGTGGAGGGATAGAGCGCCCGCCCTCCAGGCACATAGATGCCCACGGAATCCAGGGGGGTTATCTTAGCACCCACCAGGGCGCCGTCCTCGCGCACGGTGAACCAGCTCTGCTCCAGCTGGCGCTCGTGGAAATCGCGGATCTGGTCTGCCGCCTGCTCCAGGGCAGCAGTCAGCTGCCCGTCGCACTCGGCGGCGCGGCATTCGATATACGCGGCCGGAACGCGGAAATCCTCCACGGTCACGCCATCGAATTTCTCGGTGTATTCGCGCAGGGCCTCATCGCCGCGCTCACGCACATCCTCGACGATCTTTGTGGCGGCCTGGAGCGCCTGGGGATTGAAGGCTCCCGTCCGCTGCAGATGGGCTCCCGAGAACCGCTCGTCCGGCTGCAGGATCACTCGACGCATAGCATTCCTTCCTTTCAGGTATCCCGTTTAGTTTACCGCACGAAACCGCGGCATATCGCAACGACATCTACCCGTCAAAAATGCTCAGGCGCTGCCGCCGGCCGTCACCTTCAGCGCACGGTCCGCCGCCCCGTCCCGCAGCCTGCGGGCCAGGGCCCGCACCCGCGGATCGGTGCGGAACGATGCTCTGTTGGCGAAGAAGCGCGCGGTGGACGAGAGCACCTCGTCGGTGACCTCCAGGTTGTTCTCGCGCAGGGTGGTGCCCGTGGCCGTTATGTCCACGATGCACTCCGACATGCCCGTCAGCGGGCCCAGCTCTATATTCCCATGCAGCTGCACTACCTCGACCTGGGTGCCCCGGCGGGCGAAATGGGCCCGGGCGATGCGCGGGTACTTCGTGGCCACGCGCAGCGATCCCAGCTGCCGGTAGTGCTCCTGCACCTGGGCATCCGTACCCGCCAGCTGGGCCACCACGAAGCGGCAGGCCCCGAAGCGCAGGTCGGCCAGCTCCATCACATCGGCGGCGCTCTCCAGCAGCGAATCCTCGCCGCATATGCCGCAATCGGCCGCTCCCATCTCCACGAACACGGGCGCATCGGAGGGGCGCACGATGATGTAGTCCACACCCGGGTTGCGCACGATGAGGCTGCGGCCCGGGTTGTCCAGCCCGGCCACATCCAGGCCGGCCCCGGCCAACACCGTGATGGCATCGGCGTTCAGCGACCCCTTGGGCACGGCGATGCGCAGGGGGCGCTCGGCGCCGTCTTGCCCGGCCGCCTGGGCTGCGGCGGCGGCCATGGCGTCCTCCAGGTAGAACGCGAAGCCGGCGGCAGGGCGGTCGGCGCCGAACAGCCCCAGCAGGCTGTCATAGCGCCCGCCGCCGCCCAAAGGCGCCCCCAGGCCCTCGGCGAAGCCCTGGAACACCGCGCCGGTGTAGTAGTCGAAGGAGCTCATGACCGAGAAATCCACCACCACGGTGCCCCCGAGCCCCTGGCGTTCCAGCTCGTCATAGGTCTGGCGGAAGGAATCCAGCGCACCCGCGCAGCCGAAGGGCTCGGCCAGGGCCTGGGCCTCGTCGATGGCCTCGCGGCCCCCCGCTATGCGGGAAAGCGAGGCTATGGCGCACGCCAGATCCGCATCTTCCGCAGGCGCCTTCCTGCACAGATCGTCCAAAGCCACGAAATTCGACTGGTGGAAGGCCTCGAGCACCTGCGCCTTCCACGCCTCGGCGGCCCGGGCCCGGGACAGCAGGGCCCGCAGCACCGCCACGGTGGCCAGAGAAATCGTGAACCGTTGCACGCCGGCGGCCTTAAGGGCCTGGGCGAACAGCCCGATGACCTCGGCGTCGGCAGCGGGCCCCTCCGGCCCGATGCACTCGATGCCTATCTGCTTCTTCTCGCGCACCTCGGCCCGGTTGCGGGCGCCCGTATCGCGAAACACCCGCTGCATATAGCGGAAGCGCAAAGGGCCGGCCACATCCCGCAGGCGCGTGGAGCACATGCGCGCCACCTGCAGGGTCACATCGGGCCGCAGGGCCACCAGGTCGCTGGCGGCATCGAAGAACTTGAAGGGCGAAGCGGGCACGCGGCCGCCGGCTTCCATCACATCCATGCGCTCCAGGGTCGGCGTCTCCAGCGGCTCATACCCGTTGGCTGCAAAAAGATCCTGCACCCGGCGGGCGATGCGCTCGCGCTCGGCTGCCTCCTGGGCCCAAACATCGCGAAACCCCGAAGGGGTGGTATATTCCATAGTTCTCCTTATCCGTGATTGTCGAAGATTACTTTAGCACAGTAGAGTAATAAAGCAACCGATATTCCGGGATTCCCTAGAAAAGACGTTTTTACGTGGCGCAGGCCATGATAGGCGCCCGAAGCCCTATCGCGCACGCCGACAGGCGTTTGGCAAACTCCCCTAGGAGTCCAGCTTCTGGCCCAGCAGCTGGTTGATCAGCTTGGGGTTGCCCTGGCCGCCCATGACCTTCATGCACTGGCCCACGAAGAAGCCCATGAGGCCCGTCTTGCCGTCGCGGTACTGCTGCACCTTGTCGGGGTTGTCGGCCAGCACTTGGTCCACCACGGCCTCGATGGCCCCGGTATCGGACACCTGCCGCATCCCGCGCTCCTCCACAATGGCCGCCGGGTCCTTATCCTCTTCCAGCACTGCAGCAAATACCTCTTTGGCCTGCTTGGACGAAATGGCGTCCTCGGCCAGAAGCACCACCAGCTGCACCCCGCGGGTCGGCGTGAAGGCCGTCGCGGCGAAGTCGATGCCGTCGCCGGCGTTCACATAGGCGGTGATGTCGTTCAGCGCCAGGTTTGCCAGGGGCTTGGCCAGCTCGCGCGCCCGATCGCCGGCAGCCTCGCAGGCAGCTTCGAAGAAATCGATGGTGAAGCGGTTGTCGGCTATATGGCGGGCGTCGTAGGACGACAGCCCCAGGTCGCGCTCGTAGCGGGCCGCCTTCTGGTCGGGCAGCTCCGGCAGCTTGGCCCTCACCGACTCGATGAACTCGTCGGACAGGTCGTAGGGCGCCAGGTCGGGGTCGGGGAACATGCGGTAGTCGTCGGCCGTCTCCTTCACGCGCATCACGATGGTGCACTTCTTCGATGGGTCCCAATGGCGCGTCTCCTGGTATATCTGGCCGCCCTCTTCCAGCACCTCCGCCTGGCGGCAGATCTCGTAGGCCAGGCCGTCGTGAAGGTTCTTGAAGGAGTTGATATTCTTCAGCTCGGTCTTCACGCCCAGCGTCTCGCTGCCGCGCCGGCGCAGGGACACATTGCCGTCGGCGCGCAGGGAGCCCTCCTCCATGGAGCAGTCGGATATCCCCAGCGTAAGGAATATCGACCGCAGCTTCTGCATGAACAGGCGCGCCTCCTCGGGGGTGCGCAGGTCGGGCTCGGTGACCAGCTCGATCAGCGGGGTGCCGGCGCGGTTGTAGTCCACCAGCGAATGGGTGGCGCCGGCGATGCGGCCCTCGCCGCCGCCGATATGCACCATCTTGCCCGCATCCTCTTCCATATGGATGCGCGTGATACCCACCCGGGCGCTGTAGCCGTCGGCCGTGCGCGTCAGGTTCTCGACGGCATCGCCCGCAGCCAGATCCTTCCAGAACAGGCGCTCCTCGGCCCCGCGGCCGTCCACGGCCAGGTCGAGCCAGCCGCCCATGCAGAAGGCCTTGGGACCCTGGGTGGTTTGGAAGTTCTTGGCCATATCGGGATACATGTAGCCCTTGCGGTAGAACATGGTGTGCTTCTCGATGCGGCAGTTGGTGGCCAGCCCGGCCAGCACGATGTTCTCGATGGCGGCCCGGTTGGGCACCGGCAGCGCACCCGGCATGCCCAGGCACACCGGGCAGGTATGGGTGTTGGGCTCGGCCCCGAACTCCAGCTTGCAGCCGCAGAACATCTTCGTATGCAGCTTGGTCAGCTCGCAATGCACTTCCAGGCCTATGACGGCCTCCCAGTCGCGCAGGACCTCTTCGAGCTTCTTCATGCTATTCACCTGCCTTCGGGGCGAATGCGGGGGCGATAGGAGCCGGGCCGTACACGGTCTCGAGCGCCGCCGCCGCCCGCAGCATATTCTGATCCTTGAACGCCGGGGATATCAGCTGCGCGCCGATGGGAAGGCCGCTTTCGGCCCCCAGCCCCACGGGCATGGACATGCCGCCGTTGCCGGCTATGTTGATGGATATGGTGAACATATCCGAAAGGTACATGCTGGTGGGATCGCTTATCTCCCCGAACTCGAAGGCGGTACGGGGGGCGGTGGGGGCCAGGATGCAATCGCAGCGCTCGAAGGCGGCGGTGTAATCGGCCGTGATCAGGGTGCGCACCTGCTGGGCCGGATAGTAATAGCGGTCGTATACGCCGGCGGAAAGCAGGTAGCTGCCCAGCATGATGCGCCGGCGCGCCTCGGGGCCGAAGCCCTTGGCGCGGCTTGCCTCGTACTGGCTGCCCAGGTCCTTATGGCCGGGGTCGCGGAAACCGTAGCGCACCGAGTCGAAGCGCGACAGGTTGCTGAAGGCCTCGCAGGGGCCCAGCACGTAATAGGCGCTCATGGCCGCCTGGGCGTTGGGAAGCTCCACTTCCACCAGCTGGGCTCCCAGCGCCTCCAGCTTCTCGGCCGCCTCGGTTATCTTGGCCTTCACCTCGGGCTGCAGGCCCTCGGCCTGCATGAAGGCCGGCACGATGCCGATCCGCATGCCGGCCGCCCCCTCGGCCAGGTTCGCCGTGAAATCGGTTGCCACGGCCTGGCTCGTGCAGTCCAGCGGGTCGTGGCCGGCGATGGCATTCAGGGTAAGGGCGGCGTCCTCCACGCTGCGCGCGAAGGGACCCACCTGGTCGAGCGAGCTGCCGAAGGCCACCACGCCGTAGCGCGATACCACGCCATAGGTGGGCTTGACCGCCACCACGCCGCAGAAGCTGCCGGGCTGACGGATGGAGCCGCCGGTGTCGCTGCCTAAAGTGACGGTGGCAAGGCCGGCGGCCACCGCCGCAGCGCTGCCGCCCGAGGAGCCGCCGGGCACACGACTGGGATCCCAGGGGTTCAAGGTGGGACCGAAGGCCGAGGTCTCAGTGGATGATCCGAAGGCGAACTCATCCATGTTCAGCTTGCCCAAGGGAAGCGCCCCCGCCTGAAGCGTGCGCTGGACGCAAGTGGCCGTGAAGGGCGAGACATAATCGGCCAGCATATTGGAAGAGCAGGTCGTATGGGTGCCTTCCAGATTCATATTGTCCTTGTAGGCCACGGGCACGCCGGCCAGAGGGCCCAGGTCGGCACCCTTGCCCTCGGCGATGGCGGCATCGACAGCCTGCGCCGCCTGGTGCGCCGCCTGGTCGGTCACCTCAAGGAAAGCATGGATGCGCTCGTCTTGACCGCCGATGCGCTCCAGAGCGGCATCGGCGATCTCGACGGCACTGAACTGCTTGGATTTGAGGCCCGCCTGCAGCTCGCGCACGCCCATGGTGAAGAATTCGGCGGCCATCAACGATCCCCTCCTTCGCCTAAGATGGATGGAATCAGGAAACAACCGTCCTGCTGGGACGGGGCATTGGAAAGCGCCTGATCATGGGTGAATCCCGGCACTTCCACGTCCTCGCGCATCACATTGGATAGGCTGCCGATGGGGTGGAACGTGGGCTCGACCCCTTCGAGCTCGTATTCGGTGATAGGCTTCAAGCTGTCGATGATGGCGTTCAAGTCCGCCGTCAGGGGCGCCACTTCGTCCTCTTCCAGGAAGATACGCGTATATTCGGCGATATCGCGCACATCCCTCTCGCTCACGTACTCAGTCACAGAACCCCGCTTTCTCCGCATTTGCAATCAACGCTTCATTATACAAGCTACAAGCGAGTCAGCCACAGCAGCCCTTCCCGGAGAGTCGGGCATCGCTCCGATGCGTATGCTACACTTTCCGCAATGGGCAACGAAAGGCATCTATGAGATTCAGCATCAT
>CANOBU010000029.1 GCA_947564425.1 uncultured Eggerthellaceae bacterium
GCACCACGCCGCTCATCTCGTGGCGGTACACCGTGCCGAACTCGAAGTAGCGCACCGGCAGGTCGCGGTATGAATGCACGTCGTTGCGGTACAGCATCACATGGCCCGGGCAGTTCATGGGCTTCACGCCGTACTCGCTCATGCGGGGCTGCTCGTCGGTGCCCTCGTTGATGTTGAAGAAGTACATGTTCTCGTGGTAGAAGTCGTAGTGCCCGGAGGTCTTCCACACGTCGGCCTTGTAGATGTGCGGCGTGATGACCTCTTCGTAGCCGCGGCGGTAGAGTTCTTTGCGCAGCCACTCCTGCATGGTGCGGATGATGCGCGCGCCCTTGGGCAGGTACAGCGGAAGCCCCACGCCGGCCAGATCGTCCATCATGAAGATGCCCAGCTCGCGGCCCAGCTTGCGATGGTCGCGCTTCTCGGCCTCCTCCAGGTTGTGCAGGTGCTCGTCGAGCTCCTTCTGCTTGAAGAACGCGGTGCCGTACAGGCGCTGCAGCTGCTCGCGCTCCGCATCGCCGCGCCAATAGGCGCCGGCCAGCTTCTGCAGCTTCACGGCGGGGATCTTCGAAGCGTCCGGCAGGTGCGGGCCGCGGCACAGGTCGCAGAAATCGCCCAGGCGGTAGACGGAAATGGTCTCGTCGGCCGGCAGCTCGTCGATGAGCTCCAGCTTGAAGGGCTGGCCGGCGAACAGCTCGCGGGCCTCGTCGCGGGTGACCTCCTGCCGCTCGAAGGGCGTGGCGGCGGCTATTATCTCGCCCATGCGCGCCTCGATGGCATCGAAGTCCTCCGACGACAGCGAGCGGTCGAGCATCACGTCGTAGTAGAAGCCGTTCTCGATGGCCGGCCCCACGCCGAACTTCACGTCGCCGTACAGGTCCACCAGGGCCGCCGCCATCACATGGGCAGCGGAATGGCGCAGCAGGTCCAGGGCCTCGGGGCTCTTCGACGTGATGATGGATACGGAATCGCCCTCGGCCACGGGGGCGCTCAAATCGACCAGCTGCCCGTTCACGCTGCCGGCCAGCGCGGCCTTTGCCAGCCCCGCGCCTATAGCGGCTGCCACATCGGCCACAACGGCCCCCTCGGGGACCTCCTTGGCAGACCCGTCCGGTAGATACACTTCCATGGTTCTCCTTTCCGCCGGGCGCATACAAAGCGCCTGCTTCCTGCCGGGTGCGTACAAAGCACCTGCTTGGATCGAACCGCCTACTTCCTTTTCAGCGGGATTCTATTTGGTTGTCTTGGAGGCGCTGCTGCGGGCATGGCCGCGGCTGGGACGTCCCTGGGCGGCCGCCTTCGAAGCCACGGGTGTGGCGCAGTAGGGGCATACGGCCCAGGCAGGGTCGAGGGCATGATGGCAGGTGACGCACAGATTCTTCAGGCGCTGCTGGCAGTTGGGGCAGATCACGTAATCGGCCTCCACCGGATACCCGCAGGCGGCGCACTCGCCGTATTTCATCAGCTCGCGCTGCTTCAGGGCCACCTCGAGCTCCTGCTCGTCGCGGTCGATCTGCAGCAGCGGCGGACGCAGCAGGCAATAGGCCACCACGCCCAGGAAGGGCACCAGGGCCACGATGGCCCATACGTACCACAGCGTACCGCGCATATAGGCATCGCGGGCGACCCACACGATGCTCAGGACATACAGGATAACCAGGCAGACGATGATGAATGAGAATGCCGCCTGCATCTCCGGCGTCCACAGCTGAGACAGAAGCTCGTTCATGAAATCCCTTTCCGAACCGTCGGTTCAACGGTTAGCCATTATAGCCCATATGCGCCGTACCGGGCGTTTCTCTACAACTACCCCAATTCGGCCAGCGATTGGTCGATCTTGGCTATCATCTCGGCCAGCTCGGCGTGCTTGGAGCGGTCCTTCTCGATGATCTCCGGCGCCGCTTTCGCCAGGAAACCCTGGTTGGACAGCTTCTTGGCAAGCTTCTGCTCGTCTGCCGCCAGCTTCCCGCGCTCCTTGGCCAGGCGCGCCCGCTCGGCCTCGAAGTCCACCAGGCCCGCCAGCACGATGTAGGTTTCCAGGTCGGACCCCAGCACCACGGCGCTGGCCTCGGGCTTGACAGCGCCGGCGCCTATGGCCAGCGATGCCGTGTTGGCCATCGATTCCACCAGCCCCCGCTGGGCCTCCAGCAGGGCGGCATCCTCGGGCTGGGCCGTGGAAACCACCACGTCCAAAGCGGTCTTCGGCGATATCCCGTAGCGGGCGCGGGTGGAGCGCACGGCCGAGACCGCCTGGCACACCAGGGCGATGGAGCGCTCGGCCTGCGGGTCGGCATAGGCCGCCAGCGCCTGCGCATCGGGCCACGGGGCGCCGATCAGATAGGGCGCCTGCGACCTGTCGAAGGGAAGCTCCTGGTATATCTCCTCGGTGACGAAGGGCATGATGGGATGCAGCAGGCTTATGGCCTCCCTCAGCACGAACATCAGGTTGCGCTGGCAGGCCAGGCGATCGGCCGGGTCGTTGGCCTCGTCCAGACGGCTCTTGGAGAACTCGATGTACCAATCGCAGAACTCGTTCCAGAAGAAGCCGTACAGCAGGCGCGTTATCTCGCCGAACTCGAACTCCCCGTACAACCCGTCCAGCGAAGCCACAAGCGTTGCCAGGCGGCTGAAGATCCACTTGTCCGCCGGCGTGGCCGGTTGCGGGTCGCCGGGGGTATAGCCCTGCAGGTTCATGCCCACGAAACGCGCCGCATTGCGGATCTTGTTGGCGAAGTTGCGGGAGCTCACCAGCTTCTCCTCGTTGAACTTCAGGTCCTGGGTGCCGGTCACCTGCATCAGCATGCCGAAGCGCATGCCGTCGGCACCGTAGTCGCGCATCAGGCGCAGCGGGTCCACGCCGTTGCCGCGGGACTTGCTCATGGGCTTGCCGTCGGCGCCCATCACCGTGGGATGTATGATCACATGCTGGAAGGGGATCTGCCCCGTGCAGTACAGCGAGGCCATCACCATGCGGGCCACCCACAGCCCCATGATGTCTCGGGCGGTGGAGAGCACCTGGGTGGGATAATAGGCGACTATCTGGGGCGCCGCGCCGCCGCGGCCGTCCCAGCCCTGGGTGGCGAAGGGCCACAGCTGGCTCGAGAACCAGGTGTCCAGCACGTCCTCGTCCTGGCGCACCGGGGCGCCGCACACCGGGCAGGCCTCGGGCTCGTCCACGCAGGCATCCTCCCAGCCGCAGGCATCGCAGTAGTACATGGGTATGCGATGGCCCCACCACAGCTGGCGCGATATGCACCAGTCTTTCAGGTTGGCCAGCCAATCCAGGTACACCTGCTGCCAACGGGCCGGATGGAACTGCACGTCGCCTTCCTCCACCGCGCGGGCGGCGGGCTTCTTCAGCTCGTCGACCGCCACGAACCACTGCTCCGACTCCCAGGGCTCCAGCTTCGTATGGCAGCGGTAGCAGGTCATGACGGAATGGTCGTGGTCCTCCACCTTGTCCAGCAGGCCCAGCTCGTCGAAGGCGGCCACGATGGCCTCGCGGGCCTCGTCGCGGTCCATGCCGCTGAAGGGCCCGTAGCCCTCCACCACATGGGCCGCCTCGTCGAAGATGTTTATGCGGGGCAGGTCGTTGCGCTGGCCCATGGCCCAGTCGTTGGGGTCGTGGGCGGGGGTCACCTTCACGAAGCCGGTGCCGAAGTCGGCATCCACCGCGAAGTCGCTGAAGATGGGGATCTCGCGGTCCACCAGGGGCAGCTTCACCTTGGCGCCCACGTACTTCTGCTTGTCGGGATCCTTCGGGGATACGGCCACGCCGGTGTCGCCCAGCATGGTCTCGGGGCGGGTGGTGGCCACCACGATGTAGTCCCGGCCGTCCACGGGTTCCACCAGGGGGTAGCGCAGGTGCCACAGGGTACCGGCCTCGGGCACGTATTCGGCCTCGTCATCGGCGATGGCGGTGGTGCAGTGGGGGCACCAGTTCACGATGCGCTTACCCCGGTATATCAGGCCGTCGTGGTACCAGTCGCTGAACACCTGGCGCACGGCCCGGGCGTAGTCGGGGTCCAGCGTGAAATGCTCGTCGCTGTAGTCGCAGGAGCAGCCCATGCCCTTTATCTGGTTCACGATGGTGTTGCCGTACTCGTCGCGCCAGTGCCAGCACTCCCCTATGAAGTTCTCGCGGCCGATCTGCAGGCGCGACACGCCCTCGTCGGCCAGCTTCTTATCCACCTTGGTCTGGGTGGCTATGCCGGCATGGTCGGTGCCCAGGATCCAGCGGGCCTGCTTACCCTGCATGCGGGCATGGCGCGTGCAGGTGTCCTGGATGGTCTCGTTCAGCGCATGGCCCATGTGCAGCACGCCGGTGATGTTCGGCGGCGGGATGACCATGGTGAAGGGCTGGTCGGCGTACTTGCCGAAGCCCGCGGACCGATGGAAGTAGCCATGGCTCATCCAAGCGTCGAAGAGCGGCTTCTCGTGGGCCGCGAAATCGTAGTCGATCTTCTTCTCTGACATAGGGAACTCTCCTCGGGTCGTAAGCGCATTTAACCATGATACCGCAAGAGTTCCCGCCCACTCCCCGAGTCCCCCGAAGGACAGCCGAGGGGCGGCCGGGGGCCTGCAGGACGCGCCGCTCCGCTGCTCACTCGCTGCGCTCGCTCGTGCGCTGCGCTGCTTCATGCCTTAGATGGAAAGAAGAAGGTGTTCAGACGGTCTTGCAGGCCCCCGGTCGCCCCTCGGCTGTCCCAGGGAGCTTTAAGCCAATGCAGGTCCGGAGTCCGGGAGGGTCCGAACGGACCGTCTGAACACAAAAATGATCTTATTCAAATGCATGAAGCAGCGCAGCGCACGAGCGAAGCGAGCAGCGGAGCGGCGCGTCCGTTCGGACCCTTCCGGCCTCCGGACCGAACGGGCGGGGCTAGGCGGCCAGGGGCACGATTTGCGGCTTGGTCTCGCCGGTGATGTCGCTGGCCTCCAGGGTGACGCTGGTCTGCCCCTTCTGCTCCGGCAGGTCGTACATCACATCCATCAGCGTGCGCTCGCAGATGGAGCGCAGGCCCCGGGCGCCGGTGCCGTGCTCCACCGCCTCGGCGGCGATGGCCTTCAGCGCCCCCTCGGTGAAGGTGAGCGTGCAATGCTCGAACGAGAACAGCTTCTCGTATTGCTTCACCAGGGCGTTCTTCGGTTCCACCAGGATGCGCACCAGGTCCTCCTCGGTCAGGGCCTGAAGCGAGGTTATCACGGGGATGCGCCCCACGAACTCGGGGATCATGCCGTACTTGTTGAGGTCTTCCGGCAGCACCTGGGCCAGCAGGGCGGCATCGTTTTCCTCTTTGCTCTCGGGCAGCTCGGAATTGAAGCCGATGGTGGACTTGCCCACGCGCTCGGCGATGATATCGGTGAGCCCCACGAAGGCACCGCCCAGGATGAACAGGATGTTCGTGGTGTTGATGGGGATGAGCTCCTGCTGGGGGTGCTTGCGGCCGCCCTGGGGCGGCACGGCGGCCTCGGTGCCCTCGACGATCTTCAGCAGCGCCTGCTGCACGCCCTCGCCGGACACATCGCGGGTGATGGAGAGGTTCTCGGCCTTGCGGGCGATCTTGTCGATCTCGTCGATGTAGATGATGCCTATCTCGGCCCGCTCCACATCGAAATCCGCGGCGGTGATCAGCTTCAGCAGGATGTTCTCGACGTCTTCGCCCACATAGCCGGCCTCGGTCAGAGTGGTGGCATCGGCTATGGCGAAGGGCACCTTCAGCGTGCGGGCGAGGGTCTGGGCCAGAAGCGTCTTGCCCGAGCCCGTGGGGCCCAGCAGCATGATGTTGCTCTTGGCTATCTCCACGCCGTCATCGTCGGCGCCCTCCAGGCTGATGCGCTTGTAGTGGTTGTACACCGCCACGGACAGCGCCCGCTTGGCCTCCTCCTGGCCCACCACGTAGTCGGACAAGTCGCGGTACAGCTGATGCGGCGTAGGCAGGTTGGCCAGGATCTCCTCGGGAGACGGCCCCCCTTCCCCGCCCTCGCCGGAATTGCGGGCGGGGGCAACGTCGCCCTCGGAGGCGTGCTCGGTCCAGCCCACGGTGCCGTCGCGGCGCGGCATCATCTGCATATCCAGGTCGCGCATCATGGCCTCGGCGCAGGTGGCCACGCATTCCTCGCAGATGAACACGCCGTTCGGCCCCGATACCATGGCGGCAGCGGCCTCGGCCGGCTTCCCGCAGAACGTGCAGCAGATGCGGTCCTGGCCGCCCTGGTTGCCCTGATTGGAATCCCGTGTGCTCACATCAGTCCTATCTCATCGGTGTCGCTGCAACGGCGGTGCGCCGCGGCCTATTCCGCGGAAGCGCCGCGCGAGGTGGTGATGCGGTCGACCAAGCCGTACTTCAGCGCCTCCTCGGCGGTCATGAAGTTGTCGCGCTCGGTATCGCGCTGGATGGTCTCCAGGGTCTGGCCGGTGTTCTCGGCCAGAATGCGGTTCAGGCGGTCGCGGGTCTGCAGCATGAACTCGGCCATGATCTGGATCTCGGTCTGCTGGCCCTGGGCGCCGCCGGAGGGCTGGTGGATCATCACCATGGAGTTCGGCAGGCACAGGCGCTTGCCCTTGGTGCCGGCCGACAGCAGCACGGCGGCCATCGAGGCGCACTCGCCCAGGCAGATGGTGGATACATCGCACTTGATGAAGTTCATGGTGTCCAGGATGGCCAGGCCCGCCGTGACGGAGCCGCCCGGGGAGTTGATGTACAGCGAGATGTCCTTCTCGGGGTCGGCGCTCTCCAGGTGCAGCAGCTGGGCCACGACGGAGTTCGCGACATTATCGTCGATCTGCTCGCCCAGAAACACGATGCGGTCGTTCAGCAGGCGCGAATAGATGTCGTAGCTGCGCTCGCCGCGGGGCGATTGCTCGATGACGTAGGGGATCAGGGCCGAGTTCGCATAGCTCATGTTGTTACCTCTTCTTTCGCCGGTATTCCATAATCGGTTCTATGGTAATGGTATCGGGCTCCGCTGGCCATAACTACATAGGGTCGTTACTTTACGGACAGAAGCGGACCGGGCGCGACAGGCCCGATCCGCTTCCGCAGCAGTGGCATTCGCACGGGGTCGGCGGCTATTCCGCCTCGGCTTCCTTCTCGGCCTTCGCGCCCTTCTTGGCCTTAGGTTCATCGGATTCCTCCGTGACCACGGCCGTGTCCATGAGCTCCCTGGCGGCCTTCTGGCGCAGGATGCCCTGGCGAATGAGGTGCATCTGGCCGTTGTCGATCCACTCCTGCATCAGGCGCTCGGGGTCGGTGGCGCCGGCCTTCACGAATTCCTCGCGGATATCCTCTTCCGTGGCCTCCATGCCCTTGTGGGCGGCGTAGGCGTCCAGTGCCATGTCCTGCTTGGCCACATCGGCGGCCTGGTGCTTGATATCATCGCGGAACTGCTCCTGGGTGATGCCCTGCTGCTTCAGATACACGTCCAGGGTGATGCCCTGGCGCTGCAGCTGGGTGAAGAAGTCCTGCAGCAGCGTGGCTTCCTCGTCCTCTATCACGGCGTCGCCGGGCTCGCCCTGCAGGCGCTCCTGCAGCGCGTCCAGCATGCGCATCTCCTTCAGGCGCGGCAGGATGGAGCCCATCTGGTCCTCTATCTCCTCGGCGAGCTCCTTGCGCAGCTCGTCCACGCTCTCCACGCCGATCTTCTCCTTCACCCACTCGTCGGTGAGCTCGGGCAGCTTCTTCTTCTTTACGGCCAGCACCTCCACGTCGAAGTTCACCTTGGCCGTCTTGCCGGCCAGCGAGGCCGTGGCAGCGTAGGTCTCGGAGGGCACATCGATGGAGAACTGCTTGGCATCGCCCTTCTTCAAGCCCACCAGCTCGTCGTCGAAGGCGGGCGGGTACAGCCCCGAACCCAGGGCGTATTGGGTCTCGTCGGTGGTTATGGCGGCGATGTCCTTGCCGGCATCGTCGGTGGCGGCGATCTTCAGGTCCACGTAGCTGTCGGCCTTCACCTTGGTGTTGGCCGGGGCGTTGGCTATCTCGAAGTAATGCTCGAGCATCTTCTGGATCTCGTCGTCCACCTGCTTGTCGGTGGCCTTCTCGGAGGGCAGCTCGATCTGCACCGGATCGTAGCTCGACAGCTCCATGGTGGGCTTCACGGCAACCTCGAAGCAGAAGGTGTAGGGCTTGCCGTCCTCCACCAGGGCCATCTCCTCCTCGCCGAATTCCGGCTGGCCCACGGGGAAGATGCCGGCCTGGTCGATGGCGCGGGGATAGGCGCTGTTCACCTGCTCGTCGGTGACCATGGCGCGGATGTAATCCTTGCCCAGGGCGCTGTCGATGACCGGGCGCGGCGCCTTGCCGCGGCGGAAGCCGGGGAAGGTGTATTTCGAAGCCGCATCCTTGTACTGCTTCTTGATGGCGTCGGAGACGGCCTTCCCATCGATGGTCACCGTCACCTTCGCGCGGTTGTCTTCAAGGTTCTCAACTTTTGTTTCCACAGGGCTTTCCTCCACTTGTCTCTTTCCCTTGCGCGCAAAGCACGCAAGGAAGGATTATCGCACAGTTTCCCGCCGCCGGGCGCAGGTTGTCACCGGTTCACAGAGTAAGCAGCCGCCGGTGCATCCCGCCGCCCGGCCGCGATGCTAGGAGCGGTCGTCTATGGCCGCATCGGTATGCAGGTCGTCGTCGATGGTGAGCACCGAGGTCTGCGCCTCTTCGGAACCGTCGGCCGGGGCGTCCTCGCGCACCATCGGCTCGTTCTCGCGGCCCATCTTGAAGTCGCGGCCGGCCTTCACCCAGGTGCGGTACTCGGCTGTGGCGGTGAACAGGGCGTCCGAGGAGGAATTGAGCGCCGTCTCGCAGGAATCCTGGATAACGCCGATGATGAAGCCGATGGCCACCACCTGCATGGCGATATCGTTGGAGATGCCGAACAGCGAGCAGGCCAGCGGGATCAGCAGCAGAGAGCCGCCGGGCACGCCCGAGGCGCCGCAGGCGGAGATGGCGGCCAGGAACGCCAGGATGACGGCCGTGGGGATGTCCACGGGCAGGCCCACGGTGAAGGCGGCCTGCATGGCCATGACCGTGATGGTGACGGCGGCGCCGGCCATATTGATGGTGGCACCCAGGGGGATAGAGACGGAATAGAGGTTCTTATCGAGGCCCAAGGCCTGGCAGAGCTCCATGTTCACCGGGATGTTGGCGGCCGAGCTGCGGGTGAAAAACGCCGTGATGCCGGAATCCTTCAGGCAGCGCAGCACCAGCGGGTACGGGTTCTTGCGGGTGCAGATGAACACGATCAGCGGATTGGTGACCAGCGCGATGAACAGCATGCACGCCACCAGCAGCAGGATCAGCTGGCCGTATTCGACGAAGATCTCCATGCCGTTGGTGGCCACGGCGTTGTAGACCAGGCCCAGGATACCGAAGGGGGCGCAGTTGATGATCCAGCGCACCACGGTGGTGATGGCATCGGACACGGCCTCGAACACCTTCTTGGTGCCCTGGCCGGCGGCACGCAGGGCCACGCCCAGCAGGGCGGCCCAGGCCAGGATGCCGATGTAGTTGGCATTCACCAGCGAATCGACGGGATTCGACACGATGTTCATCAGCAGGGTGTTCAGCACCTCGCCGATGCCGGCCGGGGACGACTGCGTGATGTCCTCGGGGGTGGCCAGGGTGAGCTCCATGGGGAACATATAGGACCCCAGCACCGCCACGATGGCGGCAACCAGGGTGGACACCAGGTACAGCACGATGATGGTGCCCATCGACTTCGGTGCCCGCGCATTGCACAGGGCGCTGATGATGAGGAAGAACACCAGGATGGGCGCCACGGCCTTCAACGCGTTGACGAACAGGGTGCCCAGCAGGGTGATGACCACGGCGGCCCCGTTGCCGTCGGACGGGATGATCAACGCCAGCACGGCGCCGATGACAAGTCCGATGACGATGCGCAGCACCAGGCTTATCGAGTTGTACTTCTCTACGATACTTTTCACGGTTATCCCTCTCCTTGCGGATACAAACGGGATTAATCATAGCAAACTTGCCGTCCGATGGCGCAAAACAACGCGGTTGCGCGGCGGAATCTGGTATCATCGGATGCCATGCGGGCGTGGCGGAATTGGCAGACGCGCCAGATTTAGGTTCTGGTGGGCAACCCCCGTGAAGGTTCAAGTCCTTTCGCCCGCACCAGATTCTCCGGCTTCATATATATGGTTATAGATCCCACCGCCGATGGAGGTCGCTATGGATAACGAACTTGCCAACGTTTTACCGCCTCGGAAAGAATCACAGGATCTTGCCGCTTTCGTGGATAGGACCACACTCGATATCGACTGGCACGGCGAAGCCGCCGATGGCGATTACCGCTCCTTGATCCGCAAAGGGAAAGCAGCCGACTACGAGTCCCTTGTTTGATGGCCGCGAAAGGTTTGCTGCCATAGCTTCAGGTACAGAAAAACCGCCACCGGATTCCGCCCGTCAATCTCAAAACCGCCAGTTGCCAGGGTTTGGGGGGTGCGGGCGTTTTGTTGTATCCTTTCCCTCATTGCGCCGTCGACCGGTTGGGAAGGAACTTTTGAAAGCCAGCATCGCCAATCCGCTGCTCGTATTCGTGGCCGGCTCCAGCTACGGGTTCATCGTGCCGGTCATAAAGACCGCCTCGGGCATCGGCATCTTCCCCCATACGTTCCTGCCCATGCAGTACATCGTGGCGTTTTTGGCAGGACTTGTCGTATGCCTGGTGCGGCGCATCCGCCGGCCGGGCGCGAAATCGCTGCTGCAGATGGCCGTGCTGGGCGTCTTCACCGGCCTCACCTCCATCTGCTACTACACCGCCGTCACCCTGCTGCCCAGCGCCGTGGCCCTTACGCTGCTGTTCCAATACGTATGGGTATCGGTGCTCATCGAATGCATCGTGGAGCGGCACCTTCCCTCGCGCTCATCGGTTGCCGCCATCGCCATCGTGCTAGTGGGCACCTGCTTCGCCGCAGAGCTCTTCGACGGGCCGCTGGACCATATGGACCCCACGGGCGTGGCCTTCGGCATCGGGTCGGCCTTCGCCTACGCCCTGTACCTGTACCTGGCGGGGCGCCTGGGCACCGACCAGCCCACGGCCCTGCGCACCACCATGCTGGCCGTCGGCGGCATCGCCATCACCTCGCTGGCCAATCCGGCCGTCTATGCCACCTCGTTCTGGGATCCGGGCACGTGGCCCTATGCGCTGGCTCTGTCGGTTCTGGGCATACTGCTGCCCACCACGCTGATCAACTATGCCAGTCCCAAGCTCACGCCGGGCATGGTATCCATCATGGCCTCCAGCGAGCTGCCCGTGGGCATCCTTGCCGCCTGGGCCTTCGTCGCCGATACGCCCACACCCCTGGTGCTGTTCGGGGCCTTCCTGGTGCTGTTCGGCATATTCGTGAAGTCCTGGCCCACCCTCCGGCAGGCCCGCAGCCATCCCGCCGACCGGCCGGGAAACTAGACCTGCGAAGGCAGCGGGGCGTCGCTCAGGGTGGCGTACATGATGGCCTTGATGGCGTGCATGCGGTTCTCGGCCTCGTCGAACACGCGGCTGCGGGGCGATTCGAACACCGCATCGGTCACTTCCATCTGGGTCAGGCCGAAGCGCTCGAAGATATCCTGCCCCACCTTGGTCTTCACGTCGTGGTAGGCCGGCAGGCAGTGCAGGAAGATGGCATCGGGCTCGGCCAGGGCGAAGGCCGCGTCGTTCACCTGGTAGGGCGAGAGCGCCCCTATGCGCTGCTCCCACACCTCGTCGGGCTCGCCCATGGACACCCACACATCGGTGTACAGCACATCGGCCCCGGCGCAGCCCTCTTCCACGCTGTCGGTCACGCAGATGGCCGAACCGGACTCCCGTGCCAGCTCGCGGCAGCGCTCCACCAGCCATTCCTCGGGCTGGTTCTGCTGTGGCCCGCAGGCCGTGTAATCGAGCCCCAGCTTGGCGCACACCACCATGAGCGAATTGGCCACGTTGTTGCGGGCATCCCCCATGAACACCAGCTTGCGACCGCGCAGGTCGTCGCCGAAGGCCTCCCGCAGCGTCAGCATGTCGGCGATCATCTGAGTGGGATGCCACTCATCGGTCAGGCCATTCCACACCGGGCAGTCGGCGTATTCCGCCAGCTCCTCCACGATGGCCTGGCCGAAGCCCCGGTACTCGATGCCGTCGTAGAAGCGCGACAGCACCCGGGCGCTGTCGGCGATGGATTCCTTCTTCGACACCTGCGAGCTGGCCGGATCCAGGAAGGTCACGCCCATCCCCAGGTCGTAGCCGGCCACCTCGAAGGAGCAACGGGTGCGGGTGGAGGTCTTCTCGAACAGCAGCACGATGTTTCTCCCCTCCAGCAGCCGGTGGGGCACGCCGCGGTGCTTCATGGCCTTGAACGCCGCCGCCAGATCCAGCATATGGTTTATGTCCTGCGCGGAGAAATCGAGCAGTTTCAGGAAATCGCGTCCCTGCAGGCTTGCCATCGCGCCCATCCTTTCAACGGAATCGAAAGCCCTATTATAGCCACCTTCGCCGCGGTTTGCGGTATCATAGCGAAGCGTTTTCGTCTCGGGCGCCCGTGGCTCAACGGATAGAGCATCGGACTTCTAATCCGACGGTTGCAGGTTCGATTCCTGCCGGGCGCGCCAATCCTATCTTGCGGAACGGCCCTTATGCAGCTTGTACATCAGGTACAGGCTGCGGATCCACTTGTAGGTGAAGAACACCGCCACGGCAGCCACCATCACGGACAGGCTGACCTCGCCTCCCCGCACGGCCATCTGCACGGCCAGGTTGTAGAACACCGCTGCCGCGCACAGCCACAGCAGGGCACTCACCCGCATGTTCTTCAACGCCTGCACGCGCTCGCGCTCGAGGGCCGCGGCATCATGGCGGGCCTCCTCGGCCAGGCGCTGCTCGTAGGCCTCCCAATAGGCCGAGCCCTTATCGGCCCGCTGGCGCGACTGCTCCTCCACGAAACGCCGGTAGCAGCGGGCAAGCAGCGCGGCCTCGCCGGCGGTGCCACCCGCGGGGGCATCCTCGCCATAGTATCCGGCGATGCCCTGCAGGCTGGCCGCCGTGGCGGGCTGCAGGGGGCTGTCGGCGGTGCTGTGGGCGGCGCAGAACCGCTCGGTCAGGTCGAAGGAGGGGTAATCCGGCAGCGACACCCAGCCGGCCTCCACCATGGCCTTCGCGAAATCGCCGTGCAGGGCCACCACCACCGGGGCATTGCCGAACAACTCGCTTATCTGCTCCTCGAACTGGTAGAGCTCCGGGGCATCCCGCACATCGGCCGGCCCCAGGCCGCCCGACTGCTCCCCCGCCGCCCACGATTCTACGTTCTGGGGCCTCACCTTCTGGCAGAACAGCACATTGCCGTCCAAATCGCACAGCGCAAGCTCCACGACCTCGTCGGCCTCCGGGTCGTAGCCGGTGGTGCGCAGGGCCACGGCCAGGCCGTCCCGGGTGGGCAGCTCCGACAGCTCCAGCAGCTTCTCGTCCCCTTGGTCCAAGAACCGGTAGTCCATGGGCACCCCCTCCGCCGGCAGCGGGCTATTCCGCCAGGAACCGCTGCACGCGCTCCATGGCCTCGCGGGTGCGGTCGGCATCGCCGAAGGCCGTGAAGCGTATATAGCCCTCGCCTGCCGGGCCGAAGCCGGCCCCGGGCGTGGTGATCACGCCGCAGTTATGCAGCAGCATGGTGAAGAACTCCCACGACCCGATGCCCTCGGGCGTCTTCACCCAGGCATAGGGGCTGTTCACAGCGCCGTAGACCTGCAGCCCCGCAGCACTCAGGGCATCCTTGATCACCTTCGCGTTGGCGCGGTAGTAGTCCAGCACGCCCTCGATCTGGATCTTCCCCTCGGGGGTGTACACGGCAGCCGCCCCCTTCTGGATCACATAGGAGGCGCCGTTGAACTTGGTGGTCTGGCGCCGCAGCCACAGCTCGTTCAGGCTCTGGCCGTCGCGCACCAGGGCCTTGGGCACCACGGTGTAGCCGCAGCGGGCCCCCGTGAAGCCCGCCGTCTTGCTGAACGAGCGGAACTCGATGGCGCAGGTCTGCGCCCCCGGCACCTCGTAGATGGAATGGGGTATGCCCTCTTCCACGATGAAGCGCTCGTAGGCGGCATCGAACAGGATGATGCTCTGATTCTCGTTGGCGTAGTCCACCCACAGCTGCAGCTGGCTCTTGTCCAGCACGGTGCCGGTGGGGTTGTTGGGCGAGCACAGGTAGATCAGGTCCACCTTCGTGTCGGGGATGGTCGGGAAGAAGCCGTTCTCGGCCGTGGTGGGCATATAGTGGATGCGCGTCCAGCTCTGGCTGGCCTCGTCCCAATCCCCCGCCCGGCCGGCCATGGCATTAGTGTCCACATACACGGGGTACACCGGGTCGCACACCGCCACGACGTTGTCGGGACCGAAGATATCGCCGATGTTGCCGCAATCGCTCTTGGCGCCGTCCGACACGAATATCTCGTCCGGGGCGATATCCACTCCGCGGTCCGCGAAATCGTGCTGCGCGATAGCCTCCCGCAGGAAGCCATAGCCTTGCTCGGGCCCATAGCCTTTGAAGGTCTCGGCCCGGGAAAGGTCGGCTACCGCCCCCTCCATGGCCTCGATGACCGCCGGCACCAAGGGCCGCGTCACATCGCCGATGCCCATCTTGATAAGATCGACTTCGGGATGCTCCGCCGCAAACGCCGCCGTGCGGCGGGCTATTTCGGAGAACAGGTAGCTCCCCGGCAATTTCGCATAGTTCTCATTCAGCTGCACCATGGGTCGTCATGCCTTTCTCTTCCATCCAACAGCCCCATCTTAAGGGACCCGGGCACCGGTGCTCCCTGAATTAACGGAGGGTTAATCCGCCGGCCCGCCCCAGCGCCCTACATGCGCTCCGGAGCGCTCACGCCCAGCAGGCTCAGGGTAAGGGCCAGCACGATGCGCGCGGCATCGGCTAGGGCCAGCCGCGCATCCTGCAACGCCGGCTCCTCCCCTACTATATGGCAGTTCGTATAGAACTGATGGAACAGGGCCGCCAGCTCCTGGGCGTAATGGGTCAGCCGGAAGGGGGCCCGGTCGCGGGCCGCCAGGGCGATCAGCTCGCCGAAATCGTCCAGCTTGCGCATAAGGGCCAGCTCCGAGGGGTCCGTGAGCACCGCCAGGTCCGCATCGTCGGGGATGGCCCGGGCCGCCAGCTCATCGGCGGTGCCCTCATCGCTGCCGGCCGCCTTGCGCAGCAGCGAGCAGATCCGCGCATGGGCATACTGCACGTAGTACACGGGATTCGAGGAATCCTGCTTCTTGGCCGCCTCTATATCGAAGTCGATCATCTGGTCCGACGACCGCGACAACATGAGGAAGCGGGTGGCATCCACCCCCACCTCGTCGACGAGCTCCTGGAAGGTGACCATCTCGCCGGTGCGCTTCGACATGCGCACGGGCTGGCCGTCGCGCAGCAGGTTCACCAGCTGGCCCAGCACCACCTCCAGCATGCCGGGGCGCCCCCAGGCCTCCATCATGGCCTCGCAGCGCTTGATATAGCCGTGGTGGTCGGCCCCCCATATGTCGATCAACCGGTCGAAGCCGCGGCCTATCTTGTCGTAATGGTAGGCTACATCGCTCATGAAGTAGGTCAGCTCGCCGTTGGCCTTTATGAGCACGCGGTCCTTGTCGTCCCCGAACTCCGTGGAGGCGAACCAGGTGGCCCCATCCTCCTCGTAGACATATCCCTTGTCGCGCATGGCCTGCAACGCGCGGGAAACCGCCGTTTGGCCATCGCCGTCTTCGATATACAGGTCGCGCTCCGAGAACCAGCGGTCGAAGGTGGTATGGAAGCGCTCCAGCAGGCTGCGCTGGGCCTCCAGCATCTCGCGGTAGCCTATCTCGCGCAGGGCGATGCGGCGCTCGTCCTCGGGCAGCTCCAGGTACTTGTCGCCATCGCGGTCGATGATGGCCTGGGCCAGGTCGGTCACGTAGGCCCCGCCGTAGCAGTCCTCGGGCATGGCGGCATCCCGCCCCAGCAGCTGCAGGTAGCGCACGGCGATGGAGTTGCCGAACACGTCCATCTGGGTGCCGTGGTCGTTCACATAGAATTCCTCGAACACCTCGTAGCCCCCGTGGCGCATCACCCGGGCCATGGAATCGCCCAAGGCCGCCCAGCGCCCATGGCCCACATGCATGGGCCCCGTGGGGTTGGCCGAGATGTACTCGAGGTTCACCCGGCGCTCCCCTTCGGGCACCGTACCCTTGCCGTAGGAATCCCGCTCGGCGCGCACGGCCGCCACCACCCCCTGCAGGGCGCTATCGGCCAGGCGGAAGTTGATGAAGCCGGGGCCCGCGATATCTGCGGCGGCCACCAGGTCGTTAGCGGGAAGATGGTCCACGATGGCTTGGGCGATCTGCCGCGGATTGCCCTTGGCCGCCTTGGCGCAGCGCAGGGCAGCCGTGCAGGCCCAGTCGCCGTTGGCCGCGTCCCGCGGGCGCTCGAGGGCCGCCGGGGGCGCTTCGTCCAGCACCAGGGACCCATCCTGTATGGCATCGGCTATGGCCCGGTCGACCAGGGCCTCCAAAGAATCGCGAATCTGCATGCGTGTCTCCCATCGGTTTGCGTAGGTGCCCATTTTACTCCAACGGCCCCTTGCCGCGCCGGGCAACGGGCGACGGGCGCCCGGCGGCAGCCGAGCGCCCGCTTGGGTCCCTGCACGAGAATTCCACCGCCTGCCCCTTGCGCTCCAGCCCGGGAAACCCTAAACTATCTGCTTGCGCTCATGGTGGGTGTGGCCTAGTTGGCTAAGGCGCCAGATTGTGGCTCTGGAGATCGT
>CANOBU010000030.1 GCA_947564425.1 uncultured Eggerthellaceae bacterium
TTTCAAAATCGTATCCCAGATATTCAAAGACCTGTCGCATAAAGCAACACCTTTTACAGCCGTCCAAACCCGCCGCATTGCTGCAATCGGTCTTTTACTTCTCGCCGATGCCGTCATCGAATTCCTTGTGTCATTAGTGGATTCCATGACAATCGAAGCAGCAGGCATGACGGTCGGGTTCGTGAACAACGCCCCTGCCGGCTCGCCCTATATCAACATGACGTTCGTAATTGCGGCTTTAATCTGTTTTTGCCTTTCTTACGTCTTTCGCTACGGCTCTTTACTACAATGGTTATCCGATGAGACCGTGTGAGCGAAGACTGGGAGCGTTTTAGGCCGTGATTATCTTCAATTTGGACAAACTTCTGGCCGCGAAGAAGATGCAATCCATCGAGCTGGCCGAACAGCTGGGTTGCACCGTGCAAACGGTTTCGCGCATCAAGACAGGCAAGATCAAGGCATTCCGCATGGAAACCCTGAACGCCCTGTGCGAATTCTTCCAGTGCCAGCCGGGCGATGTGCTGGAGTACACGCCCGATGACGAGGCCGTGGCCCGTTTCGGCAAGGCCTACGTCGAGGACTACAAGAAATACCATAACTGGGAGTAGCCCCGGCCTGGGTCGGAGCCCTGCCGCCGCATCTCCCTGCGGCCATCCCTCCCGCGCTTGCAGAAGGAGGCGGCTATGAAGCTGTCCGACCGCACGGTGCTGTTCGACTTCCACGGCATCCCCATCCTGGGCTCAAGGACCACGGGCAGCGTGATAGGGCTGTCCCCTGCCGGCCTGGACCTCTGCCGCCGCATGGCGCAGGCCGATGTGGAACCCGCCGAGGTCCAAGCCGTCGATGCGAACCTGGCCGCCGCCCTGCAGCAGGGCGGTTTCCTGGAAGGTGCCGGACAGGCGCCCGAAGGGGCCAGATCGGCCTACGTGCATGTGACCCAGCGCTGCAACCTGCGATGCCTCGGCTGCTATTCCGATGGCGAAAGCCGCAACAACCTGGCCGACCCTTCCGCAGACGACCTTGCCCGCGGCTTCCGGAGGCTGGCCGCCTGGGGTGTGCGCAGCATAAACATCTCGGGGGGCGAGCCCTTCCTGCGACCCGACCTGCCGCAGATCTGCCGCTCGGCCCGCGAGGCCGGCATCGGGCGCATAACCGTGCTGTCCAACGGCCTCGCCCTCGATAAGGCAGCCGTCGAGGCTGCGGCGCCCTTCGTGGATTGCATCAGCATCTCCTTCGACGGGCCCTCCGAGGATGCCCCGGCGCACATCCGGGGAAGGCAGGCCTTCGCTGCCCTCTGCGACAGCCTGGACCTTATAGCCGCCGCCGGCGTGCAACCCCATATCATCGCAACCATCCATCGCCTGAACACCGGCGATCTGGATGCCTACGTGCGGTTGTCGCAGCAGAAGGGCGCCACCTTGAATTTCAGCCTGCTCTCGTGCTGCGACGGGCCCGGCTTGGACGGCCTGGTGCATGACGAGGCCTCCCTGGCGGAACTGGGCCGCAGGATGTTCTCCTTGGGAGAAGTGCTGCCCCAGGCGGCCCTGGATGCGCCCCTGAGCCTGAACCTGGCGCTGAAAGACGGCTGCGGCGCCGGCAAGGGCACCGTGAGCCTGGATGCGGATGGCACGCTGTACCCGTGCCACATGCTGCACTGCCCGGAATTCGCCTTGGGCAACGCCTTCGCCGACGAGGCGGCCGACCCCTTCCGCTCCGAGGCCGCCAAGCGCTTCGCCGGGCTGGGGATCGACGCCCTATCGGAATGCGGCGGCTGCGAATACCGTTTCCTCTGCGGGGGCGGCTG
Source organism: uncultured Eggerthellaceae bacterium (assembly GCA_947564425.1). GTDB lineage: Bacteria > Actinomycetota > Coriobacteriia > Coriobacteriales > Eggerthellaceae > UBA9715. The sequence goes on from CANOBU010000030.1 coordinate 1,805, forward strand.
CCGGGCCCGGGCCTTCCACGCAAGCGGATCTTTGACCGCGAAAGACCCCTTCTGCACCATGGTGCGCGAATTCTACGGCCTGCTGGGCACCGCCCTGGCCGAGCGCTTCGGCACCATCGGCTGACCGGGGCGCGCGCTTCCGGGCGCATCCTCCTCGAAGGCCTTCGCCACCCGGGGATACGCCGGCTTATCGAGGGGCATTCCGTTGTATTATATACAGTTGGAGTTTTCTACGATAAGCCGTAACGGAGGGCTTGAATGAACAACGCACGAAACGCCGCACAATCGCACCCCGCCCTGCTGCCCCTCACCCCCGGATTGCTGCAGGAAGACGAGCTGGCTGCCTACGACCGCCAATTCTCGCTGGTGTTCGACGACCCGGCCCTGACGAACATAGCCGTCAGCGGCGCCCCCGGCTCGGGCAAGAGCACCGTGATGAACTCGTGGGCCGCAGCCAATCCCCAGCATAACTGGTTGGAGGTATCCCTCTCGAATTTCGTCCGCGAAGACGAGGCGCCCTCCGCCAACACCGTGGAAGAGGCGCTGATAAACCAGATCGTGGGGAAGATGGACCTGCGTCGGGCACCTAAGACCCGCTTCAGGAAATCCATGGAGCGACCCTGGACCACCGACCTCGCCTATGCCCTTACGGCAGCCGCCTTCATAGCCCTCAGCATATTCCTGGGCTGGGTGCTCACCCTGATTCCCAGCTCGCGGCCGGCCACCTGGCTCGTGGCGCTGGCCGCAGCAGCCTGGTTCGCCTGCATCGTGTTCGCCGTCTACCGCATCGGCCGCACCGATGCCCTCGGCCGGCTGGCCAGGCGTCTGAACATCGACACCCGCGAGATCGAGCTCTCCGACAGCGAAGAGGGCTCTCCCCTGCAGCGCTACATGGGAGACCTCGTGTACCTGCTGAACACCTCCGTCTACGATTCGGTCATTTTCGACGACATCGACACCTTCGGGAACCTCACGGTGTTCCAGCACCTGCGCCAGCTGGAGGACCTTGCCAACGCCCGCCGCGACGGCTCCCGGCCGCGGCTGCGGTTCTTCTACCTGGTGAGCGACAGCATGTTCGAGAACCCCCATGACCGCGCGAAGTTCTTCGATTACATCATATCGGTGATCCCCTACATCGACCCCAGCAACTCGCTGGCCCTGTTCCGGGAGGGCCTGGAGGGCGTGGGCATCGAGGCCGACGAGGAATTCCTCTACGAGGTTTCCCTGTTCATCGACGACCCCCGCATATTGCGCGACCTGGTGAACGAGACCTGCCATTACAAGGCGGTTCTGTTCGGCGATGCGCCCATGCAGGAAGGCGATATGGAACGGCTCATAGCCATCCTGGCCTACAAGACGCTGTTCCCCCGCGATTTCGAGCTGCTGCAGGTCGACCAAGGCTACGTGAACGCCCTGCTGCGCAGCCGGCCCCTTATAGTGGAGGACCTCACGGCCCAGAACACCCGCGAAGCAGAGGCCCTGGAGCGCCAGCTGCAGACGGGCATGAACGTGCGCGACGAGGAGGCGCTGCGCCAGCGCCTGGACGAGATGGAGGGCGAGAACCTGCGCTACAGCCGCCAGACCCTGGCCCAGCTGCTGGGCACCCTCGAGGATTCCGATGCCATCTTCGCCGCACCGCCCTACGACCACGGCCTTGACCGCCCCTATCTCAGCGAGGTGCTGGCCAGCCCCCATTTCCCGCTGATCAAGTTCCTGGTGAAGCGCGGGTGGATCGACGACACCCACGAGCGGTTCATGAGCAACTTCTACTCGGACAGCATAAGCGTGCGCGACCGCGAATTCCTCATGGGCGTGTTCCAGGGCAAGCCCCTGAACCCCTCGTACCGCATCGAGAACCCGGGCGCCGTGCTGGGGCGTCTGGATGCCGATACGCTCTCGTGGAGCAACGCGAAGAACTACTGGCTGCTGTCGTACCTGCTGCGCCATGGGCCCGAAGAGAAGCTGAAGGCCCTGTTCGCCGGCATCCGCCACGACCGCAGCCTGGAATGGCTGCTGGATTACACGGAGTCGAAGGCCTTCGACAGCGCCGTGTTCGCCGAGATGGAGCTGCGGCTGCAGAACCCCATCGCCTCGCTGCTGGCCGATGAATCCATCGAGCAGGTACGGCGCAGGCGCTTCGCCCACCGCATACTGGCAAGCGGCTCGCCCGTGCTCGACGAGCAGAAGGTGCGCGACGCCCTGCACCGCTTCGCCATGGACGACCTCGCCTTCCTGCAGGTAGAGGTGACCAAGCCCATCAACATCGCCGAGGGGCTGGTGGCCATCGGGTACCGCCCGGCAGACATCTATACCGACGGCGTATCGAAGAAGCTGCTGAGATTCGTGTTCCGCCAGGGCCTCTTCGAGCCCACGGCCCCCTTCCTGGACAGCTTGACCGCCGCCGTGCTGGATGCCTCGCCGGCTTTGGAGAGCGGATACCTGGTCACGCGCCTGTACAACATCGACGACCCCGAGATCCGCGCCGTGGTCGAGCAGAACGCCGACCGCTTCGTCGAGACGCTGCTCGAGAACACCGAGCGCAACCTGACCGAATCGAGCGAGGCCATCGCCTGGCTGCTGAACGCCGAGACGCTCTCGGACCGCTGGGCGCGCGCCTATATCGATGCCATAGGCGATTCCACGGCCATCGACGATGTGAATGCCGTGAAGAACCCCGCCTATCAGGCGGCTTTGCTGGACCGCGGCCATGTGGCCATCACGGCCGAGAACATCCTGGACTACTTCAAGGCCTCCGACTTCGTCATCGATGCGCACTTAGGGGAGCTGCTGGAGAACAACCCCTTCCCGGAAGAGCTCACCATGGGCTTCGCCGAGGATCATCTGGGCGACGAATCCGGCTTCCTGACCAGCGCCATCCAGAGCCCCTATATCTCCGACGGGAAGATGGCCGAGATCGCCCGCATCTACCGGGCGCAGTTCAACCATTTCGGCCTGGAGGGGCTCACCGACGAGCGCATGGCCATGCTGATCGACTGCGGCGCAGTGCGGCCCACGGCCGACAACCTGCGCTTCGTGCGGCAGAGCAACCCGGCGGCGGCCAAGGAATTCGCCCAGGCCGATACCAAGGCCTACCTGGATCTGGTGGTACCCGATGAAGAGGGAGAGGCCCCCTGCCCCGCGCAGCTCGACGAGGTGCTCGAGGTATTCTCGATGGAGGATGTGGATGACCGCTCGAAGCTGATCCTGCTGGATGTGCTGGAGGGACCGGTGCAGCTGCAGGAATCCTACCCCAATGCCCTGAACGCCGCCATCGCCGCGCGGCACTTCAACCCCGATGAAGACCTTGCGAAGGTCTCGACCCTGTACATGAACGGCGACCGGCGGCTGAAGCGGGCGCTGGCCGAGGCGTTCGTGGAGCAATCCCTGAATGCGACCGACCAACCGGTGCGCCTTTCGATGGACATGGTGGCCGATATAGCCTGGCGCATGCGCAACGAGCGCCAGGACATGCTTGCCTTCATCGCCGACCAGCTGCGCGACCGCGACCCCGAGCCCACGCGCTTCGAGGTCCGCTCTATCTTCGAGCGGGCGAACCTGCGCGAGTACCTGGAGCTGATGGACGGCCCCTCGGCGGTTATCCCCCAATCGCCTGCCGATGACAAGCTGCTGGAGGCCCTGGTCGAGCTGAACATGGCCGGAAAGCAGTCGGGAAAGGCCGACTGGCAGGGGCAGCGGCGCATAAACTCCAAGGGCTATTCGCGGAAATAGGGATCTTCCTGGGCTTTGGAAAGGTCCCGGAGGGAAGGGCCCCCTTGCACTCCTCGCTTCGCTGCGGGGGTTGCAAGGGGGCCCTTCCCTCCGGGACCTTTCCAAAGCCGGGGTTGAGGCCGGATTTCCGCGGATGGGCCTTGGAGGTTATGCGGTAGCTTGGGGCGGGTTTAGGGAGCTCGGGCCACCAGGACCATCATTATTATGATGGCGGCGCCGCCCAGGAGGTCCCAGGATGTGAAGACGGTGCCCAACCACAGGGCGGCTATGATGGCGCCGGAGACCGGCTCGAACACGCCTATGAGGCTGGCCCGCACGGGGCCCGCATCCATCACGCCCCTCAGATACAGGCCGTAGGCCAGCATGGTGCCGACCAAGACCACGGCCAGCAGCACGGCCCAGGCATCGGCACCGAAGGCCGGGGGCGTCTCCCATGGGCGCACGAAGGGCGTGAGCACCAGGGCGCCCAAGGTGATGGACACGGCGTTCAGCACCAAGCCGCCGCATTCCTCCATCAGGCGCACGGATATGATGTTGTAGCCTGCCAGGGCCACGCCCGAGGCGAGGCCCCAGAAAAGCCCGCGGGGATTGATGGATATGGTGCGCAGATCGCCCTGGGTGGCTATGAGCACGATGCCCGCGATGGCCAGGGCAAGGGCGATGACCTCGGACCGGCGCGGCAGGCGGCGGGCGCGCAGGCAGCTGATGACCAGTATGAGCGGTACACCCGACTCCTGCAGCAGCAGGGCCGTGCCGGGATTGGTGTATTTGATGGCCGACATATAGCTGACCTGCATCAGGATGACGCCGATCAGAGTATAGGCCGCCATGGGGCCCCACAGGCTGCGGGTGCGCAGGAAATACACCAGCTTTCCCCGGGCACGCACCAGCACCGCCCCCAGGAACAGCAGCCCCGCTATGATGAGGCGCATATCCGAGAGCCACAGCACATCGGCAGATGTGCGCGAGGTGAGCCAGCTGACGCAGTTGGCCGAAAAACCCCAGCAGGCAGCGCCGATGAAGGCGAAGATGATGCCGCGCAGACGGCGATCGGGCTGCGCGGCATCGCCTGGGGACATGTTCTCAGGATTGCTCATGGGCATCATGATACCATCGGGCGACATCCGGGAAAGCCGGCCCTAGGGCCGTTGCGGCAGAGCGGCCGCTATGCGTACGGCCTCGGCGGCATCCTTCGCATAGAAATCGGCGCCCACCATGGCGGCGTAGCGCTCGTCGAGCACCGCGCCGCCCACGAACACCGGCACGTCGCAACCGCTGCTGCGCAGCAGGGCTATGGTATCCCCCATGGCCCCCAGCGTGGTGGTCATGAGGGCCGACAGCCCCACGGCGGCGGCGTCGCTGCGCCGTACCGCATCCACTACCGCCTGCGGATCCACATCGCGGCCCAGGTCGATCACCTCGTAGCCGTAATTGGCCAGCAGCATGGCCACGATGTTCTTGCCTATATCGTGTATATCCCCCTTCACCGTTGCCAGAACGATGGGACCGCAGGCGCGGGCGGCCAGGGGGGCATCGCTGCCGCGGGAGGCTTCCCGGATGCAGTCGAAGCCGGCCTTGGCTGCCTCGGCGGAGGCCATCAGCTGGGGCAGGAAGCAGGTGCCCTTTTCGAAGCGGCGGCCCACCTCGTCGAGGGCCGGGATGATGCAGCCGTTCATGACCTCCAGGGGATCGCTGCCTTCCCGGAGCTGCTGCTGCACGGCGCTGCGGGCGGCATCTTTCAGACCTGCCAGGACGGCTTCGTAGGCGGGCATGCTGCCGGGGACGGATGGGGTGCCCGCCATTCCCGCCATCGCCGATGGGGACACCTCCGTTTTCACTCCTCGCTTCGCTGCGGGGGTTGAAAACTCCGGTGTCCCCATCGGCGATGGCGGGAATGGCTGCTCTGTTGCTGTTGCTATGTAGGCTTCGGCCCGTTCATCCTGGCCGCTGAAGACGCGCCAGGCTTGGAAGGTGCTGTGGCAGGTTTCGTCCAGGGGATTCATGATGGGCAGGTTCAGGCCCGCCTCCAGGGCGGCGGCCAGGTAGGCGGCGTTCAAGGTGCTGCGGGCGGGCAGGCCGAAGCTGATGTTCGATACCCCCAATGCGGTGCGCAGGCCCAGCTCATCCTTCACGGACCGCACGGCACGCAAGGTCTGCCGGGCCTCGGCCTGGTTCGACGAGGCGGCCATGACCAGGCAGTCGATAGCCAGCCGCTCGCGCGGGATGCCCGCCTGGGCAGCGCGGTCGGCCAGGCGCCGGGCCAGGGCGACGCGCTCAGGGGCCTCGGGGGGTATGCCGTCCTCGTCCAGCGTGAGACCCACGGCCGCACAGCCGTAGTGGGCCAGAATGGGCAGCAGGGCCTCCATGCTCGCTTCGGAGGCGTTCACGGAATTCACCAGGGGGATGCCCCCATAGGGGCGCACGGCCGCCTCGATTGCGCGGGGGTCGGGCGAGTCTATCTGCAGCGGCAGCGGGCAGACCTCCGAAAGCGCCCGCACGGCGGCTGCCAGCAGGGCCGGCTCGTCCACATCGGGCAGGGCCACGTTCACATCCAGGATATCGGCTCCGGCCGCCGCCTGGGCCACGGCCTCGGCCTCGATAGAGCCCAGGTCGCCGCGGCGCAACGCCTCCTGCAGGCGCGGGCGCCCGGCGGGGTTTATGCGCTCACCCACCAGGGCCGCATCATCGGGTCCCAGCAGCACCTCGACCTGGGCCGAGGTCACCGCGAAGGGCTGGGGGACGCCATGGGAAGCAGGCTGCAGGCCGTCCAGCTGAGCCGCCAGCTCGGCGATGAACGACGGGTCGGTGCCGCAGCAGCCGCCTACCACCGTCACGCCGGCCTCGAGGCAGCTCCGCACCGCACGGGCGTATTCCCGGGGCTCCATCGCATATGTGCTGCGGCCGTCCACCAGCGTGGGCAAGCCCGCATTGGCCTGCAGGATCACCGGCTTCGCGGTGACTTCCAGCATCTGCTGCACCAAAGGGGCCATCTGATGCGGGCCCAACGAGCAGTTGATGCCCAGGGCGTCCACCCCCAGGGCATCCAGCAGCCGGGCGGCGGCCGAAGGCGGGGTGCCCAGGAACGTGCAGCCGTCCTCGCCGAAGGTCATGGTGGCGAAGACGGGCAGGCGGCTGTTCTCCTTGCAAGCCAGCACGGCCGCCTTCATCTCCGCGATATCGGTCATGGTCTCTATGATGATGAGGTCCGCCCCGGCCGCTTCGGCAGCCCGGGCCTGCTCGGCGAACACGCTGCATGCCTCTTCGAAACCCAGGGTACCCAGAGGCTCCAGCAAGGCACCGGTGGGTCCGATATCGGCTGCCACATAACGGGGGCCGGCAGCCCTCGCGCAGGCAACGGCGGCCCGGTAGGCCTCGTCCACCGAGAGGGCATCCCCCAGCTTCAGGCGGTTGGCACCGAAGGTGTTGGCCGTCACCACCTGGCTCCCCGCCTCCACATAGGCGCGGTGTATGGCCGTTATGGCCTGCGGGGCCGTCAGGCTCAGCAGCTCCGGCAGCTCGCCGGCCGCCGCCAGGCCCGCCCGCTGCACCATGGTGCCCATGGCCCCGTCGAACAGCAGGAACCGGCGGCCGTCCAGCACATCCTGCAAGCAGGCATCCGCCACCCGCAGCCCCTCGGCCTGGCGGGGAAACGCCTTCTTATCGCATACAGGGCATTCCATAGCCCACCTTCCGCTCGCCTGCGGCCCCGCAGGGCCGTCACCGTGTATAGCAAGTCGCGCCGCGCGCCCTGAAAGGGCATCCGTCGAAGCATCGGCAATTATCGCACGAATAGCGCACAGCATGCGCATCGGCAGCGCGCTGGAACAGGGGGACCAGCACCGTGATGCTCTTCCGCGGCTGCAGCAGGCCCTGGGCCGAGCTATAGACGCCGATGGCCCGCGGACCATCGAACACCGCAGCGATGGCAGCCGAAAGCTCGAGCGGCAATCCCGCATAACCGGGGCTCAACCGCTGGCCCGGGTGCAATCCAAGCGCTTGCATCCGTTCATCCAGCGAGCGCTCCCAGACGTCCGCGCAATCCTCGATAAGCGCCGACGATGCCGCATCCAGCAAAACGGCACCGACGGAATCGCTGCAGCCCAACTGCGCCAAGGTGCGATCGACCCCGCTGCCCAGCGTGAGCGCCCCCACCGTTACGGAACAGGCACGGCGCAGCCCCTCGGGCCCGCAGCCGGCGGGGATGCGCAGAATCGATCCTTCCAGTGCCAGCCCATCCGGGGAAGAAGCGACGGGAAAGGTGCGCCAGCAGGCCCGCGGCGCAGCAACCTGCCCGCAAAGGGCCATGGCCTCGCCGATGCGGTCTTCCAAGCCCTCCCCGATAGGCTGGCCGCTGTAGCCGGCATAGCGAAGCAGCTCATCCCGCCGCACCCGGCCCGGGATATCGGCAGCCGAGCCCTGCATGGATCAGCGGTAGCAAGCCAGGGCCTCGGCGGCGGCCCGGGCTATCTCGGGACGGTTCATAGTGTACACATGCAGGCCGTCCACCCCTGCCTCGGCAAGGCCCGCAAGCTGCCTGCAGGCGTACTCGATGCCCGCAGCCCGCAGGCTGTCGGGGTCGTGCTCCCAACGGGCCAGCAGCTTTATCACCGCCGAGGGCAGGCTGGCCCCGCAGGTGAACACCATGCGGGATATCTGGTCCTTCGACAGGAAGGGCATTATGCCGAAGGAGATGGGTACGGTGATGGCGGCGTTGCGGGCCGCCTCGAGGAAGGCGAGGGCCTGGTCGTTATCGAAGCAGAGCTGGGTTACCAGGAAACGGGCACCGGCATCCTGCTTCTGGCGCAGATGCTCCAGGCTGGCCCCGAAATCGAGGCAGTCGATATGTCCCTCGGGATAGGCCGCCGCCCCCACGCAGAACCCTTCCCGGGCCACCACGGGGATGAGGTCCTTGGCGAAACGGAAATCGGCCAGGGCGGCTCCGGGCAGCGGGTCGCCCCGCAGGGCCAGCACGTTGCCCACACCCGCATCGGACAAGGCGTCCAGGCGCGCTGCGATGTCCTGGGCAGTAGCGCCCATGCAGGTCAGATGCGCCAAAGCCGGGATGTCGAAGCGATTCTGCACCAGCGAGGCCACGGCCACGGTATTGGCGGAATTGCCCGAGCCTCCCGCCGAGCAGGTAACCGAAACGAAGGCCGGGGAAAGGGATGCCAGCTCCCCCACCACGCGCTCGGCTTGGTCGAGGGCAAGCTCCCCTTTGGGAGGGAACACCTCGAAGGAGAGCGGAAGCGTCCCCTTCTGGAAGCATGCGTCTATGGGCATCGGGTCCTCCATCGCAAAAAGGGGCGCCCCTCGGTGCGCCCCTTCCCGGTTCGTTTCGGCGGGCGCCTAGTCCTCTTCCAGGGCTGCGGCGATCTCGTCGGTGATATCCATGGTGTGGTACACGTTCTGCAGGTCCTCGAGCTCCTCCAGGCGGTCCACCAGGCGCATGACCTTCTTGGCATCGGCAACGGTCACCTCGGCCGGCGTGCCGGGGATCATGGTGAGCTCCGCACCGCGGGTTGCCACGCCTGCCTCCTCCAGGGCCTTCTTCACGGCCATGAGGTCGGTGGCCCCGGTATAGACGACCCATTCGTCCTCGGCATCCTCGTAATCGTCGCCGCCGGCCTCGGCCACGGCCAGCATGAACTCTTCCTCGTCGGCAGCAGCGCCGTTGGGGCCCGTGGGGTTCTTCTTGTCGCCCGTTTCGACCTCCTTGGGCACCTGGATCATGCCCTTGCGCTCGAACTGGTAGGCAACGGCGCCCGAGGTGGCCAGGTTGCCGCCATGGTGCGTGAAAGCGGCGCGCACATCGGCGGCGGTGCGGTTGCGGTTATCGGTCAGGGCCTCGCACAGGATGCCGATGCCGGCCGGGCCGTAGCCCTCGTAGGTAACCGTCTCGTAGTTCGCGGCATCCTTGCCGGTGCCGAAGGCCTTATCGATGGCGGTCTTGATCTTATCCTTGGGAAGGGAGTAGCCCTTGGCCTTCTCGATGGCGGCCGCCAGCGAGGCGTTGTTCTCGGGATTAGGGTCGCCGCCCTCCTTCGCCGCAACGGTGATATTGCGCGCGAGCTTGCTGAAGAGCGCCGAGCGCTTGGCGTCCTGAGCAGCTTTGCGATGCTTCGTAGTGGCCCATTTAGAATGCCCTGACATAGAAACCCTTCCTCTTATCGGTAACACGCGGCCCGAAGGCCGTTTCGATTCCAGCCGATTATTCTAGCATAGCCCGCAACGGCCTGCAGCCGCCCAAGGGGGCGCCTCCATATCCGGGGAAGACTCTGCGCAGCGGCAGTCTGCGGCACAGGCTACTTGGTGCTGATATAGACGTAGATGATGCGCACCGTATCGGTGAGGTTGCCCGTCACGATCTGGGTGGTGTAGTCGTAGGAGAGGATAGAGGACCAGATGCACGGCACGCCGTTCACATCGGTCTCGCCCTCGAAGGAGCACCGCTCGCGCACGATGGTGGTGCCATCGGATGCGTAGGTGGTGTAATCGGCCTTGCTCTCGGGCAGCACCGCCGACCCCTCCGGCACCGGCACGCCCGCCTTCTCGAGGGTCTTCTCGACCACATGCTCCCGGGTGACGGCATCGGAGAAGCTGAGCCCCCCGAAGCCCAGGGCGGCAGCCGAGGCGGAATAGCCCGCTTGGCGCACGCGGCCGTCCTCGCCCAGGTCGAGGTATACCGTGGGAGTACCGGTCTTGGAATCGGCCGCCTCCTCGGTGAGCGCCACGTTCAGGCTGGCCTTCACGGGGTTGCCCTCCTCGTTCACCTCGCGGTTGGATGTCACCAGGGCGCCATGGCCTATAGCCTCGATGGCCTCATCCTGGGTAAGGCCCAGGAGGCCGGCCAGGTCCGGCACATCGGCGAGGCGCGTAGTGGAGTCGGCGGCGTCGGCGGCACTGGCGGCATCGATGCTGTCGCGCGGTTCCTGCACCTGTTCGCGGGCCTGCTGGGCCGCCTCATGCTGGCTGCTCGTCACGGTGCGGAACATGAAATAGCACAGGGCCCCTATGACCAGCAGCAGAAGGATGACCAGCACGATGAGCACCTTGCGGGTGCGCTTCGACTTCTTCATGCGGGGCGAGAGCTCCGGCTCGGAGGCGGCATGGCGCCCATGGCGCGGGCCCTTCGAGCCGCCGGCGGTCTCGGAGCCGCCCTGGCGCTCGTGGCGCGAGCGCTTCGCGGCCTTCTCGGCCGCCCGGGGCGATTCCTCGCGGGCGACGACCGGATCGGCATCGTCCAGGAAGCCCTCCACCTCGTCGTTCGCGGCCTCGATGGCCGCATCCTCGGCATCGACGCCCTCGGCTTCGAGCAGCGCCTCGGCAGCCTCGTCATCGGTACCGTTCACGATATCGCCGGTACGGCCCTCATCCCAGTCGAAGCCCTTCCACTTCTCGGCCTCGGTCCACGAGCGCTCATCCTCGTCCACGGTGACGGCGCCGAAGGCCTGGGTGAGGCCCACGGGGTCGTCCTGGACATCGTAATCGACGGATTGGGGGCCCTTGACCGGGGCGAAGGCGCCCGTCAGACCGATGGGATCGTCATCGTTGAAGAAATCGTCGGGATTCTGAAGTCTCCGCTTTGGCATCGTCCGAACTCCTCACAAGGCCGGGACGGCATGCCCGACCGGTTTGCAGCTGCCCTAGATTCTAGCGCATGACTGCGAAGTAATAGACCAAAGCCGCAATAATCAGAAGAACCGCAGCGATTATGACGATGCGCTGGGCCAGGGGGCGCGGCTCGGATTCCAGGTCCTCCAAGGTGGTCTCGGCATAGCGGTCGGCGGCATCCTTCCGGCCGGACGCGGGCTGCGGGGCACCCTCCTTCGCGGGCTGTTCGGCAGCCCGTTCCGCAGCCGCAGGGGTGGCATCGGGGGCATTCCCGGCATCGGGAACCGCTGCAGAGGCCGGCTGTGACGCGGCACCGGCGGCTGCAGCGGGGGAAGCGGATCCGGCCGCGCCCTCCTCCGCGGCCACTCCGGCCACGATCACCTCGTCGTCATCGGGCGCATTGAGCGCTATATGCTTGAACCCCTCGCCGTCTGCCATGGCATGACCTTTCGCCGCATTCAACAGATTCGTAATTATACCTGTTCATGAACGGGCACCCCGAAAGGCTATGCTATGGTTTCATGAAAAGCACCCGCAAGCGAAAGGCACCCCCATGGAACTCGCCCCCGGCACCGTGCTGCACGGCTTCGCCATAGAATCGAACGACGACCTGCCCGAGATAGACGGCCGGGCGGTGGTGGCCCGCCACAGCCCCTCCGGCGCCCGGTTGCTGTACCTGCGCAACGACGACCCGAACAAGGCCTTCGCCATAGGCTTCCGCACGCCGCCACGCGACGACACCGGCGTGTTCCATATCCTGGAGCATTCGGTGCTGTGCGGCTCGGACCGCTTCCCGGTGAAAGAGCCCTTCGTGGACCTGCTGAAAGGCTCCATGCAGACCTTCCTGAACGCCATGACGTTTCCCGACAAGACGCTGTATCCCGTGGCATCCACCAACGAGCAGGACCTCTTCAACCTGATGGATGTGTATCTGGACGCGGTATTCCATCCGCAGATATACCGGAAGCGCGCCATCTTCGAGCAGGAGGGCTGGCATGAGGAGCTGATAGCCCGGGACGGCGCGGGCGATGCGGCCGAGCTGCCCCCCGACCAGACCGAGCTCGTATACAACGGCGTCGTGTACAACGAGATGAAGGGTGCTTTGTCGGATACGAACGCCGTGCTGTTCGACGAGGTGCAAAGCGCCTTGTTCCCCGACACCTGCTATGCCTTCGAGTCCGGGGGAACGCCGGAAGCCATCCCCGCGCTGACCTACGAGGGCTTCCTCGACGAGCACCGGCGCCATTACCGCACCGGCAACAGCTACCTGTTCCTGTACGGCGATGTGGACATCGACCGCGCCCTGGCGTTCCTGGACGAGCGCTACCTCACCCCGGTGAGCGCGGAACAGGATGCCGGGGATGCCCGGCGGGCCGAAGCCGGCGAGCAGCCCCTGGAGCCCCGGACCATCGACCGCCAGCAACCCGTTGCAGCCCCCTATCGCCGGAAGGCCATGGATACGGCCCCCGAGAATGCCTGCGCTGCCGTCGGCTATGTGATAGGGGATGCATCGGACCGGATGAAGGTGACGGCTGCGGATATCCTGCTGGACGCCCTGATGGGAAGCAACGAGGCCCCGCTCAAGCGGGCGCTGCTCGACCGGGGCATCGCCCATGACATCCAGGCATCCGTCGTCGACTCCATGGCGCAGCCCTTCGCGTTCGTGCAGCTGCAGATGCCCGCCGATGGGGCCGGCGAGGCCCTGGAGGCCACCCTGGAACGGGAGACGGAGGTTCTGCTGGATGCCGGCCTGGACCGCGAGCTCATCGAGGCGGCGATATCCCATGCCGAATTCCAGCTGCGCGAGCACGAGATGGGCATGGCCGACGGCGTGGCCTATGCCATGCAATCCCTCGCCGGATGGCTCTACGACGACGATGCCGCCACGGACTACCTGCGCTACGAGGACCTGTTCGCCGACTTGCGCAGCGCGCTGGACACCGACTACTACGGAGAATTGCTGCGGGAGCTGTTCTGCGGCAACGGCCACCGGGCCTCCGCAGAGGTGATCCCGACCCCCGGCCGAGGCGGCGACGGCCAGGCCGCACAGCTTGCAGCCCGCAATGCGGCCCTGTCGCCGCAGGAGCGCCGGAGCATCGTCGCCGAGGAGCAGGAGCTGCGGCGGCTGCAGGAGGCCCCGGATTCCCCGGAGGCCCTGGCCACGCTGCCCCGCCTGTACCTGACCGATATCGGCGAGGCCCCCGAGGAGCCCGCAGCCGAGTATCGGGATGGCGCCCCCCTGCCCTGCCTGCGCCATACCATGGCAACCCACGGCATCGCCTACGGCTACCGCTACTACAGCCTGGCGGGAGTCTCCTTCGAAGAGCTGCCCTACGTATCGGTGCTGGCCCTGGTGCTGGGCAAGCTGGATACCGCCCGCCATACGGCGGCCCAGATAGACACGCTGGTGCAAGCCCTCCTGGGCAACCTGGCCTTCTACACCGATGTGTTCGAGGACAAGACCGATGCCGGAGCAGTCGACTGCTGCTTCACCGTGAGCGCCTCGGCGCTCTCCGAGAACGCGGAAGCCCTGGCGCAGCTGCCCCGGGAAGTGCTGTGCGAGACCAATTTCGGCGACAGGCAGCGCATCCTGGACCTGCTGAAGCAACGCAAGATAAACATGGAACAGGGCTTCATCAACAACGGCCACAGCTGCGCCTCGGCCCGGGCGCGGTCCTATTGCACAGCGGGGGGCGTGGTCGGCGAGGCCTTGGGCAATGTGGGCTTCTATCGCTTCCTCTGCCAGCTCATAGACGACTTCGACCAACGGTTCCCGGACCTGCAGGGGCGCCTGGAAGACCTCGGCCGCCGCATCTTCTGCGATGACCGCTGCATCGTCAGCTTCGCCGGCACCGATGACGACCTGGACGCCTTCTGGAAGGGCGGCCCGCAGACCGGCCGCACCTCATCGGGCGAGAACCTCCTTCGGATACCCGCACCGGCCATACTGAACGAGGCGTTCATCATCCCCAGCGATGTGAGCTATGCCGCCCTGGCTTGGGACCGGCGCCTGATGGGGCAGCTGTTCCAGGGCGGCTGGCTGGTGGCAGCACGGGCCCTCTCCTATGACTACCTGTGGAACGAGGTGCGCGTGAAGGGAGGCGCCTACGGCGTGGGATTCCAAGCCAAGCGCCTGGGCGACCTGCGCTTCTACTCCTACCGCGACCCGCATCTGGACGAGACCCTGCACCGCTTCGTCCGGGCGGGGTCCTGGCTGGCCGGCTTCGCTCCCACCCAAGAGGCGATCGACGGCTTCGTGGTGGCCACGGTGGCGGCCTTGGATGCCCCCTTGAAGGCCCGGGCGCTCATGAGGCGCCAGGATATCGACTTCTTCTGCGGCTATACGCGGGAAGAGCGCCTGGCCGTGCGCCAGGAGGCCCTGCAGGCCGATGGGCGCACCCTGCGGGCCTTCTCCCCCGATGTGGAAGCCGTGGCGGCCGCCGATGCCCGGTGCGTGTTCGGCAGCAGCGAGATAATCGGGGGCTCGAAGCTGGCGTGGGATGTCATTCCCCTCATGGGCTGAGGGCACCACACGGAAGGATAGAAGGGGGGCGCCGGCTGCAGGCCGCGCCCCCCTTCACCTAGAATCTATCGCA
>CANOBU010000031.1 GCA_947564425.1 uncultured Eggerthellaceae bacterium
GGCGCGCATGGCGGTGAAGGCCTCGTGGCCCGGGGTGTCGATGAAGGTGATCTGCCGGCCGTTGATATCCACCACCGATGCGCCGATGTGCTGGGTGATGCCGCCGGCCTCGCTCTCGACCACGCCGGTATCGCGGATGGCATCGAGCAGCGATGTCTTGCCGTGGTCGACATGGCCCATGACGGTGACCACCGGGGGACGCGGCTTCAACTGGTCCTCGGTATCGTGGTAGACCACGCGGTATTCCTCCTCGGGGGAGACCACGCGCACCTTGCGGCCGAGGTCGTCGGCGACCAGCTCGATCAGCTCATCGCTCATGGTCTGGGTCACGGTGAGCACCTGGCCCAGCATGAACAGCGGCTTGATGATATCGTTCGGCTGCACGCCCAGAAGCTCCGCCAGCTTGCCGACGGTCGCACCCTGGGGCACCTCCACCACGGACTCGTCCAGCACCAGGGTGGGATCGAGGCCCTTCTCCAAAGCCTGCATCTCGGCCTTCTCGCGGGCCTCGGCCTGGCGCTTCTCCTTGCGCTTCTTGCGACGCCCCTCGCCCTCGTGGGACGACGCGGCGGCCACGGCGGCGCGGGCATCGGCCAGCACCTTGTCGCGCTGCAGCTTCTCGACCTGCACCGCCATCTTCGCGTAGCGGTCCTCGCCCTGGGCGTTCTCGAGCTCCGGCACGATCTGCTCGCCCCGGGCGCCCTTCTTCTTCCTCTTGGCCTGGGCGCCGGTCTCCTGAATGCGCTTCTGTTCGGATTCTATCTGGTTCAACAGCGAATCGAAGCTGCCGCGCGCAGACGACACCGGGGCGGCCTTCTTGGGATGTTCCTCGGGGGCAGCCTCGGGCTTGGCGGATTTCTTGGAGCCGCCCCGTGCCTTCAGGGCCTCCTCCACCGCCTGCTTCTTGGCTACATCCTTGGCCAGGGCGGCGGCACGGGCCGCACGGCGCGCCTCTTCGGCTTCGCGGGCGGCGCGCTCGCGCTCGCTCTGTATCTGCTCCTCGAGCGACGAGTAGGGGTTCGGGGCTGCAGCGGCCTGCACTGCCGGCTGGGCTGCCTCGCGGTCCGGCTCGCCGGCCTCCGTGCCCGACTCCGCGGCTTTGCGGGCACGCTCCTCCTCGCGGGCGGCGCGCTCCTTCTCGACGGCCTCGCGGCGGGCGCGCTCCTCTTCGGCCTCGCGCTCTTTCTCCTTCTTCTCCTCTTTGGTCAGGGGCACCGCCGCCTCGGCCTCGCCATCCTGGCCGGCCTGGGGTTTGCCCAGCTCCTTGTACACCTTGTCTACGTAGGCTTCGGCCAGCATGCTGGCATGGCTCTTCGCGGGTATCTTCAGGTCGCGGAGCTTCTCCAGCATCTCCTTGCTGGAAATGCCGTATTCCTTCGCCATCTCATGGACTCGCATGCTACCCATAGCTTCTCCTATCGTGCTTCAGCGCACTGCGGCGCATTCTCCAACTCATCGGCTATAGCCGTTGCCGCACCTTCGGGCACGGGCCGCCTGAGGGCGCGCGCCAGCTGCGACTTCCCCGCTGCCCGCCGCAGGCAGGCCGCGCTGCATACATAGGCTCCCCGGCCGGGCGCCTTGCCGCCCCGGTCCCATCGCAGGTTCCCCTCCGGGGTTGCGATGATGCGGGCCAGCTGGGCCTTCGGCCGCTTCTGGGAGCACCCGATGCAGGTGCGCAGCTTCTTCGCGGGAACGTCGGCCATGGCTCGGCTACTCCATCGAGGCATGGATGCCGCAGTAGCGGCTTCCGGGGCGGGCATGGTTGCGGCAGCGCACGCCGTCCTCGTTTTCGTAGGCGCAGAACTCGGGGTCGCCTTCGGGCGCCTCTTCACCCAGCAGGTCCTCGTCCACCAGGGACGCCCCTACGAACGATGCGCTCTTTATGTCGATGTGCCAGCCGGTCAGGCGCGCAGCCAGGCGGGCATTCTGCCCTTCCTTGCCGATGGCCAGCGACAGCTGGTCGTCGGATACCACCACGGTGGCGTAATGGTTCTCCTCGTCGATGGCCACCGATTCCACCTTGGCGGGCGAAAGCGCGTTGGCCACGTAGGCCGCCGGGTCGTCGCTCCACTGGATCACATCCACGCGCTCGTTGCGCAGCTCCTCCACCACCATGCGCACGCGGCTGCCCTTGGGGCCTACGCAGGCGCCCACCGGGTCGAGGTTCGGCTCGCGGCTGGCCACGGCCACCTTCGAGCGCACGCCCGGCTCGCGGGCGATGGATTTCACCTCTACCAGGCCGTCGTATATCTCCGGTACCTCTATCTCGAACAGGCGCCGGATGAGGTCGGGATGCGTGCGGGACACCACGATGGGCGGCCGCTGGTTCTCGCCCCGGGCCCGGGGTGCATCGCCGGCCGGGTCGCGCACCTCGATGATGAGCACCTTCAGGCGCTGGTTGTGGCGGTAATGCTCGTTCGCGGGACGCTCGTTGCGCTCGCCGGGGGCGCGCTTCTGGTCGTAATGGGGCAGCTCGGCCTCCACCCCGTCGCGGATCTTGATGATGGTGAAGTCCGGCGTGCCCTGCAGCACGGTACCGGTGACCAGGTCGCCCACCCGGCTCGCGAACTCCTCGTAGATGGACTGGCGGCCCGCATCGCGCACGATGGCGTTGATCACGCTCTTCGCGTTCTGGGCGGCGATGCGGCTGACATCGCTGGGGGTGACGTCGCGCTCCTCGAACTCATCGTATTCCAGGGTGACCTCGCCGGTCTCCTCGTCCACCACCTCGCGGGGCTCGCCCTGGGGAACCAGCTCGTATACGTAGATCTTGCCGGATTGGCGGTCGATGGTAACCCGGGCGTCCCATTCCAAATCCAGGATATGCTGATAGCTCTTTGCCAGCGACTCCTCCAGGCGCTCTATGAGGTAGAACTCGTCTATCTTGCGCTCGTGGGCGAGTTCCTGGAGTGCTTTTATCAGTTCCGAAGTTGCCACAACCTGTCCTTTCTCGCGAAACCTTCTATGAGAAGCTGACCGTGCCGATGAGGTTGGCACGCTTGATGGAATCGAAGGGTATGCCGTAGGCCTTCCCATCGCAGTCGACCGTGACCGACGCGCCGTCCGCCGCCTGCAGGGTGCCCTTGAAGTTGGAGCGGCCCTCCACCGGGCCGGTCGTCTTCACCGACACCGTATCGCCGATGAAGCGCTGGAAATGCTCCGGGGTGCGCAGCGGGCGGTCGATGCCGGGCGATGAGACCTCCAGCATGTAGGCGCCGGGGAACGGGTCGATGCCGTCGATCACCTCGTCGATCCACTGCTGGGCCGCGGCCAGCTCGTCGAAGCCGACGCCATGGTCGGTATCGATGTACACGCGGATGGTGGGCGACTTCTTGGCGCCGACTATCTCGAGCGTCACTATCTCGACGCCCTTCTGCTGCGCCAGGGGCTCCAGGGCATCCAGCAGGCTCTGCTCCTTGCGGGTGAGCATCTTCCCCTCCTTTCCGGGCCTCATACAAAAAGAAAGCGGGACATGCCCACTTCCTCCTTCGAAAGTCTTGATCGGTTACCAGCACTGCTGCCGATGGCACGATGATAGCACATCGGCAGCGGGCAGGTAAATGGGGAATCCGGAAATCAGCGGCTGTTGGACAGCAAACGGTTCAGGGCGTTCAGGTACGCCTTGGCCGCCGACACGATGATATCGCCGTCGGCGCCGCGGCCGATGAACACCGTGCCGTCGGCGGCGGTGATGCGCACCGTCACCTCGCCCAGGGCGTCGATGCCCCGGGTGACGGCCATCACGGCGAACTCGCTGAGGTCGCTTTTCACCTGGACGATCTTGTCGATGGCCTTGAAGGCGGCGTCGATGGGGCCGGTGCCGAAATCGCACACGGTGGCTACGGCGCCCTCGCGGTCGCGCAGGCCCACCGTGGCCGTGGGCGTCAGGGGGTAGCCGCAGCTCACCTGCAGGCTGTCCAGGGTGTACAGGGCGTCGGCCGTGCGGTCCTGCTCGTTCACCAGGCTCTCCAGGTCCTCGTCGTAGACCTCCTTCTTCTTGTCGGCCAGTTCCAGGAAGGCGGCGTACAGCTCGTCGAGGCGCTCCTCGTCGAAGGCGAAGCCGAGCTCCTCCAGGCGGTGCTTCAGGGCTGCATGGCCGCTGCGGGCCGTCAGCACGATCTGGCTGGCGCCGGCGCCCACGTCGGCGGGGTCGATGATCTCGTAGGTCGAGCGCTCCTTCAGCACGCCGTCCTGGTGGATACCCGAGGAATGGGCGAAGGCGTTGGCGCCCACGATGGCCTTGTTGGCCTGCACGTTCATGCCCGTGATGGACGATACCAGCTTGCTGGCCTTCACGAACTCGCGGCTGTCGATATCCGTGTGGGCATCGAGCTCCTCCCCGTGCATGCGGATGGCCATGACGACCTCTTCCATGGCCGTGTTGCCGGCGCGTTCGCCCAGGCCGTTTATGGTGCATTCCACCTGGGTGGCGCCGTTCACCACGCCCGACAGGGCCAGGGCCGTGGCCATGCCCAGGTCGTTGTGGCAATGCACGGAGATATCCACGTTCTCGATGCCGTCCACGTTATCGCGCAGGTAGGCGATGCGGCTGCCGAATTCCCAGGGCAGCGAGTAGCCGGTGGTGTCGGGGATGTTCACCACGGTGGCGCCGGCGTCCACGGCGGCCTGGATCACGCGCACCAGGAAGTCGTAGTCGGAGCGTCCGGCATCCTCGGCGTAGAACTCCACGTCATCCACGTACTGCTTGGCATAGGACACGCAATGGATGGTGCGCTCGATGCATTCCTCCTCGGTGATGCGCAGCTTGTCGCGCAGATGCGAGGGCGACACCCCCAGGCCCGTATGGATGCGGGGGCGCTTGGCGTATTTCAGCGCATCGGCGGCCACGTCGATATCCTTGTCGATGGCGCGGGTGAGGGCGCAGACCACCGCCTGGTCGCCCACCAGCTCGGATATCCTGCGCACGCTCTCGAAATCGCCGGGGCTCGAGATGGGGAAGCCGGCCTCGATCACATCCACTTTCAATCGCAGCAGCTCGCGGGTTATGACCAGCTTCTCCTCGGTGTTCATGGAGGCGCCGGGGCTCTGCTCGCCATCGCGCAGGGTAGTATCGAAAATCTTGATCTTACGCGTCATCTGAGGTCAGCGTCCTTTCTCGATTCGATTCGGTTGGTATCGGCCAGGGCCTACAGCGTTATGCGCCAGAGGTCCTGCAGGCCGTCGATACCCTGCCGCAGGGCATCCAGCACCTCGTCGGCGACATCGCCCTCCACATTCAGGATGACGACGGCGCTGTCGCTGTCGGGGCGGGTGCCGATCTGCATGGTGGTTATGTTCACGCCCGCCTGCCCCAGGATGGTACCCACCACGCCTATGCGGCCCGGCGCATCGGCATAGCGCAGCACCAGCGACTGGGAGGCCGGCTCGATGTCGAAGCTGTAGCCGAAAAGCGATATGATGCGGGCCGGCCGGTCGGTTCCGTACAGCGTGCAGGCGATGGAGGTGCTGTCGGTGCGCAGGGTGAGGGACGAGTCGTAGCCGTCGGCGTTCACCTGCGACGACAGGCTGGCCTCGATGCCGTGGCGCTGGGCCACCGCCTCGGCGTTCGACCCGGTGACGGCGCCGATGTTCTTGTAGGCCATGAGGCCCTTCAGGGCGCCGGCCAGAAGCATCGGGGTGTCCACGCTGGAAAGCGTGCCCGCGGCCGTGAGGGACAGCCGCCGGGGGATATCGCCCTCGATCTGCGAGACGATGCGGCCCATCATCTGGGCGGCCGTGAGGTAGGGGCCGAACTTGTCCATCACCTCGGGCGGCACGTTGGATATATTGATGGCCGTGGGCACGATGGACCCGTTGAGGGCCTGGGCCACGAAGGTGGCCGTCTGCACGCCGGCGCGGCGCTGGGCCTCGGCGGTGAAGGCGCCGATATGAGGCGTTATGACCGCCTGGGGGAATTCATGGAAGGGGCTGGCCTCGCAGGGCTCCTCGTCGAATACGTCGAAGCCGATGGAGCGCACCTTCCCCGCCGCGATGAAGTCGGCCAGGGATTTCTGATCGAATATGCCGTCGCGCGACACATTCACTATGATGACGGAATCCTTCATGGCAGCGAACTGCTCCGGGCCGAACATGCCGGCGGTCTCGGCCGTCTTGGGCATGTGCACCGTGATGAAGTCGGCCAGGGGCAGTATGTCGTCCACCGATTCGTAGAGCTCCACGCCCAGGGTGGCAGCCCGCTCGCTCGAGCAGTAGGGGTCGTAGGCGATCAGGTTCATGCCGAAGGCGGCGGCCCGCTGGGCCACCAGCCCCCCTACCCTGCCCAGGCCGAAGATGGCCAGGGTCTTCTCGTACAGCTCGCAGCCCTTGAACTCCCCCGGCGTCCAGCGGCCCTCGTGCATGGAGCGGTCGGCCTGGGGTATGTTGCGGGCGCAGGACAGCAGCAGGGCCATGGCCATCTCGGCCGCCGAGGTGATGTTCGAGTTGGGGGCGTTGCACACCACGATGCCGGCCTGGGTTGCCTCGTCCAGGTCCACGTTGTCGATGGACACGCCGGCGCGCCCGATCACCTTCAGCTTCCGGGCGGCCCGTATGACGGGCGCGTCCACCTGGGTATGGGAGCGGATGATGAGCCCCTCGTAGTCGCCGATGCAATCGATGAGCTGTTCGTGGTCCAGGTCGAGCTTCACATCGACGGCGAACCCGCGGGTGCGCAGCACGGCGATGCCGGCCGGGTCGATCTCTTCGGTGATCAGGACTTTCTGCGTCATGGCTGGTCTCCTTGGCATGGGCTTGCGGACTGCGGCAGAACCTATTTGATCCAGGTGAACATCGAGCGTATCTTCTCGCCCGTCTTCTCTATCTCGTGGTTGTTGATGGCCTCGCGCTGCTCCAGCAGCCACTTGTGGCCGTTGTTGCAATCGTCCACGAACTCCTGGGCGAAGCTGCCGTCCTGGATGCGGCCCAGGATGCGCTTCATGGCGGCCCGGGACTCGTCGTTGATCACCTGGGGTCCGGCGTAGTACTCGCCGTACTCCGCCGTGTTGCTGATGGAGTAGTTCATGAAATGGATGCCCTTCTCGTACATCAGGTCGATGATCATCTTCAGCTCGTGGTACACCTCGAAATAGGCGAGCTCGGGCGGATAGCCGGCCTCCACCAGGGTCTCGAAACCGGCCTTCACCAGCTCCACCAGGCCGCCGCAGAGCACCGCCTGCTCGCCGAAGAGGTCTTCCTCGGTCTCGTCCTTGAACGTGGACTTGATGATGCCCGTGCGGGCGCCGCCCATGGCCCAGCAATACGACAGGATGGTATCCCACGCGTCGCCGGTGGCATCCTGCTCGACGCAGGCCAGGTCGGGCACGCCGGAGCCTTCGGTGTACTGGCGGCGCACGATGTGGCCCGGGCCCTTGGGGGCGCACATGACCACGTTCACATCCTCGGGCGCCTGGATGTAGCCGTAGTGCACGTTGAAGCCGTGGCCGAAGCCCAGGGTATCGCCGGGCTTCAGGTGCGGGGCGATCTGCTCGGCATACACCTGGGCCTGGTTCTCGTCGGGCACCAGCATCATGATGAAGTCCGCTTCCTCGGCGGCTTCCTCTGTGGTCATCACCTTCAGGCCCGCCTCCTCGGCCACCGTCCAGCTCTTCGAGCCGGGGCGCAGGCCCACGCGCACGTCCACGCCGGAATCGTGGAGGTTCAGGGCATGGGCGTGGCCCTGGGAGCCATAGCCGATGATGGCCACCTTCTTGCCCTTGATAACCTCGGGGTTGCAGTCCTTCTCGTACAGAATCTCCACGGCCATGTTCGTTCCTTTCCTTCCATGCCGATTATCCACCTTGCTATGTTGCGAACCCGGCGCCGCCGGGCATTGTTTTCCGCTTTCGAGAGTATATACCCTACGCTTCCTTGGAATTGCGGCTCATGGCTATCTTGCCGGTGCGGATGATCTCCTTTATACCGTAGGCGCGGAAGAGGTCCTCCATGCCCTTCAGCTTGCCCTCGTCGCCGGTGGCCTCCACCGTCAGCGAGGTGCGGCCCACGTCCACGATGTTGGCGCGGAACACGTTGGCTATCTCGATTATCTCGCTGCGGCGCTCGGCCGGCGCGTTCACCTTGAACAGCACCAGCTCGCGCTCGATGGCGCGCTCGTCGGTGAGGTCGGTTATCTTGTGCACGCTTATCAGCTTGTGCAGCTGCTTGGTTATCTGCTCGTAGGCCACATCGTCGGCCCGCACGATGGCGGTGACGCGCGATTTCGTGGGGTCTTCCGTGGGGCCCACCGACAGCGACTCTATGTTGAAACCCCGGCGCGATATGAGCCCCGTCACGCGCGAGAGCACGCCGGGCTTGTTCTCCACCAGGGCCGACAGCACATGGATCATCTCGTTCATCGGTCGCCTCCTTCCAGGGCCTGCAGCTCGCGGGCGCCTTCCTGGGTGTCTATGGCTCCGATGGGCTCGCCGGTGCGGCCGCCCGGGGGCACCATGGGAAACACCGACTGGTCCCGGGGGATGATGACATCCAGCAGGTAGGGCCCCGGGGTGTCCAGCATGGTGCGGTAGGCGGCGGCCAGCTGGGCCGGATCGCTCACCTGGGCGGCATTCCATCCGTAGGCTTCGGCCAGCTTCACGAAATCGGGGCAGATATCGAGCTCCGTGGCCGAGAAGCGGCCCTTGTAGAACAGCTTCTGCCACTGGCGCACCATGCCCAAGGCCCGGTTGTCCAGGATGACCACCTTCACCGCGGCACCGTTTATGGCGGCCGTGGCCATCTCCTGGGAGTTCATCTGGAACGAGCCGTCGCCGGCGATGCACACCACGGTCTTGCCGGGGTTGCCGATGGCGGCGCCGATGGCCGCCGGGAAGCCGAAGCCCATGGTGCCCAGGCCGCCCGATGTGAGGAAGGTGCGGGGCAGCTCGCGGTCGATGAACTGGGCCGCCCACATCTGGTGCTGGCCCACCTCGGTGGCAACGATGGAATCGGCGGGATCCAGCGCCTCGGAGAGCAGCTTCATGGCAAGCTCGGGCACGATCTGCTCGGCGCTCTCATCCAGGCGCTTGTCGTACAGGGGGTAGCGCTCGCGCCAGGCGTCGAGCTGCTTCACCCAGGCGGCGGTGTCGGGCAAGGCCACCTCGCCGTCTTCGAGCAGCTGCACCAGGTTCTCCAGCACGCGCCGCAGATCGCCCACGATGGGTACCTGGGCCTCGCGCACCTTGCCTATCTCGGCCGGGTCTATATCTATATGTATGAGCTTGGCCCCGGGGGCGAAGCTGGCAACGTTGCCGGTGACGCGGTCCGAGAAACGGGCGCCGCAGGCGATGATGAGGTCGGAGCGGTTGATGGCGCGGTTGGCGTACTTCGAGCCGTGCATGCCCACCAGCCCGAAGTTCAGCGGGTCGCTGGCAGGCACCGCGCCCTTGGCCATGAGGGTGGTGACCATGGGGATGTTCGCTGCATGGGCAAGCGCCGCCACAGCGGGACCGGCCTTCGAGATGAGCGTGCCGCCGCCCACGTACAGCACCGGCTGGCGCGCCTGGGAGATCATCTCGGCCGCAGCCCGGATCTGCTTGGCATTGCCGCGGTAGGTGGGCCGGTAGCTGGGGATGTTCACGCTGTCCGGGTAGTCGAACACGGTCACCTGGCTCTGGATGTCGCTGGGCACGTCGATGAGCACCGGGCCGGGGCGTCCCGTCTTGGCTATGTGGAAGGCCTCGCGGAACGTGGGGGCTATCTCGTCGACGTCCTGCACCAGGTAGCTGTGCTTCACCACCGGCATGGTGATGCCCACGATGTCGGATTCCTGGAACGAATCGGTGCCGATGGCCGTGCTGGGCACCTGGCCCGTGATGACCACCAGGGGCACGGAATCCATGTAGGCGGTAGCGATGCCCGTCACCGTGTTGGTGGCGCCGGGGCCGCTGGTCACGATGGCCACGCCCACATCGCCCGTGGAGCGGGCGTAGCCGTCGGCCTCGTGCACGGCCCCCTGCTCGTGGCGGGCCAGCACGTGGGTCAGGATGTCCGAGTCGTACAGGGCATCGTAGATCTTGATGGCCTGGCCCCCGGGGTAGCCGAAGACCAGGTTTGCGCCTTCGGCCTCGAGGGATGCGATGATGGCCTGGGCGCCGGTAAGCTCCTTGCCCTGCTTGGGATTGGCCGATCCGGGCCCCTTGGCGGCGCCCTCGATGGACACCGTGGATGCTGCCTGCTGCGTGTTCTTCGCCATGGTTGCCTCCTAGCCTACGTAGGCGCCCTCGTCGGCGGAGCTGACCATGCGGGCGTATTTCGCCAGCACGCCGTGGTCGTGCTTCTGGGCCGGGGGCTGCCAGGCGGCCCGGCGCCGGGCCAGCTCGTCATCGGATACGTTCAGGGTCAGGGCGCCCCCTTCGATGTCCACGGTTATGGAGTCGCCTTCCTGCACCAGGGCGATGGGGCCGCCGGCTGCGGCCTCGGGGCTCACATGGCCCACGGCCGGTCCCTTGGTGGCGCCCGAGAAGCGTCCGTCGGTGATCAGCGCCACGCTGGTGGACAGCCCCATGCCCACGATGGTGCTGGTGGGCGTGAGCATCTCGCGCATGCCGGGACCGCCCTTGGGGCCCTCGTAGCGGATCACGATGACATCGCCGGGGTTTATGCGGCCGCCCTCGATGGCCGCGCAGGCCGCTTCCTCGCTGTCGAACACGCGGGCCGGGCCCGTGTGGGTCAGCATGGAGGGGTCCACCGCGCTCTTCTTCACGATGCCGCCGTTCGGGGCCAGGTTGCCGTGGAGCACCCGCAGGGCGCCTTGGGCCGAGAACGGGTCGTCGTGGCGGCGGCAGACTTCGCCATCGGCGGCCTCGGTGCATTTCATCAGGTACTCGGGCAAGGGCCCCATGCAGGTGAGGGCGCTGTCGTCCAGCAGGTCCAGCTCGTCGAGCTCGTGCATGACGGCGGGCACGCCCCCCACCTCGTACAGGTCGCTCAAGGGTCGCGGCCCCGAGGGGGCCAGCTTCACCAGATGCGGCGTGCGGGCGCTGGCGGCGTCCCAATCGTCCATGGTTATGGGGTAACCGGCCTCGCGGGCGATGGCCGTGAGGTGCAGCACCGTGTTGGTGGAGCCGCCGAAGGCCATGTCGCATTCCATGGCGTTGTGGATGGAGGCGGCGTTCACGATGTCGCGGATGCGGGTGCCGTCCTCCAGCAGCTTCATGATGCGCATGCCCGTGTGCTTAGCCAAGCGGATGCGCTCGGAGTACACGGCGGGGATGGTGCCATTGCCCGGCATCGCGATGCCGAGGGCCTCGCACAGGCAGTTCATGGAATTGGCCGTGAACAGCCCCGAGCAGCTGCCGCAGGTGGGGCAGGCGGTGTCCTCGTAGTATTTGAGGTCGGCTTTGTCCAGGGTGCCGGCGAGCACCTGGGCCGCGCCGTCGAACAGCGTGTTGAGGTCCGTCGTGGGGCCGCAGCCGCCCCGCTGCCTGCCGGCCAGCATGGGGCCGCCGGATACGAACAGCGTTGGCAGGTTCACCCGCAGGGCGCCCAGGATCATGCCGGGCACGATCTTGTCGCAGTTGGGGATGCATACCACGGCGTCGAAGGCGTGGCCCTGCACGGCGCACTCCAGGGAGTCGGCCACCACCTCGCGGGACACCAGCGAGTAGTGCATGCCGTCGTGGTTCATGGCTATGCCGTCGCAGATGCCGATAGTGGATATCTCGAAGGGCACGCCGCCGGCCATGCGGATGCCGGCCTTCACGGCGTCGGATATCTTATCCAGGTTGGTGTGGCCGGGGATGATGTCGTTTCGGGAGCTGATGACCGCCACGAAGGGGCGCTCCATCTCCTCGTCGGTTATGCCGTCAGCCTTCAGCAGGCTGCGGTGGGGCGCGCGCATGACCCCTTCCCTGATCTGCTTGCTTCGCAGTTCCATAGCGGTCCTTTCCATGAAAAAATCCTGCTGCAGGTAGGCTGCACCAGGACTCCATGGCGTTATACCGCTGACGGGGGCACCGGTCCAGCCTACTTGCCCGTGCACCGTCGGAGGTCGTCCGCCGGCTCTCGGGGGTTCGCGCCGAACTGCTCGGAGGGGTTCCCGGACATCCGCCGCATGGGTGGCAGCGGGTTGGCCCGCACGTTCCTCTTCAAAGCATTTCGTTATGAACTTGCCTGCAGTATACCGCTGAACGAATGTTTTTCAAGGACCAATTAGGTAATTTCAATGGGGGTTGCATCAAATGAGGGTTTCTGCAGACTTACATGGCCCATTGCATGGTTGCGGAAGCAGGCAGATTGATCCCGAAGCCGGCGACCTTGGGTTTTATGGCGAAATAACGCCCCGACAGATATTTCTGCCGGGGCGAACCATGCAATGGATGCATCTTCTGCGCAGAAAGTCGCAGAAGATGGAACTACACGATCTTCTTGCCCAGGACGGCGGCGAGCTCGCGCAGCTCCCCTACCAGGTCGGCGAATTGGGCGGGCGTGAGCTGCTGCGGGCCATCGGAAAGGGCCGTCTGCGGGTCCGGGTGCACCTCGATCATGAGGCTGTCGGCGCCGGCGGCCACGGCGGCCTTGGCCAGGGAGGGCACCAGGTCGCGCTGGCCGGCGGGGTGCGACACGTCGATGCAGATGGGGAAAAGCGACTGCTTGTGGATCACCGGCACCGCCGAGATGTCCAGCGTGAAGCGGGTGGCCGTCTCGTAGGTGCGGATGCCGCGCTCGCACAGCACCACGTTGTCGTTGCCGTGCTGGGTGATGTACTCGGTGGCCGCCAGCCACTCGGCGATGGTGCCGGCGAAGCCGCGCTTGAACAGCACCATGGTGTTCGTCTTGGCCGTGGCTATGCCGATGTTCTTCAGCAGGCTGAAATTCTGGAAGTTGCGGGCGCCCACCTGGATGCCGTCGCAGTAGCGCTGCACCAGGCTGATGTGCTCGGAGTCCATGACCTCGGTGAGGGTCTTCAGGCCGTACTTCTCGCCGCCGGCCTGCATGATCTGCAGGGCCTCCTCGCCCAGGCCCTGGAACGAATGGGGGTTGGTGCGGGGCTTAAAGGCGCCGCCGCGTACCCAGCGCAGTCCCAGGCCGGCCAAGGTCTCTGCCACTTCGAAGAACTGCTCCTCGGATTCCACGGAGCAGGGGCCGGCGAAGATCTCTATCTCGTCGGTGCGGGTGCCCAGGTCGGGCAGCTTGGGATATTTCGCTTGGTTCTTGCTATCGCTCATAGGGAGGGCGCCTCCTTCGATACCTTCAATATGGTGGTGTAGATCTCGCGCAGGTGCTCGCCGTACAGCGGGCCCTCGTTGTAGCCGGAGATCTTCTGGAGGATCTCCTCCTCGCGACGGGGGTCGAACAGCCCCATGTTGGCACCGGGCTTCAGGTCGCGGATCTGGAGCGCGTGGAGGGTGCGCTCGTTCAGGAGCGACACGAGCTGCTTGTCGATCTCGTCGATCTGGTCGCGATGCGCCTGGATCTTCGCATAGTTGTCTTCAGCCATTTTCTCTTCCTTTCAGGGTCTCGCAGGCTTTAACGAGCATGGCTGGTGGGACTTGCGTCTCGGGCACGCCACTCGTGTGGGCCCATGATAGCAAAAAAGCCGTCGCGGGGGCCCTGTTTCGCGGTACTATGTGTGGGTTATCGTTTGGAGGTTTCGCATGGATATCCAGTACTTGCTTGCGCTGCAGGGCGCACGGGAGTCGCTGCCGGGCTTCATCGAGCAGTTCTTCCTGTGGTTCTCGTTCGTGGCCGACGGGCCGGCCCTGGTGGCGCTGGCGCTGATCGTGTACTGGTGCGTGGACAAGCGGGCCGGGCAGTTCGCCTGCGCCTGCTTCGCAGCGGGCAATTTCGTGACCCAACTGGCGAAGAACCTGGTGTGCGTGTACCGGCCGTGGATCCGCAGCGAGGCGGTGGTGCCCACGGCCGACGCCATCGAGGGCGCCGGCGGCTATTCGTTCCCCTCGGGGCATACCACCGGGGCCGGCACGGTGCTGGGATCCTTCGCGTGGCTGGCCCGCAAGAGGCATGTGTGGATCACCGTGGTGTGCGTGGTCGCGGTGCTGATCATCGCGTTCTCGCGGAACTTCCTGGGGGTGCATACGCCTCAGGATGTGCTGGTGGGGCTTCTGATCGCCGTTTGCATGATCGCGCTGACCCAGCTGTTCTTCCGCTGGCTCGACCGCTACGATGCGCTGATGCCGGGCCACAGCAAGGACGTTATGGTGCTGGTGCTGGTGTTCCTTGTGTGCATCGCGTCGCTGGTGATCGTGACGCTGAAGCCCTACCCCATGGATTACGTGGACGGCGTGCTGCTGGTGGATCCGGAATCGATGCAGAAGGGCTCCTACGAGGCGGCCGGGGCGTTCATGGGCATGGCCCTGGGGTGGTTCCTGGAGCGGCGCTTCGTGGGGTTCTCGACCGACGGGCTTGAGCTGCGGGAGCGCGTGGTGCGCGGCATCGTGGGCGCGGTGATTGCTGGGGCCGTGTACGTGCTGTGCGATGTGGCCTTCAAGGCGGTGCTCCCCTACCTGTGGGCGAAGTACCTGGAGATGCTGGTGCTGTGCGTGGTGGCGCTGTGGGCGGTGCCGCTGCTGTTCGGATGGATCGGCACGCGCTTCGGCGGCGGGGCGCGGGAGGCTGCGTCGGTCGGGCGCCGCAGCGCCGGGGATGGCATGCGGCCGAGTGCGCAT
This sequence comes from uncultured Eggerthellaceae bacterium, assembly GCA_947564425.1. Taxonomy (GTDB): domain Bacteria; phylum Actinomycetota; class Coriobacteriia; order Coriobacteriales; family Eggerthellaceae; genus UBA9715. The sequence goes on from CANOBU010000031.1 coordinate 14,622, forward strand.
GATGGTGCGGCGGAAGCGGGTCGGGGGCGCCGGCCGAGCGTACGCAGCGACAGGCATTCGCAAGGTTTCCGCGACGAGGATGGAGAATAGGCTATGCAGAAGGTTCCGCAGAAGGTCATCGTCCTGGATTTCGGGGCCCAGTACGGGCAGCTGATCGCCCGGCGTGTGCGTGACCTGCACGTGTATTCCGAGATACTGCCCTGCGACACGCCCGCTGACGAGATCGCGGCGGCGCGGCCTGCGGCCCTGATACTGTCGGGCGGCCCGGCCAGCGTGTATGCGGAGGATGCCCCCAAGGTGGACCCGGCTGTGTTCGGGCTGGGGGTGCCGGTGCTGGGCTTCTGCTACGGCCAGCAGATCATGGCGGTGACCCTGGGCGGCACCGTAGAGCATACCAATGTGGGCGAATACGGGGCCGCGGAGCTGACGCGGCTGGACGGAGCGTGCGGTGCCGAGGATGGCGTGCCGCTGGTGGCCCCTTCCCTCTTGTTCGAGGGCACGCCCTGCGAGCAGACCGTGTGGATGAGCCATCGGGATGCCGTGGGGGCAGTGCCGGAGGGGTTCGTGGTGACGTCGTCGACGGACGTTTGTCCCGTGGCCTCGATGGAATGCCCGGAGCGGCAGCTGTATGCGACCCAGTTCCATCCCGAGGTGCGCCATACGCCCTTCGGCCAGCAGATGCTGTCGAATTTCCTGTTCGGCGTGTGCGGCCTGGAGCCGGATTGGACCATGGATTCGATCATCGAGGATTCCGTGGCGGCAATCCGGGAGCAAGTGGGCGACGGGCGTGTGATACTGGGCTTGAGCGGCGGCGTGGATTCGAGCGTAGTGGCGGCCCTGTGCGCGAAGGCCATCGGGCGGCAGCTGACCTGCGTGTTCGTGAACCACGGGCTTCTGCGCAAGGACGAGCCCGAGGAGGTCGAGGAGGTATTCTCGCGGCAATTCGACGTGGACTTCGTGCACGTGCACGCCGAGGACCGCTATGCAGCGCTGCTGGCCGACGTGGCTGACCCCGAGCAGAAGCGGCGCATCATAGGCACGCAGTTCTGGAAGGAGTTCTTCGCCGTGGCGCAAGACCTGGCCGACGACGGGCGGCCGGTGCGGTTTTTGGCCCAGGGGACGATCTACCCCGACATCATTGAGAGCGGCGCGCGCAAGACCGGCGGCAAGGCATCGACGATCAAGTCGCACCATAACCTGATCCCCTTCCCCGAGGGCGTGTCGTTCGAGCTGATCGAGCCGCTGGACCATTTCTTCAAGGACGAAGTGCGAGCCCTGGGCACGGCGCTGGGGCTGCCGGATCACATCGTGCACCGCCAGCCCTTCCCCGGCCCGGGCTTGGCCATACGCGTGATAGGCACGGTGACCCGCGACAAGCTGGAGGTGCTGAAGGCCGCCGACGCCATCGTGCGCGAAGAGCTGGATGCGTATAACGCGATGCTGTACGAGGCGACCGGCGAGCGCGATGGCGAGCTGGTGCGAGCGGAGGCCGGTGGTCCCGAGGTTGAGCGTCCTGTGTGGCAGTACTTCGCCGTGTTGCCCGATGTACGGAGCGTAGGCGTGATGGGCGACGAGCGGACTTACGGCTACCCCATCGTGCTGCGAGCTGTGGAGTCGAGCGATGCGATGACCGCGGACTGGGCGAAGCTCCCGTACGAGGTGCTGGGGCGCGTAAGCAGCCGCATCGTGGCGGAGGTCCCGGGCGTGAACCGGGTTGTGTACGATGTGACGAGCAAGCCACCGGCTACTATTGAGTGGGAGTAAATTGCAAGGTCAGAGGCCACTTTTTATCTAGTCTAATACTTTGGAATTTTGTGTAATTTACACCCATTCCGTTAGGGAAAAGCTGTAAGCCACTGGAAAAAGCTCTCAAATTGAAATTACAGTAATCAGACCCGCTGAAGCCTCGGCGGGTCTGATTACTGTAATTTCAATTTGAGAGCTTTTTCCAGATCGGAAGAGCGTCGTGTAGGGAAAGAGTG
>CANOBU010000032.1 GCA_947564425.1 uncultured Eggerthellaceae bacterium
CGCTGGCGCTCCCCGGAGCGCCGGGGGCGCCCGGCTGCCTGCCGGTCGGCGGCGGGGGCATCCCCCCTGCTATGGCGCTGGCGGTCGGCCATCTAGCGGGCTTCCCCCCGCAGCGCATCGAGGATCTGGGGGCCCAGGGCGGTCACATCGCCGGCCCCCATGGTGAGCACGAGGTCGCCCGGCTGGGCCAGGGCAGCCATATGGGAGGCCACATCGATGCGGCGCGGGATGTAGTGGGCAGCCGGATGCCCCTCGTGGTCGAGCACCACCTGCAGGAAGGTCTTGCCGCTTATACCCGGCACCGGCGCCTCCCCCGCCGGGAACACATCCATGAAGGTGAGGGTATCGGCGTTATCGAAGGCAGAGCCGAACTCATCGCGGAGCACCTCGGTGAACAGCGGCGCCCGCGAATAGCGATGGGGCTGGAACAGCACGTGGATGCGCCCGTAGCCCAGGTTCGCGGCGGCGCCGATGGTGGCGGCTATCTCGGTGGGATGATGGGCGTAGTCGTCCACCACGGTGACGCCGCCTTCCTCCCCCACGAGGTCGAAGCGGCGCTTCACGCCGGCGAAGCCCCGCAGGGCGTCGGCGGCCCGCTGCACCGGCAGGCCCAGGGCATAGACGAGCCCCAGGGTGCCGGCGGCGTTCAGCACGTTGTGGCGGCCGGGGCTCTTCGGCAGCGCGGCCTGCACCTCGGCGCCATCGGGCATGCGCACGGCGAACCGGCTGCCCGTGCCCTCGGCGCGGCAGTCGGTCACAGCCACATCGAAGCCGTCGCCGAAGCCGTAGGTGAGGCAATCGCGGCCGATGCCGGCCATGATGCCCATCAGCCCCTCTTCCTCGCCGCACACCACCACCGGGCCGCCTTCGGGCACCGAGGCGATGAAGGCGGCGAATTTCTCGTGAATCTCGTCGAGGTCGCGGTAGTGGTCCAGGTGGTCGGCCTCCACGTTGGTCACCAGCACCGCCGCAGGCGACAGGTACCGGAAGGATTTATCGGATTCGTCGGCCTCCACCACGTAGAAGCGGCCGGTGCCCGAATGGGCGTTCGAGCCGTAGGCCTGCACGATGCCGCCGATGAGGAAGGTGGGGTCCTCGCCCAGGGCATCCAGCACGGTGGCCACCATCGACGACGTGGTGGTCTTGCCATGGGTGCCGGCCACCGCCACGGTGGCCAGGCCCTCGCCCAGGCGGGCAAGGGCCTGGGCCCTATGCCATATGCGCAGGCCGCGCCGCTTGGCGGCGATCAGCTCGGGGTTGTTGTCCAGCACCGCCGTGGTGACCACCACCACATCGGGGGCGGGGCCGCCGTCGGCGCCGGGGATGTTCTCGGGGCCGTGGGGCCCGATGGCCACCGCTATGCCCGCATCGCGCAGCTGCAGCGTGTAGCGGCTCTCTTTCATATCGGAGCCGGTCACGGTTATGCCCTGGTCATGGGCGACCCGGGCGATGCCGCTCATGCCCACGCCGCCGATGCCTATGAAATGCACGGATTGAATAGGTTTCTCACCCATAGGATGCCCTCGCTCGTCCGGTGTATCAAGACGATTATACGGGGTCAGGCTCCTTTTGCCACGGCTTCCACGATATCTGCCAGAAGGGCGGCGGCGTTGCCGGTCTCCTGGGCCTCGGCGGCGGCGCGCATGGCGGCCCGCAGGCCGGGCTCGTCGACCAGGCGCTCCACCAGGGTGCGGAACTCCTCCCCTTCCACCTGGTCGTCGGCCACCATGAAGGCGCAGCCGGCCTCCACAGCCGCCCGGGCGTTGGTGGTCTGGTGGTCCTCGGTGGCGAAGGGGAAGGGCACCAGCAGAGCCGGGATGGCCCGGGCCGATATCTCGGCCAGCGACGAGGCGCCCGCCCGCGACACGATGGCGTCGCAGGCGGCCATGGCATATCCCATGGCATCGGTGTAGCCCAGCAGCTGCCAACGCTGCGATTCCTCCGGCGTCAGCGCCAGGGCCTCCGTTACGGCATCGAGCTCCTTGGGGCCCGTCACATGCACGATGTACAGGTTATCGCGGGCCAGCAGCTCGTCCTTCATGGCGCACAGGGCCTGGTTCAGGTGCCGCGCCCCCAGGCTTCCGCCCGTCACCAGCAGCATGACGGCATCCTCGGGCACGCCGAAGCGGCGCCGGCCCTCCGCGCGGGTGGCCTCGAACATGGCCGAGCGCACGGGGTTGCCCGTGATGGTCACCTTGCCCTTGTCGGCCACGCTTGCCGCCGCATGGCCGTAGGTAAGGCACACGGCATCGGCATGGCGGGCCAGGTCCTTGTTGGCAAGGCCCATCACCGAGTTCTGCTCGTGTATGACCAGCGGTATGCCCATCTGCTCGGCGGCGCGCCCGATGGCCAGGGACACATACCCCCCGAAGCCCACCACCGCATCGGGGTGCACCTCGGAGAACCAGCGCTTGGCGGCCTTGGTGCCCTTCGCCATCAGGCGCAGGGCGCGGAAGATGCTCAACGGATGGTTGCGGTTGAACCCGGCGGCCTCGAACGCGGTGAAATCGATGCCCGCCTCGGGCACCAGGCGCGACTCCACGCCTGTCGGCGTGCCGGCGAAGAACACCTCGTCGCCGCGGCGCCGGAGCTCTTCGGCAAGCGCGAGCGCCGGATTGATATGGCCGGCGGTCCCCCCGCCCGATAGAACGATGCGCATGGGCATCCCCCTTCCCATCCCGGTCCCCAGGCGCAGCGCACCCGGGACCCTGTATGCTAGCGGCGGCTGCGGCGCGGGGCGCGGCCCTCGTCGGCCACGCGGACCACCCGCAGCGATTCCCGCCGCTGATCGTAATCGCTGCGCCCCGGCATGGACCCGTCCGAGACCGAGAGTATGATGCCCACCATGACGAAGGTTGCGATGAGCGACGAGCCCCCCGACGATATGAACGGCAGCGGCTTGCCCGTAGTGGGGAACACGCCGATGGCGCACCCGATGTTCAGGAACGCCTGGAACACCAGCATGATCACCAGCGCGCCGGCCACCATGCGGCCGAAGGGGTCGGCCGAGGCCCGGGCTATCTGCAGCCCGGCCCACAGGAACACCAGGAAGGCGGCGATCACCAGCACGGCGCCGATGAGCCCCAGCTCCTCGCCGATGATGGCGAAGATGAAATCCGTCTCGGATTCGGGCAGGTACAGGTACTTCTCGCGGGAATTGCCCAGGCCCACGCCGAAGATGCCCCCTTCGGCGAAGGCGTAGAACGAATGGATTATCTGGTAGCCGTTGCCGTAACCCCCCTGGCCGTCGTTCCAAGGGTCCAGGTACAGCAGGCGGTCGGCGCGGTAGCTCACCAGGAAGATGGCGGCCACGGCGAACCCCACCAGAGCCACCACCACCACGAGGATCCACCGCAGGGGCACCTCGCCGAACCACATGACGCCCAAAAGGCCCAGGGCGATGATGGCCGTGGTGCCCAAATCCGATTGCGTGAAGTACAAAAAGCCGATGGGCAGCACCACCAGCAGCAGCGTCGCCACCGCCAGGCCGCGGAAATCGAACTCCCCCTGCTTGTAGTCGTAGAGCAGCCGCGAGGCCATCAGCACGAAGGCGATCTTCGCCAGCTCCGAGGGCTGAAGGCTCACAGGCCCCAGGGTGAGCCAGCGCTGGGCGCCCAGGGCCTCGTTGCCCATGACGGCCGTCAGCAGCAGAAGCACCAGCGACAACCCCCAGAACGCCCACAGCAGGGGCCCCAGCCACATGCGGTAGGGAAACACCTTCCACACCAGGAAGGCGCCGATGAGGCCCAGGACGGCGAAGAACAGCTGGTCGACGAGGTAGCTCGATGCATCGGTCTGCTCGGATATGGCCGAAATGGACGAGGCCGAGAAGATCATGACGAAGCCCAGCAACGTGAGCCCCAGCACCACCAGCATCAGGACGAAGCGCGGCAGCACCACATCGGGTGCGCCGGAGGCTCTGCTCGCCGAAGGGTTCCGGGCCATGGCGCTACCCCTGCGTCCTTATGCTCACCAGCGACTTGAACACATCGCCGCGCTGCTCGAAGGACGAGAACTGGTCGAAGGATGCGCAGGCCGGCGACAGCAGCACGATATCGCCCGGCTCGGCCAGGCCGATGGCGGCATCCAGGGCCTCTTCCAGAAGCCCGGCCCGGCAGCAGCGGAAGCCGTCGGGGGCGGGCTGGGCCTGGAACGCCTCGAAGAAACGGGGGCCCGCGGCACCGAAGCAGACCGCAGCGGCGGCGCGCCGATGGGCGCATGCCACCAGCTCGGCCAGGTCGGTGTCCTTGTCATCGCCGCCCAGCAGCACCACCAGGCGCCGGCCGGGGAACGATTCCAGGGCCTTCAGGGTGGCATCCACATTGGTGGCCTTCGAGTCGTTGACGAACTCCACGCCCGCCACTTCGCCGCAGGGTTCCAGGCGGTGGGGCAGCAGCGCGAAGGTGCGCAGGCCCGCGGCGATCGCCTCGTCCGGCACGCCCAGGGCGATGCAGGCCGAAGCAGCCATGAGGGCGTTGGCTATGTTGTGGGGGCCGGGCACGGGCAGGTCCCCTGCCGTGCAAAGGCGGTGCTCGCAGCCCTCGAAGGCCACGGTGAGCATCTCGGACCCGTCCAGGAAGGCGGCGTTGTCGGCACCGCAGCGGGCGCGCATATCGCCGTGGATGCCCTCGGCGGTGCCAAGGGGGATATAGCGGAACCGCCGCTGCTCCAGGCTCTGGGCGCGCAGGGCGCGCACCTTCTGCCGCACCACCTCGTTGGTGGCATCCAGCACGGCGACGCCGCTTATCTGGCCCATGACCGATGCGTACACGGCCATGTTGTCGAGCACGCGGAACTTGGCATCGCGATAGGCTTCGAAGGTCCTATGCCAATGTATGTGGTCCGGGGTGATGCCCAGCATCAGCATCACATCCGGGCTGAACATGGGGCAGGAGGCCAGCTGGTAGGACGAGACCTCGGCCACATAGATATCCGTCCCGCCCTGCGCCACGGCATCCAGGCATACATCGCCGATGTTGCCCACGGCCCGGGCGGCATAGCCCGCCTCCTGCAGTATGTGGGCGCACAGGTCGGTGGTGGTGGTCTTGCCGTTGGTGCCGGTGATGGCCACCCACAGGCTGTCGGCGGCGCTCTGGCGCCATGCGAAGCCCACTTCGCCCACCAGCTCGTCGCTCAGGCGCTTTCCCTCGATGTACAGGGGGTGCCAGTAGGGGATGCCGGGGCTGGCCACGCACAGGTTGAAACCTTCCTCCCGCCCCTCCAGCGCATCGTCGCCGAAGGCGTAGGACAGGCGCGGATCGTCGAACGATTCCAGGAATGCCGCGGAATCATCGGTGCGGGCGCCCGCGGCCACGAATACGCTGCGCACCCGCTGCTCGGGCTGGCCGACCAGGTAGCGCACCACCGATTTCCCGGACTTCCCCAAGCCCAGCACGCATACATGGCCCAAGACGGTGGTAGCCGCCTTGGTGCCCGCTATATATTCTCCCGCCATCTAGGCCACCCCCATCATGCTGCCGGCGAAATAGATCGAGAAGCCCACGGCGGCGCACATGCCCGATATGATCCAGAACCGCACGACCACCTTGGTCTCGGACCATCCCTTCTTCTCGAAGTGGTGGTGCAGCGGCGCCATGAGGAAGACGCGCTTGCCCGTCCGCTTGAAATGGAAGACCTGGATGATCACCGACAGGGCCTCGGCCACGAACAGGCCGCCGATGATTATCACCACGAACTCCGTCTTGGTGAGCACCGCCAGGCACCCCAGGCCCATGCCCAAGGCCAGCGAGCCCGTGTCGCCCATGAAGATGTCGGCCGGGTACGCATTGAACCACAGGAAGCCGATGCAGGCCCCGGCCAGGGCCGCCGACACGATGGCGGGCTCCAGCAGATCCGAGCGGTAGGCGATGGCGGCCATCACGATCATCACGATCATCACGGTGCCGGCAGCCAAACCGTCCAGGCCGTCGGTGAGGTTCACGGCATTGCACAGGCCCACCAGCAGGATATCCACGAACAGCAGGTACAGCCACGGAAGCGACAGGGTGCCGTCGCCCAGGGGAATCTGCGTGGTAAGGATGCCCAGGTCGATCGTGGCGATGAAGGGTATGGGCACCGTGGGCTCGATGGAGAAGAAGTTCACCGCTATGATGCCGAACGCCGTGGCTATGGCGAACTGGCCCACCAGCTTCGCCCGGGGCGTCAGGCCCAACGAGCGCTCGTGGACGATCTTCGACGCATCGTCGAAGAGCCCCAGGGCCCCCGTCAGCAGTATGGCCGCAAGCAGCACATAGGTCTCGAAGGTGGGGATGCCCACCAAGAGCACCGCTGCCACCACGGCTATCAGCATGATCACGCCGCCCATGGTGGGCGTGCCCTGCTTCTTCAGATGCGTCTCGGGGCCGTCGTCGCGCACCTGCTGGCCTATGTGGCTGGAGCGCAGGAAGCGGATCCAGGGGGGCATGAACAGCATGGCCAGCACCATGGCCGCAACCACGGCCAGGAATACGAGGAATGTCGGATATACCGCGAACAGCGACGAGAGCATATCAGTCCACCAGCCCTTCGACGAGCTTCTCGAAACCCATGAAATGGGATGCCTTCACCAGCACCGCATCGTCGGGGCCGAGCTCCCGCACCAGAAGCTCCCGGGCCTCCTGCAGCGACGCGGGCTGTTGCACGGCGCTTGCGTCCATGCCGCCCGCGCGGGCGCCCTCGGCGATGAGCCCGGCGAGCTCCCCCACGCACAGCAGCAGGTCGACCCCGGCTCCGGCGGCTTCACGGCCCACCTGGCGGTGGGCATCGGCGGCAACAGGGCCCAGCTCGCCCATATCGCCCAGCACCGCCACGCGGCGCCCCGGCACATCCAAGGCGGCCAATGTGGCCAGGGCCGCCCGCATGGAATCGGGGCTGGCATTGTAGGCATCGTTCATCAGCACGGCCCCGCACGCGCAGGCCAGGAACTCCTGGCGGCCGCCCTCGGGACGCGAGGCCTCCAAGGCCGCGATGCAGGCGTCCAGGGAAAGGCCCGCCGCCAAGCCCACGGCGGCGGCGGCACAGGCGTTGGATACGTTATGCAGCCCGCGCACCTGCAGGCGGCAGGGGGCGCAACCGTCGGCGCCGTCGTTGCCCAAGGCGGCGAAACCCCGGGCGCACAGCCGGAACGAGGGGCACCCGGCACCGTCCAGATGGGCATCCTGGGCCCACACCGCCGGCGCCTGGGCCGCCCGGGGCAGCCCCGCGCCGGTCGGGACGGGGCCCGTGCCGCTGAAGTACACGATGGTCGCCGGGCCATCGGCCAGGCCCCCTTCGCGGCAGAGGTCGGCCGCATGGGGGTCGGCGCCGTTGACGAAGGCGATGCCGCCCGCGGGCAGCGCCCGGTACAGCTCGGCCTTCGCCTTCACGATGTTATCCTGGGAGCCCAGAAGCTCCATGTGGCTCTCGCCCACGTTGGTGACAAGGCCCCAATCGGGACGGCTGAAGGCGCAGAGGGCGGTTATCTGGCCCGCACCGCGCATGCCCATCTCCACCACGGTATAGGCGGTATCGGCATCGGCGCCCAGCAGGGTGCGGGGGGCGCCTATCTCGTTGTTCTGGTTGGCCTCGGTGGCCCGCACGCTGCCGGCCGCCGCCAGCACATCGCGCACCAGGGCCTTGGTGGAGGTCTTGCCCGTCGAGCCCGTCAGGCCCAGCACGGTGCCCTCCAGCCGGTCGCGCCAGGCGCCGGCAAGGCGCGCCAGGGCCTCGGCGGTATCCCGCACCTCCACTTGGGCGCAGGGCGCATCCACCCGATGGGTCACCAGGGCGCAGGCAGCGCCGGCCCGGGCGGCATCCGCCACGAAGTCGTGGCCGTCTACCCGCTCGCCCGGCAGGGCCACATACAGGCAGCCCGGCTGCACGCAGCGGGAATCCCAGGTCATGCCGCGCACCAGCGCATCCGCGCCACCATCTGCAACCACGGTGCCGCCCGTGGCGCGGGCGATCTCTGCAACGCTGAGCTCCATGGCCTAGGCACCGGCCTTTCCGGCCAGGCAGGCCGCCGCCACCTCGCGGTCGTCGAAATGCACGGTGGTATCGCCCAGTATCTGGTAATCCTCATGGCCCTTGCCGGCCACCAGCACCGCATCGCCGGGCCGGGCCTCGGCTATGGCCAGGGCGATGGCAGCCGCACGGTCGGGTTCCACCCGGTAGGCGCCCGAATCGCGGCCCTCCCCCATGCCGCTCACGATATCCTCGATGATGGCGGCGGGATCCTCGGTGCGGGGGTTGTCGGAGGTTACCACGGCGAAATCGGCATCCAGGGCCACCCGCCCCATGATGGAGCGCTTCGCGGCGTCGCGGTCGCCGCCGCAGCCGAATACCACGATAAGGCGCCCTTCCGTGAGGGCCTTCAGGGAATCGATGGCCTTCTGCAGGGCATCGGGGGTATGGGCGTAGTCGACGAACACCGCCACGCCGCAGCCTGCGGGCCCCTGCACCCGTTCCAGACGGCCCGGCACCTGGGGCGACTGCTCCAGCGATGCCACGATCTCGGGCACCTCGAAGCCCAAGGCCAGGCCCACGCCGAAGGCGGTCATTATGTTGGACACGTTGAAGCGGCCCACCAGCGGGTACTCGAAGGCCACGGAGGCACCGCGCACATCCAGCACCACGGAGGTGCGGTCGGCGGCGAATTCCACAGATACGGGATGGATCTGGGCCTCGGCGTCGAACCCGGTGGTGATAACCTGATCATCGGCGGCCGAGCAGCGGCGCAGGAGCTCGCGGCCCCATTTATCATCGATGCAGATGACGCGCTTGGCCGGGTAATCGCTCGAGAACAGCCGGGCCTTCGCCTCGAAATACGCCTCGAAGGTATGATGGTAGTCCAGGTGGTCCTGGGTAAGGTTCGTGAAGGCGGTCACGGCGAAGCGGGAATCCCATACGCGCTGCAGGTCCAGGGCATGGGAGCTCACCTCCATGGCCACCACGCCGCAGCCGGCATCGCGCATCTGGGCGAAGGTGCGCTGCAGGTCGGGCGATTCGGGGGTGGTATGCTCGGCCTTCTCGCGGCGGCCGGCAACCGTGATGCCCACGGTGCCTATGACGCCGGTGACCTTGCCGGCCCCCTGGGCGATGCGGTCCACCAGATAGGTGGTGGTGGTCTTGCCATTGGTGCCGGTCACCCCCACCAGCTGGAAAGCCTCGGAGGGATTGCCGTAGAAGCGGGCCGCCACATGGGCCATGGCCTTGCGGGAGTCCTCCACCACGATCAGCGTGACATCGTCGGTCTCGGCCAGGTACAGCTTGCGTTCCACCACCACGAACTTGGCGCCGCGGTCGATGGCGTCCTGGGCGAAGGAATGGCCGTCCACCTTGAACCCCACGATGCAGAAGAACATGTCGCCCGGCCGCACCGCATCGCTGCGATAGGCCAGGCCGCCCACTTCCTCATCGCCATCGCCGATGATGGTGCACTCCAGCCCATTGCAGAGTTCTGTACATGTAGCCATGGAAACCGCCTTACTGAGCCACGATATTGTAACGGTTGACCGCATCGCCCATTATATCGTGAAACATGGCGGTGACTTTGCGGTCGCCGGGCACTTCATCGGCGCCGCAGAAGCATACGAACTTGCTGGTGCTGTTGTCGATGAAGCCGGCGAAGGCGATGTTGTACACATCCTCGCGGTAGCCGCCGCTCTCATCGTAGATCTCGGCGGTGGAGGTCTTGCCGGCCACCTGGAAGCCCTCGATGGCGGCCTCGGTGCCGGTGCCGTCGGTCACGACGGTCTGCAGCATGGACTTCACCGGTTCGATGGCATCCTTGTTCTGGATGATCTCGTAGGTGGGGTACTCGGGTATCTCGCCGGTCTGGGGCTTGCGCACCAGGAAATGGGGGGTAACCTCCACCCCGTCGTTTATGAGCGCACCGTAGAACGCCACCATCTGCATGGCGTTCACCGAGAGGCCCTGGCCGAATGTCGCATTATAGCCCTGCACCTTCGACCAGTAGTCGAAATCCAGCAGGTAGCCCAGCTGCTCGCCGGGGTAATCGATGCCCGTGAGCTCGTTCATCCGATAGCGCAGGATGGAGTCGTACAGCTTGTTGAAGCCCAGGTTGTCCTCGACGGCGAGCGATATGCCCACATTCGACGAGCGGTTCATTATCTCCCGCAGCGTGTAGGTCACGTCGTCGTGGTCGAAGGCATCGGACACCACATAGCCGTCCACCTCCAGGGAGGGCGGGCAATCCACCGTGGTGTCGGTATCCATGCAGCCATCCTCCATGATGGCCGCAGCCGACACGGTCTTGAAAATGGAGCCGGGCTCGAACAGGTTGGTCACGGCCTTCAGCTGCATGGAGCCCTCGGGCACCTCGCTGCGGTCGGCGGGGTTGAAAAAGGGGCTGCTGGCGGCGGCGTATATCTCGCCGGTGCCGGCATCCATCACCACGGCGCTGCCCTCTTCCACGCCCACCCGGGCCACACCCTGCTTCAGGGCCTCCTCGACCTCTTCCTGGAACTCGATATCCAGCGATATGACGATATCCTGGCCCTCCACGGCCTGCTTCGACACATGCACGCCTCCGGGGATGGGGGTGCCGTCGGCGCCCACCTCGGCCTCGTAATAGCCCACGGTGCCCGAGAGCACCGTGTTGTAGTACATCTCCAAGCCGCAGATGCCCACGTAGTACTCGCGGTTGGCCTCCTCGTCGACCTCGATGGAGCAGGCGCCGATAACCTGGCCGCCCGTCTGGCCGTAGGGGTACTCGCGGCGCGTATCGTCGATGAAGTAGATGCCCGGCAGCTCCAGCTCGCGCAGGCGGTCGGCCTTGTTCGTATCGGCCTTCCGCTCGATGAACGAGAACGTGGCCGACTGGCCCTTCGTCAGCTTGGCCACGTAGTCCTTCTGCTCGCCCCCCAGCACCTCCGCGATGGAGCGGGCGGTGCCCTCGGCATCGGTCACCTCGGAGGGGTTGGCATAGATGGTGGTGGCGTCCACGCTCATGGCCAGGATATGCCCGTTGCGGTCATAGATGGTGCCGCGGCGCGGCTCGACGGGGAAGCCCACGGTGCGGGAGGCCTCGGCCTGGGCCGCATAGGTGGGGGCCACGATCACCTGCAGGTATATCAGGCGGCCGAAGAAAAGCAGCGCCAGGGCCATGAAGAAGAGGATGACGACGAAGGCGCGGTTTCCCCCCGAGGATCGGACGTATTGCTCGAAGCCGGACCCGGCACGGCGCCCGCTGCGGGACGAATCGGGCCCTTGCCGCGCTGGTGACATAGGCTATTCCTGCAACTCGACGACGTTCTTGATCGTACCGGACAAAGACAGCCTGTCGCCGTTCTCGATATCCACTACATCGGGGGTCAGGGCGATGGAGCCCGTCTCGGCGGGCGCAGCCATGGCCATCTTGCCGGCCTGCTCCTTCACGGCTGCGGGGTTCGACAGCACGCTCTGCTCCATCTCCAAGGCGGTGCCGGCGGCACGGGCCTCGGTGATGCGGGTGGACAATGCATCGCTCTCGATCATGGTGGTAACCGCTTCGCTGGTCAGCATTATGCGCACGAAGCTGAGGGCCGCCACCACCACGATGAACACGGCGGCCATCTTCGCCGCCGTAACCAGGAGCGAGGGCTGGGGGCTGGCCGCATGGGAGCCGCCGCGGATGGCCCGCACATCGGGGCGCCGGCCTTCCGGGGCATAGGCAGGCGAAGCGTCCAAGCGGTAGGCCAGGTTGCCGTTCTCTGCATATGCCATGGTTGCGTCTCCTCGCTTGTACGGGGCCGGGCCCCGTGCGGCTATAGCTTCCGCGCCACGCGCAGCTTCGCGCTGCGGGCACGGGGATTGCGCTGTATCTCCTCGGGTGTGGGAACCACGGGCTTGCGCGTGATAACCTCGAGTACCGGCTTTCTCCCGCAGGCGCATACCGGGAAGTCGGGCGGGCAGGTGCAGCGATCCGCACCTGCCGCCATCACCTCCTTCACGATGCGGTCCTCGAGCGAGTGATACGAGATCACCGCCAGCACGCCGCCCGTATCGAGCCAGCGGACCGCCGCCTCGAGCCCTGCTCTCAGCACGGTCAGCTCCGAGTTGACTTCGATGCGGATGGCCTGGAAAGTCCGCTTCGCCGGATGCCCGCCAGCGCGCCGGGCGCTCGCGGGGATAGCTGCCTTTACCACCTCTACCAGCTGGCCGCTCGTCTGTATGGGCTCGCGCTCGCGGCGCTTCACGATGAAATCCGCTATGCGCCCGGCCCACTTCTCGTCGGAGTTCATACGGATGATCCGAGCGAGGTCTGCTGCGTTGTAGGTATTGATGACCTCTGCTGCGGTTAAGGTTTGTGTACCCGGATCCATCCGCATATCAAGTGGGCCGTTCTCCTTGAAGGAGAAGCCGCGAACCTGCTGGTCGAGCTGCGGCGAGGAAACACCCAGGTCGAACAGCATGGCGTTCGCACCGGGAACCTCGCAGGATAGAAGCAGCTCATCCATATCCCCGAAATTGCCATGGAGCAGCTCGATCCGGGGGCGCGCCTCATCGGGTAGGGCGTTCAAGCGTTCGGCCGCCGCCGCCAAGGCAGCGTCGTCCTGGTCGATTCCGATGAGCGTACCCTCCGGCCCCAGCCGCTTCGCAGCTTCCAGGGAATGCCCTGCACCGCCGAGCGTTGCGTCCACGAATGTATACTGCGGTTGTAAGTCCAGGTATTCGAGGCACTCGGCGAGCAGGACCGGGATATGCCGATATTCGTTTGTCATTGCGCTCACGTCTTACGCTAGCCGAGCAGCGAGGAAAGGTCGTATTTCTCGCTGTCTTCTTCGTAACGCTTTGCGTCCCACATCTCGAAGTAACCCGTGTTGCCGACGATGACCACGTCTTTGCCGATGCCCGCCATCTCGCGCTGGTCGCCGGGGATCATGATGCGACCGGCCGAGTCGATGACCACGTCATCGGCGCGGGCCTTCAGCTGGCGACGCAGGCCCAGCTGCTTGCGATCGGTGGACTTGAATTCACCGAAGGCATCCTCGATGAGGCTGCGCACCCAGGCGTTGAAGTCCGGGTTCGCGAACACCATCAGGTAATTGCCGTCTGGGTCCGGGGTTACCACGAGCTCGCTGGGCAGCACCTTGCGGAACTTGGCAGGAAGCGATACGCGGCCCTTTGCGTCCGCTTTGAAACGAAACTCGCCGTTGAGGTCAACGGTTTCGAACGTTTCCTCCATCTCTTCCCTTCTTGTTCCTCGGGTTTGCCAGCGAGTGACATTTTATCCCACTTCATCCCACTTAGCAACACAATCTCCCATTTCAGTGGTGTTTTCCACCACTTGAACGGGGGTTTCCGAGAACAGGGAGAAGCAACCACACCAGATGATGTGGTTACCGATCCGTTACCTACAAGATGCGGGTAAGCTGCATGGTGGGATGAAATGTCATGATTTTTTGAAGCCCGCCGCTAGGCGCGAACAGGGGGCAGCCCGGTCGCCCGCCCGGAGGCCCCGGAGGGTCCCCCGGGCCTTCCGAACACAAAAATGCCTTATATAAATACATGAGGTAGTGCAGCGCACGAACCCCTGCCGAAGGCAGGGGTGAGCAGCGAAACGGGGCCCGTGGGACCCTCCGGGGCCTCCGGGCGGGCGACCGGGCGGACGGAGAGAAAACTACCCCTGGTAGAAGCGGTGCTGCTCGTATTTGGGCTCGCAGCACACGTTGATGCCCAGGTTGCGGAAGAGCTGCTCGTCATCGGTGGGTATGATGATGCTGAAATACACATCGCAGCCGCGCAGCTCGCCGGCAGCCTGTATGGCCCGGGCCGCCTCGGGGCTCGAAAGCGAGCTGGTGGACAGCGCGATCAGCATCTCGCGGGGATGCAGCCGCGGGTTCTTGTGGCCCAGCTGCTCGGTCCGCAGGCGGCAGATGGGCTCGAGGGCCTCGTCGCTTATGATGTAGGTCTCGTCATCGATGCCGGCCTGGGCCTTCAGGGCATTGATCAGCACCGACGAGGCAGCACCCAGAAGCGTGGAGGTCTTGCCCGTCACCACGCGCCCATCGGGCAGCATCATGGCGCCGGCCGGGCCGTCCGACTCCGCTTCCTTGGCCAGGGCCGCCTGATGGGCGGGCGAGAGGTTCGCATCGACCGCAGCCTTCTTCATGAGCATCTCGGCCTTGCTCACCAGCTCGCTGCCGGTGCCCAGGCGCCGGGCCTCGGTGGCCGTCTGGAAATAGCGGCGCACTATCTCGTTCTTGGCGGCGGTGCGGCATACCTCGTCGTCGCAGATGGCAAGCCCCGCCATGTTCACGCCCATATCGGTGGGCGACAGATAGGGGCTCTCCCCCATGATGCGCTCCATCATGGCCTTCAGCACGGGGAATATCTCGATGTCGCGGTTGTAGTTCACCGTCGTCTCGCCATAGGCCTCCAGATGGAAGGGGTCGATGGCATTCACGTCGGATAGGTCCAGCGTGGCCGCCTCGTAGGCGATGTTCACCGGGTGGTCCAGGGGCAGGTTCCATACGGGGAAGGTCTCGAACTTCGAATAGCCGGCGGCCACGCCGCGCTTGTGCTCGTGGTACAGCTGCGACAGGCACGTGGCCATCTTGCCGGAGCCGGGACCCGGGGCGGTCACCACCACCAGAGGGCGGGAGGTCTCGATGAACTCGTTTCTGCCATAGCCCTCGTCGCTTACGATGGCGTCGATATCGTAGGGGTAGTTCTCGATGGGGTAATGCAGGTAGCTGCGGATTCCCAGGGCATCCAGGCGGCTGCGGAAGCTGTCGGCGGCCGGCTGGTTGCGGTACTGGGTGATGACCACGCTGGATACCAGGAAGCCCAGGTCCTGGAACACATCCATGAGCCGCAGCAGGTCCTCGTCGTAGGTGATGCCCAGATCGCCGCGCATCTTCGAATGCTCGATGTCGTTGGCGCAGATGGCGAGTATTATCTCGGCATCGTCGGCCAGGCTCTGCAGCATGCGCAGCTTCGTATCGGGCTCGAAGCCGGGAAGCACGCGGGAGGCATGGTAATCGTCGAAGAGCTTCCCCCCGAATTCCAGATACAGCTTGCCGCCTGCCTTCTCTATGCGCTCGCGGATGCGGGCCGTCTGCAGCTCGATGTACTTGTCGTTATCGAATCCGATGGGTTGGGCCATGGGTTGTTCCTCCGCTTGCGGTCCGGGCAGCTGCCGCCTTCAATGCAATGCAACGATTATAGCAATGAAGCCGCACGGGCCGGATGCGGCGCCCTCCGAACGGAAACGTTAAATGTATGTATCGGAATCGGGCCGGAGGCCCCGCGCGGGCCTATCATGGAATCCCGAGGAGGTTGCATATGGCAAAGCACATTTTCGTGACCGGCGGCGTCGTCTCTTCCTTGGGAAAGGGCATCACCGCAGCATCGCTGGGGTACCTGCTGAAGGCCGCCGGCTACAAGGTGACCATGCAGAAGATGGACCCGTATCTGAACGTGGATCCGGGCACCATGTCGCCGTTCCAGCACGGCGAGGTGTTCGTGACCGAGGACGGCCACGAGGGCGACCTGGACCTGGGCCATTACGAGCGCTTCATCGACGAGAACCTCTCCCGGGCATCCAACTTCACCCAGGGTTCGATTTACCAGAGCCTCATCGCCCGCGAGCGCCACGGCGATTTCCTGGGCGGCACGGTGCAGGTGATCCCCCATGTGACCGATGCCATAAAGGAGCGCATCCGCAGCGCCGCGGAGCTCTCCGGCGCCCAGATAGTCATATCCGAGATAGGCGGCACGGTGGGCGATATCGAGGGCACGCCCTTCATCGAGGCGGTGCGCCAGTTCAAGAAGGAGCACGGCAGCGATGTGCTGTTCGTGCATGTCACCCTGGTGCCCTATATCGCAGCAGCCCACGAGGTGAAGACCAAGCCCACCCAGCACTCGGTGAAGGAGCTGCGCTCCATGGGCGTGCAGCCCGATTTCATCGTATGCCGGTCGGACCACGCCATAACCGACAAGACGCGCGAGAAGATCGCGCTGTTCTGCGATGTCGATGCCGACGAGGTGGTGGCCTGCGAGGACGCCCCCTCTATCTACGAGGTGCCGTTGCGCCTGCACCAGCAGGGTTTCGACCGTGCGGTCTGCGAGCATCTGGGACTGGAGCCCCGCACCGCCGACCTCGAACGCCTGCGGCGGTTCCTGCAGGCCAAGGACGCCTGCACCGAGCCGGTGCGCATAGCCGTGGTGGGCAAGTACACCAGCCTGCCCGATGCCTACCTATCGGTGATGGAGGCCCTCGACCACGCCGGGGTGGCCCATTGCCGCAAGGCCGATATCCTGCTGATCGACGGCGAGCAGCTGAACGACGGGAATGCCGCCGAGGTGCTGGGCGGTATGGACGGCATCCTGGTTCCCGGCGGTTTCGGGCAGCGGGCCTTCGAGGGCAAGATAGCCGCCGCCCGCTATGCCCGGGAACACGGCGTGCCCTATCTGGGCCTGTGCCTGGGGCTGCAGGCCGCCGTCTGCGAGTTCGCCCGGCACGCTGCCGGGCTGGAAGGGGCAACCTCGGCCGAGTTCGCCGACGAGCAGCCCGCAGCCGATGGGCCC
>CANOBU010000033.1 GCA_947564425.1 uncultured Eggerthellaceae bacterium
CGCTTCCGACGGTTTCGCCTCGGGCACCTTCGCCCTGTCGGGCGGCAGCCTCTCGCCCCTGCAGCCGGCCGGCGGCGCTGCGCCCTGCGCCCCGCCGTCGGCCGCTTCCCGGGAGGCATTATGACCGGCGGCGTCATCGACATCGGCACCTTCCAGCTGTTCGCGGCGGCCGCGCTCATGCTGGTGGCCGGCCTCGTGTCGTGGCGCCTGGCGCTGGGGCAGGAGAAAGCCATCGCCGTAGCCACGGTGCGGGCCTTCGTGCAGCTGCTGGCCATGGGCTTTCTGCTGGTGTACCTCTTCGAGTACCAAAGCTGGTGGCTGGTGCTGTGCGTGCTGCTGGCCATGGTGCTGTGCGCCACCCAGATCGCCCTGAGCCGCGTGAAGGGCAAGGTGGGCGACCTTTGGCCCAGCGTGTTCATCTCGCTGTTCGTCTCGGCCCTCTCCATCGCGTTCATCGTGGTGGAGGGCGTCATCCAGCCGGATCCGTGGTACAGCGCCCGCCAGCTCGTCCCCATCTCGGGCATGGCGCTGGGCAACACCATGGCTGCGGCCGCCGTGGCAATCGACCGGCTGTTCGCCGATATGGATTCCCGCTCCGACGAGATATTCTCGCTGGTGGCCCTGGGGGCGACCCCCCGCGAGGCCGCCATGCCGTCGCTGAAGGCGGCCATAGGCGCCGGCATCACGCCCACGCTTGCCACCATGTCGGCAGCGGGCATCGTGCAGATCCCCGGCATGATGAGCGGCCAGATCCTCGCCGGGGCCGATCCCGTCATCGCCGCGAAGTACCAGATCGTCGTGCTGCTGATGATGTCGGCAGCCGTCACCTTGGCCATCGTGATGGTCTGCTTCCTCACCTTCCGCAAGCGCTTCTCGCCCGAGGGCTACTTCCTCGACCGGGGCCTGCGCTGATATGGCGAAGAAACCCGAGCAAGGAGGAACCATGGCGCGCATCGTCGTAACGGATACCGATTTCGGCGGCTCCGATTTCGAACGGAAGCTGGTGGAGGCAGCCGGCATCGCCTTCGCCGCCTATGATGATGCCGGCGACCGCGAACCCCAGCGCATCATCGAGCGCCTGCAGGGGGCCGATGGCGCCATCGTCTCCTACGGGAGCTACACCGCCGAGGTGTTCGCCGCGCTGCCCCGGCTGAAGGTGGTCAGCAAAACCGGCACCGGGGTGGACAACATCGACGTGGCCGCCGCCACGGCCAACGGCACCGCCGTGTGCAACGTGCCCGGCTACGGCACCGAGGTGGTGTCGGACCACGCGCTGGCCCTTGCCCTGGACTGCCTGCGGCGCACCAACGAGATCGATGCCGATATCCGCCGCGGCATCTGGGATTTCAGACGCCACCGGCCTTTGGGCCAGGTCCAGGGCCGCACCTTCGGCGTGGTGGGGCTCGGCTCCATCGGCAGCGCCGTGGCCCGCAAGGCCCGGGGCCTGGGCTTCCAGACAGTCGCCTGGGACCGCAAGGGCGTACCCGGCACGGCGTCGGCCGAGGGCATCCCCTTCCTGGCCTTCGAGGACCTGCTGCGCCGCAGCGACGTGGTCAGCTTCCATGTGGCCCTGGTTCCCGAGACGCATCATCTGCTGAACGCCGACAACCTTAAGCTGATGAAGCGGGATGCCATCGTGGTGAACACCTCCCGCGGCGCCGTGGTGGATGTCGATGCCGTGGCGGCCGCCCTGGAAGCGGGCAGCCTGTGGGGCGCGGGCCTGGACGTGTTCCCCACAGAGCCGCTGCCGCCCGGGGCGCCCATATTGAAGGCACCTCATACCGTGCTCACCTCGCACGCCGCCTACTGGTCGGAGGAATCGGCCGTGGAGCTGCGCACCCGCTGCACCCGCAACGCCATCGCCGTGGTGCTGGGCCAGCACCCCGAAGCCTGCGTGAACCCCGAGGCGCTCCCCGCCGCGCTGGCGAAATAGCAGGGCCTACAGCCCCTGGTTGCGCAGCTCCGCCCGTATCACATCGCCCGCTCGGGGCATCACGGCGCCGGGGCCCGCGGGAACCATGCAATAGGCATTGGCATGCTGGGTGGCCGGCGAGCCCGCATGGCCGGGCACCGGGGTGGCCGACAGCGTCCCATCGGGTTCGGCCGCCAAGGTGAGGAAGCGGATAGAGAAGAAGATATCTCCCGGCTCCGTGGCCTCGGGGGGCCGCGACTCGCCGGCCAGCGCCCCGGGCCGCACGGCCTGCTTGCCCATCTTCGAGGGCGGGAAGTCGGCGGCCAGCCGCGCGGGAATGCGCACCGGCGCCGGATCGAGGCCCAGGAAGCGCTTCATAAGCGGCAGCAGATAGAAGTTCAAAGTGAACGACGCGCCGCCCGAAGGGCCCGATATTCCCACGACGGGCGTGCCCTCCACCAGCGCGTAGGAGCTGTGATGCCCCGGGCCGTGGTTGGTCTGGTGGCAGATAACCTGCCCCATCTCCTCCAGCACCTCCACCGACCAGTCGTCGGAGCCCTTCGAGGATCCGGCATTCAGCACCACGATGTCGGCTACCCGGCAGGCGCGGTCCACGGCCGCGCGGATAGCCTCCTGCTCGTCGGGAACGATGTCGAAGGGGACGAAGGTGCCGCCCCATGCCTGCACCTTCCCCTGCACCACGGCGCCGTTCGATTCGTACACCTTGCCACGGCCGGCGAACTTGCCCGGCGCGCTCTCCGAGAAGGGCAGCCCCGGGCGCACCAGCTCGTTGCCGGTGGGTATGAAGGCCACGCGCGGGCGCACCCGCACGGGTGCGACGCTGTGGCCGGCACTGGCGATGCGGGCCGCCGCATCCGGCGTGATGATGCAACCGGCCTGCACCGCGGTATTGCCCCTGCGTATCTGGCTGCCGGGGGCCTTCGTGCCCGCGAACTGCCGGGAGGGGGCGGCATCGATCCGCACGTGCTGCTCGTCGTCCGAAACCGTCGCGTGCTCCACCACCACCGCCGTGTCGAAGCCCTCCGGCATGGCCACGCCGGTGTTCGCGAACTCCCAGTCGCGGCCGCGCACCCACTCCGCCGTATCGGGAACGGCGCCCTCGGGAAGGTCGGCGAAATCGCTCCAATGGAGGGCGATCGAATCCATGGCGCAGGTAAGCACGTCGGGAACGTCGTTTGCCGCCTGCACATCCTCGGCCAGAATGCGCCCGTAGGCGCACGGCAGGGGAATCTGCTCCAGCGGGGCGCCGAAGCCGGACGGCAGCGCCTCCAGCATGGCGGCGACGGCATCGTCCCGGGAAAGCTCGATATGGTGCGAATGGTCTCTCATGGATGCGCTCCTTCCGCCCTCCGGCTTCCAGCGCCGCACGGGCTCATCTTGATGGCAGGACTCCAGCTGATGACATTATGCCAAGCCGAGGCGAAAGCCGCGCCATCCGTCACCCCGCTGCAACCACGGCAAACGACCCGGCCCTTGCCACCGGGGTTCTCGGGAAGCGATTCCACCCCAGAACAGCCGTAAAGGCAGCCGCGGAGGGGGGGGGTGGGCTGCCTTTACGAGAAAGAGAGGGAGGAAGTAGGCTTTTCCTCGCCACTTATATTATCAGAGTATTATACTAAGTCAAGAATAATTTTTCCTTTTCCCATCCAGCCGGTACTGCCATCTAGGCAGCTGCGTTGGGCAGGGCCCCCTGCAGCAGATCGGCCAGCTCGGCATCGCTCAGGTCGTAGCCGTACATGGTGCTGTAGTAGGCCTTGGTCACATCCTCGATGGAATCATCGAAGGCATCGGGGTACAGCAGGCGCGGTAGCCACTGCATGCCCATCAGCTGGTTCACCGTGGGGGGATTGTTCATCCAGCACCAGGGATCGTTGGGCACCTCGTAGTAGTTGCCGTCGGCTATGGCGGCTATGCCCTGCCAGGCCGGGTCGTCACCCACGGTGTCGTAGATGCTGCCCTTCTGGAACATGATCAGCTCGGGGTCCCACAGGGCTATCTGCTCCAGGCTTATCTCGTTGCCGTTGCCCTTGCCGGACACATCGTCGACCACCACCACGTTATCGGCCACCATATCGATCACCTGGCCCTGGAAGGAGGTCTTCGCGATGGCGTTCAGCCCGTTCTCGCCCAGCAAGTAGGCCATGTGCACGCGCTCGGCCTCGGGGATGGTCTCCATAGTATCGGCCACGATGCTGTAGGCATTGCTGCAGTACTGCGACAGCTCGTTGCCGCGCTGCTGCATGTTCAGCAGCTCGCCCAGGTTCTTGTAGGCCGCACCGTAGTCGGACAGCTTCGCCTCGATGAACACCACCGGTATTCCCAGCTGCTCCTGCAGCGCGTTCAGATCCTCCTCGGCGCCCTTCTTGGCCTCACCGGTGTCGATGATCACCTGCGGATCGGCTGCAGCCACCGCCTCGCGGTTCAGGTCGTCGGTGGCACCCAGCACCGCGCCGAACACCGGGTAATCGGCGAACTTATCGCCGAATATCTTCAGCTGATCGTCGGTGAGCGCCTGGGACAGGCCCACCATCTTGTCCGGAGCCATGGTGAGCAGCACCTGCTGGGCCGTATGGCCCGAGGGGCAGATGCGCTCGATATCCGTCGGCAGCTGCACCTCGCGACCCAGGGAGTCGGTGAATGTGCGCATTCCCGCCTCCTGGCTCGCCGCGCTCGAACCGGCTGCAGCACCGCTGGAGGCACCGCCCGAACCGGAGCACCCGGCCAGGCCGGCCAGGCCCAGGCACAGCAGGGCCGCGCACAGCAGGGCCGCGACCTTCCCCATCTTCTTCTTCGCCAACAACATAGTTTCCCCTTCCTTACCTTCGGTCCTTGCCTTCGCTATCCAATTCGCTTACAGGCACGCATACACGCACCTTGTCGCCATACAGGGAGTTGACCTCCACATCGATGCTGTAGAGGCCGCTGATGAGCTCGGATGTGATCACATCGCGCGGATCGCCGTAGGCATCCACCCGGCCGTCGCGCAGCACCAGGGTCTTGTCGGAGTAGAGGAACGCGTGGTCGGGGTTGTGCGTCGACTGCACGATGGAGAGCCCCTCGCGGGCAAGCTGGCGCACGCACGAGAGCACCCGTACGGTGTTACCGTAATCCAGGGCGCTGGTGGGCTCGTCCATCACGATGGTGCGGGCGTTCTGGGCGATGGCCCGGGCAATCAGCACCAGCTGCTGCTCGCCTCCGGATATCTGGGTGTAGGCGCGATGGGCGAAATCCTCTATGCCCACCCGCTCCAGGACCTCGTAGGCCCGGCGGCGCTGGGCGCAGCTGGGGTTGCTCAGCATCCTCAGCTCGCTTCCCGTGGCCATGAGCACCACATCGAGCACCTCGTAATCGTAGACCGACGAATGGGTCTGGGGGATGTAGGATACCTCCCGGGCCCGTTCGCGGATCGAGAGGTCCCGCAGGTCCTTCCCGTTGATGAGTATGGTTCCCGTATAGCCGCCGTTGAGGCCCAGGATGCAGCGGAACAGCGTGGATTTCCCCACGCCGTTGGGCCCCAGCACGTTCACCAGGGTGCCATCGGGGATGTCGAAGCTCAGGCCGTGCAGGATCTCGCGGCTGCCGTAGGAGAAGCTGAGGTTCTCGACGGTTATGCTCATCGCTGCTTCCTCCGCGTTATCAGATAGAGGAAGAACGGGGCTCCCACGAAGGCCGTGAGTATGCCGATGGGAATCTCGGCCGTGGTGGCCAGGCGGGCGATATCGTCCACGATCAGCAGGAACACCGCGCCCATCAGCATGGCTGCCGGAATGAGGCGCCGGTAGTCGCAGCCCACGAGCATCCGGCACAGGTGCGGGATGACGAGCCCCACCCAGCCGATCATGCCCGTGACCGAAACGCAGGCGGCGGTGACCAGGGTGGCGGCCACGATGACCACGATGCGTATGGCCCGGGCGTTCACGCCCATGGTGGAGGCCTCGTCATCGCCCATGGTAAGTATGTTTATGCGCCAGCGCAGCGCGAACAGCGTGCCGCACCCGACGACCATGACGGGCAACACCGCCAGCACCTCGGGCATCTTGGCGCCGGTGAGGGACCCCATGAGCCAGTAGGTGATATCGGCCAGCTCGTCGGTGGGGTCGGCGATCAGCTTGGCATAGGACACGCCGGCCTGGAACAGCGAGCTCACCATGATGCCGGCCAGCACCACCACCATCATGTGGTTGCCCTTGGCCCGCGAGCTGATCAGCAGCACCAGCATGATGGTGAGCAAGGCGAAGCAGAATGCCGAGATGGATACCCCGGTGGAGCTGAGCCCCAACAGGATGGCCACGGCGGCCCCGAAGGCAGCGCCCTGGCTGGCACCCAGGATATCCGGCGATACCAGGGGGTTCTGGAAGGTGCCCTGATAGGCGGCGCCGGCCGCCGAGAGGCAGCACCCCACCATAAGGGCCAGCAGGATGCGCGGCAGGCGCACGTTGAAGAAGAGGGTGGCCTGCTGGTCGGTCCAGGTCTGGTCGAGGGGGACCACGCAGTTCGCCAGCATCCGGATCGCCTGGATGGGATCGATGGGATAGCGGCCCAGCATCAGCGAGGCAGCCGCAGCCGCGACGCCGAGCACTGCCAGGGCGATGATGACCAGCTCGCCGCGACGGGCGGCGGCGGATTTCCCCTCGCAGGGAGATACGGCCTCGGGCTTCCGCCTTGCCATCATCAAGCTATATCCTCCTTCCAATATATTCTAATTTAAGCATTATATCGTTATATGAATATATTTACAGAAGAATATTCAGATTTCAGGCGATTGCAATCTTGCAGCAGGACGCTTCGCAACGGGCTCCCCTTCGCCCCGCTGTCCCGCGGGACCCCGGATGCCGCCACATCAGGACAGCAACTCCAGCACCTGGCGGCGGCCCGCCTCATCGGGGGCGATGCGCACGGCACCGCCCCAAAGGGGGCCGAAGCGCTCCTCCGCCGTATCGGCCAGGTAATCGCGGACCACGACCAGGGCATGGGGGAAGGCGCGGGTCGGCCCCGCTTCCAGCAGAGCCATGGCCTGCCCGAGCCCTTCGCCGCGCAGCAACTCCAAGCGCCCCAACTCGTCTGCCACCAACAGCCCCGGGCGCCCATCCCGGGCCGCGAGGGCCGGCAGGGCGGCGAAATGCGCATTCACCTGCGCAAGGGCCGCATCGGATATGCGCCAGCCCAGCTGCGCCCTGTCGCTTTGGGTGCAGGGTTCGGCTTCATCGGCGAGGTCGGCGCGCAGGGCGAAGGCGACCTCGGTGCCCCCGGGCAGCAGCACATTGCCGATGCCCAGCTTCTCGTAGCCATGCGCATCGGCCGCAGGCCCATCGGATTCCACCCAGAGGCCGGGCGCCAGCACCCCGTAGCAGGGCACCCCATCCGCCGTCAGATCGTCAACGAGCTCCCGGAGCCAGCGGCTCTTCCCCGTTTGCACCTTTCCCGTGAGAATGCAGAGCATAGGATATCCGCCGACCTCCATCGCTTGCCGATCGGGCCCTCCCGGACCCTATTATCCTCAAGAATAGCACATTGTTCCAGGAACATCCCTAAGCTAGCATAATCCTCAAGCAAGTATTATCGAGAAGGGCTGCGGCCCGACCGGAAGGAGCCGACCATGGATCAAACCCCCTGGGCGCTTTACGACGAGCTGATAGCGGGCATCCCCACAGAGGTGCTGGTGCGCGACTACTGCCTGGGCATTTCCTGGAGCTACGTGGAAGCCGAAAGCGGTATGGGGGTGTCCTACACCTGCCGCGGCGGAGCGAAGAAACCCACCGACCCCCGCATTTTCACCGGCCTACCGCTGAGGGAGATGGCGGCCCTGGCGAAATCCTGGCGTTTCGAGGAGGCCACCTTGGGCATCGCCGCCATGAATGCCTGGTACGGGCGCCGCGAGCTCACCGATGCCCTGGGGGCCGTCTACGACGAATTGGAAGAGCTCCCCGACGGCTCCATCCGCAAGATGGACGCCTTCGAGGTGATGCGCCCGCGCATCGAGGCAACCCCCGATGCGAAGGTCGTGGTGGTGGGCCATTTCCCCCATGTGGACCGCATCGCCGAATACGCGCAGCTCACCGTTTTGGAGCGCAACTGCCGCGACGGCCTCGATTGCCCCGACCCGGCCTGCGAATACGTGCTGCCCCAGGCCGATTATGCATTCATCACCGGGGTGACGCTGGAGAACAAGACGGCGCCGCGCCTGCTGCAGCTGGCCCGCGATGCAGTGGTCACCATGGTGGGCCCGTCGGTCGTCATGGCGCCGGCGCTGCTGCAGGCGGGCGTAGAGCGCGCAGCGGGGAGCATCGTGGCCGACCCGGAACGCGCCCGCTGGGCGGTGAAATCCGGCGGCGGCATGAGCTTCGGAAGCGCCCTGCAGATGACGGTGGTGGAAGCCTAGCCCATCCGGTCCGAGGCAATCGCACATGGAAAGCGCCCGCCGAGGTTGTCGGCGGGCGCTTCCAGAAGTTTGCAAGCCCATGGTAGCAAGGCCGAAGGCCCCTTGGGGGCGCTTCCCCCGATAGACACGATTCCGTTTCCCAAAGGTAAGAAAAGCCCCGTCCTCACGCGCCCGGATGCCCGGGGCCGCCGACGAGGCCGTCTGCCCAGAGACCTTGGGGCAACGGGCCGATACCGCCCATCAGCTGCACCAGCGACAGCGAGAACAGGCCGGCTATCTGCGCCAGCTCATCGAAGGTCGGCGAGGCGGCTCCCGTCTCGATGCGGCTGATGCGGCTGCGGTCGACCAAGAGGTGATAGGCGACTTCGTCTTGGGTCATGCAGCCGGCCTGCCGCACCTCCCGCAGGCGTGCGCCCATCTGCCTGCGCATCGCGCATATTTCCCCCTGGCCCATCATGGAAAGCATGGTAAGGGGGATGCTCCTGCACCGGTTGCCCATTTTCCACAGGCCATGCAGGCCCGAGGACGACCCAGATGGCCTGCCGGGTTTATTCCAACAGGACAACATGCCATAATGGAACCTATCGAATCGAGCGGGAACGAAGGCTTCGCCTTGCATACAACGGCTTTTCCTATAGAAACGCGGGCACGGCTGCGCCTTGCCGCGGCCTCGGCTGCCACGGTGCTCTTCTGGTGCGCCTGCTGCGCCCTGGTGCCGGCGGAGCGCGCCTATGCCTATGTCGACCCTTCGGTTATGACCTATACCATCCAGGCGGTGGCGGGCGTGGCTGTGGCCCTGTCGGCTGTAGCGGGCGTGGCCTTCCGCCGCACCCGGCGCAAGATCTACCAGGTGTTCAATATCGACGAGAACGCCCATAAGATCACGGAGGATGCCGTCGTGCGCATCGATCCCGGCGCCCCCGACGGCCCGCAGCGGATAGCCGAAGCGCGCACCCGGGCGGTTGCCTGGTCCGAACGCTGCCGGCAATTGGAGGACCGCAACCGCCAGCGAAAACTGGGCTATGGCAGCCGGTTCGCGTTCTCGCTGGTCATGACGGTATTCATGGCCTTCATCGTATTCATAGCCCCCGCTATCGAGATAGTTGGCTCCAATGCCGATAGCCTGGTGTTCACCCTTGGCGCCATCGGTTGGATCCCCGTGGCATTCGGGCTCGCCTTCGCTGCCATCGCAGCGGCGCTTCTGGCCCTGGTGCGCGGGAAGGCCTTCTACATCGTGCTGCTCGTCCTGTTCTGCCTCACGGTGGGCGCCTATTGCCAATCGCTCTTCATGAACCAGGGCATGATGCCGGCCGACGGCGGCTTCATCGGCTGGACGGAGCCTTACTTCGTCAGCCGCATGGTAGGTTCGGGCATCGTGTGGCTGCTCATCCTGGCAGTGCCCCTGGTGCTCAGCCGCAGGCATCGCCATCTGTGGCTGAAGGCCACCACCGTTGCCGCCTGCCTTATCATGGCGGTGCAGCTGGTAGGCGTGGGCAGCGTGGTCTGGGAAGCAAGGGGGCAGGCCGCCGAGGAGGCCGGGAAGCCCTATGTGACCCAGGGCGGCCTGCTGTCCCTGGCCCCGCAGAACAACGTGGTCGTATTCGTGCTCGATACCTACGATACCGAGATAATGGACGAGATACTCGCCGAGGACCCGGATTACCTCGAAAGCTTCCGCGGCTTCACCTATTTCCCCGACAGCACGGGCACGATGATTCCCACCTCCAACGCCGTACCCTATATGCTCACCGGGCAGAAGCCCCAACCGGGCCAGAGCATAGGCGAATACCGCCGCACACGCTACGCCGAGGGGCGCCTGCTGCCGACTCTGCACGAGAAGGGCTATACCTTGGGCATCTACACCGATGCGCTCATGATGGACTACCGCAATCCGGCCGAGCGCCGCCTGACGGAGGACACGCTGAATATCCATCCCATCGACCATGCCCCCATCGATGTATGGCAGACATTCCTGGCATGCTCCCAATGCGCGCTGTACCGCGAGGCCCCCTGGGTGGCGAAACCGCTGTTCTGGTACTACACCAGCGACCTGAACAACCGCATGATAGCCGGCGGCCTCATGGACGGCGACCTGAACGACATGCTATACGAGCTCGATGACGGCGCGCTCCTGCAGCTCATCCGCGAGCGCCGCCTATCCATCGATGAGCCGGACGCTGCGGGCGCTTTCCGCTTCATCCACCTGTTCGGCCCCCACTTCCCCTTCTCGCTCGACGAGGATGGGCAGTTCATCGGCACCAACCGCAGCAACCAGATGGCCCAGGCCAAGGGCTCCATGCGCGTGGTGGAAGCCTATCTTGACCAGATGAGGGAGCTCGGCCTGTACGATGGCGCCACGGTCATCGTCACCGCCGACCACGGCATCTGGGACCTCACCCACGATCCGGTCGACCGGGCGACCAGCCCCCTCATGCTGGCCAAGCCCGCCTTCCAGCCAGGCGACCCCGCAGCCGATGCCCCTGCAGCCGTATCGCCTATGCCGGTGGACCACGATGACATCATCCCCACGGTGCTGGCTGCCATCGGAGAGGACCCCGAGCCCTTCGGAACCTCATTGTTCGACCAGGACGATCCGGAGCGCGTCCGCTATTTCGATGCCCTCACCAATGCGGGCGGACAGGGCCAGCGCTTCGTGGAATACGCCGTCCGCGGCGATGCGCGGCAGTTGGAATCCTGGGAGAAAACCGGCATCACCTGGCAAGACGAATAGCAAAGCCTACTCGTCGGGCAGGTCGGAGGGCTCCCACTGCACCGCCGCCGTATCCGAAACGACGATCTCAGTCGGCTGCGCAGCAGGCGCCAGCGACACGATGGCCACCGTCACGATGATCTGGCTGCAGATGGCGAAAACCCCCAGGCTCCTGGCAATCCTCTCGGCGAACATGGTTCCTCCTTGCTTCGTTTCCATTGCGTCTGGAACCATGATGGACCACCGGGAAAAGCCCGGTGGGTCGCATTCGGTACACTTGAACCCCCGGACATGGAAGCGGGGCGGCCTTGGGACCGCCCCGCTTTCCGGGCCACTGCCTCCCGTATGCGCGGGACGCAGTGCGCCGTATCGATAGAGCGCGCCGAGGGGCACCCGGCTAAGCGGCATCCCCCGAAGGAGGGCCGAAAGCCCCTTGCTGCGCTTTATCCCCTATTCTCCGTCGGAGCCGAGCTCCTCCATCTCCTCGTACAGCCGGTTGTCGGCCATGTTCTCGTTGGCTCCCGGAGCGCCGAACACCTGGTCGGTATCGATCATCTCCGCCTCGTTGCCATAAACGCGCCAATGCTCGTTATGGCCGTGGCCCTTGTAGCTATGCTCGGGGTAAACGATATCCCGCTCTGCCATGGTGGATCACCTTCCCCTCTCGAACTGCTTCTCGCATACCTGCATCTTCCCACAAGGCATCGGCGCAGAAACCGGCAGGGCACCGTTCTTCCCATTCCGTTCTTGCCGCGTTACGCGAACGTCACCTATCCCTTCTGGGGCACGGGGGCTCGGGTTGCCCGGCTTGCCCGGAGGGGCCGGGGCGCCCAGTCGCTCAGACAGTCCTCGCCTGCGGCTGCGGAACTCGCTTTGTGGGCACCCCGGCCCCTCCGGGCAAGCCGGGCAACCCGACCCCTGCCTTTCTCCGGACGATTAATGATCCGAACCCTACGGCGATAGCGGTCTGGCGGAAGGCCGAGGGGGATCCACAAAGCGAGTTCCGCAGCCAAAGGCGAGGACTGTTTGAGCGACTGGATCCCCCTCGGCCTTCCGCCAGACCGCTATCGCCGCCCCCTCAGGCGTGCTGGGCGATGCGGGTGATGGATACCACCGGAGAACCGAATTCGCAGCAGCCGCACAGCACATCGGGCCGCAGCGACCCGGTCGGCTTCGCTTCCAGGGTGAAGGTGGCCCCGCAGCCATCGACCGCAAAGGGCTCGGCCAGGTAATCCGCCACCAGAAGCTCCTTGGGCTTCTTCTTGCGCACCACGGTCACGCTGGCAGGCACCTGCACTTCCTCCACCGGGTCGGCGCATTCCACCCGATAGGTCGAGAACGGGAAGGCCACGCTTGCAGCCGCGGCCCGCGGCTCGATATAGCGACAATCCTGCACCATGAGGTCGGCGGCGCTGGCCTTCTGCAGGGCCTGCAGGGCCGCGTCGAGCGCCACGTATTCCGTCAGCTGCAGATCGAATATCTCGCAGGTGCTGCCCACACCCACCGGCAGGGCTGCTCCGAAGGCGATCTTCATGTGGGGCGAGAACCCTTGGCTCACCGCATAGGGCAGCCCGGCGCGGCGCACCGTGCGCTCCAGGGTATGGGCAACCTCCAGGTGCGACAGCAGCGCAAGGCGTCCCTGCTCGATGAAGGTGGCCCGCAGGCGGAAGAGGCGCGGATCGCTCATCGGGCGCCTCCCTTCCCGCGAGGTGCGGCCAGCTGGTTGCGCACCGGCAGGTCGAAGCATATGCCGCACGATGAGCAGGGTCCGAATGTGCAGTCATCCGTCAGGCGCCCTTCCGCCGCCCGCGCCCGCTCTGCGGCAAGCCACTCCGAAGATGCCCCGCAGCTTATATGGGACCAGGGCATGACATAGGAAGAGGGGAGGCTGCGCTGGGCTGCGGCCTCGAGGTCGATTCCCACCGCCTGCGCCGCATCGGCCCAAGCCTGCTCGTCGAAGTGCTCGGTCCAAGCATCGAAGCGGGCGCCGCGCCGCCAAGCCTCCTCTACCAGCTTCGCCCCCTCCCGGCCGCAGCGGCTCATGACCGCCTCGATCAGGCTGGTCTTCGGCTCATGCCAGTTTACGGTGACCGCCTTGTACTTCACCGAGCGGCGCAGAAGCGACACGCGCCGGGCAGCCTCGGCGGGGGATATCTGGCCATCCCACTGGAAGGGCGTCTGGGCCTTGGGCACGAACAGCGCCACCGAGGCTGATATCTGCACCGAACCCTTCTGATCGGGCGGCACCGCCTTGCGGGCACGGTCGTAGGCCCGGCTGACCAGGCTGGCTATGCCCTTGACATCCTCGTCGGTCTCGGTGGGAAGCCCTATCATGAAATACAGCTTGCAACGGCGCCATCCGGCGGCGAAGGCGGCATCGATGGCCCCGAACAGATCCTCTTCGGTCACGTTCTTGTTTATGGCGTCGCGCAAACGCTGGGTACCGGCCTCGGGGGCGAAGGTGAGGCCCCCCTTCTTCTGGCCTGCGACCAGGCCCGCCATGTCCACTCCGAAGGCATCCAGGCGCTGGGAGGGCAGCGAGATGCGCACGCCGGTGCCGGCCAGGCGCTCGTTCAGCCGGGCGAGTATCTCGGCGATCTGCGAATGGTCGGTCGACGAGAGCGAGGTCAGGCTCACCTCGTCATAGCCCGTTGCCGCCAGGCCCTCCATCACCGATTCCACGATATTGTCGGCGCTGCGCTCGCGCACGGGCCTGTACATCATGCCGGCTTGGCAGAACCGGCAGCCCCGGGCGCAGCCGCGCAGCACCTCCACGTTCAGGCGGTCATGCACGACTTCGGCGTAGGGCACGATGCAGGGCTCCCAGGCAGGGCTGTCGGCGAAGCCGCCGTACACCTGCTTCACCACCACCGGGGGCACCCCCTCGGCAAGGGGCGAAAGCCAGCTGCCCGCCTGCTGGGCCGCATCCTCGTCCAGCACCTCGTAGAGCGAGGGGACATACCAGCCCGGAAGCGCCGCCAGGGCCCGCAGCACCTCTGGGCGCGCAGCACCCTGCCGGCGCAGCGCGCGGATCAGCCCCAGGCCCTCCGGCAGCATCTCCTCCCCTTCGCCCACGTTGAAGGCGTCGAAGAAGGGCGCATAGGGCTCGGGGTTGAAGGCGCAGGGGCCGCCCCCTATGACGAAGGGGTCGTCCTCGCCCCGGTCGGCGCTATGCAGGGGGATGCCCGCCAAGTCGAGGGCCTCGAGGATATTCGTAGCCGCAAGCTCGTGGGGCAGCGTGATGCCCACGGCGTCGAAGGCGCGCAGGGGGGCGCAGCTCTCGATGGAGCACAGCGGCAGCCCCGCTTCGCGCAGGGCATCGCACATATCGGCAGCCGGCAGGAACCCCCGCTCAGCCGCCATGCCCTCGCAGGCATTCACACGGTTCACCAAGATGCGCAGGGCCTGGTTCGCCTGGCCCAGCTCGTAGGTGTCGGGATACACCATGCACAGGCGGAAATCGGCTTCGGGCTTATAGACGCAGCCCCATTCCCCGTTGATGTAGCGGGAGGGCCGCTCGGCCTTCGCCACAAGGGGGGCCAGTTCCTCCCAGAGGCTCTCGAATGCCGCCATGGGCTATTTCGCCGGGGCGGAATCGAGGGACGGGACGTACTTCTGCACGGCCCTGCGCGCCACGGCCGTCGCCTTCGTGCCGGCTGCCGCCGCCTGCTCGATCACATTGGCGATGCCGGTCACATTCTGACCGCCCTCGAAGTACTCGATCACACCGTAGCCCATGGCCGCGGTGGTCCCGTAGGCCACACCGGCGCGGATGGCGAACCCCAGCACGGGCACGGCCGCCACCAGGCGGCGCACCAGCCCCCGCGACAGATAGGCCGCACCCACCACAGCCGCTATCTCCTTCCAGCGGCTCCTATCGATCTGCTGGCCGTAGGCCGCCCCGATCTGCAGCACCATCTTCGCCTGGTTCAGCGTCATGATGGGAAGGTCGGCGCCGGGCAGGAAGGGCACCAGCCCCACAGCGGCATTCTGCAGCGCCGTCGTCTGCACCGCATCGCGGGCCAAGGGGCGCCGCACGAAGGGGAAGGCGATGGCATAGGCCAGGCGCTTGTCGCGGCATACGCTCACGATCCAGCGGCCCATCTTGGTATCCAGGTTGCGTGCCCGCTCGTCGGTGAGCGCCGGCGGCATCGCAGCCGCGGCCCCTCCGCCCTGCGCAGGATCCTGGGGGGATGCCTCGCCGCCCTTGCGGCCGAACAGCAGGTCCGCACCGTTCCACTGGCCGATGGGCAGCCCCTTGGCTGCATGGGCCGCCACCGATTGCGCCTCGTCTGCGGCATCGGGTTCGGGCGCCGGGCGCTCATCGGGCGCTATGAGGTCATGTTGGGGAATGGGATGACCCGCGTCCCGGGCCCGGTCGGCCACGGGCGCGGCCTGGGCCGCCACCACCATGACCGGCACCCCCACCGAGCGCAGGCTATCGGCATAGCCGCCGATGCCATCCGATGCGCCGGCGACGATGACGGCTATATCGTCGGTCGGCTGCGGGATGAAGCCCGGGCCGAGGTAAGTCAGGGTCATGCGCACGGTGGGAAGCGAGCTGGCGAAGGCATTCCTTACATGGGCCGCCAGGTCGGCCGGAGCCGTATCATCGATGTAGACGCTCACATCTATCTCGGTCTCGTGGGCCGCCTTGATATTGGTCGTCTCGTCCAACAGCGCCTTGATATCAACGGGTAGCTGCATAATCCGCCCTCTTCAAATTGTCCTTCCTGTGGGCCCATACGGAACCCATCAGACCCAACAGGGCGAAGTTCACCACCATGAACGACGACCCGTAGCTCATGAACGGCAGCGGGATGCCCGTGATGGGCATGAGCCCGCAGGTCATACCGATATTCTCGAGAATCTGGAACAGCCACATCCCGATGATGCACATCACGATGAGCAACCCGAACATATCGCCAGCCGACTGGGCTATCCTGAAGCCTATTATAACCAGCAATCATTAGTACCAATAAGGTGATTAAAACGATAATCATATCTCAT
>CANOBU010000034.1 GCA_947564425.1 uncultured Eggerthellaceae bacterium
CAAGGCGGCCAGCAGGCGCCCCGGCCCCCTTCCCCTCGATGCGCGGCGACGGCGGCGTCCCAAATCGGTTGTCGGTCTCATGGCAGCTCCCTTCTTCCGGTATCGCCATGAGATGCTACGGCCGCGACCTAGCAATCCGATCCCTTGCCCTGCAGCCCGGAACCGACACATTCCCAACGGGGATTCCCCTTGTTCCAACCGGATCCCACCATAGTCCGCCATCGGGCCCCGAACCGTTCCCCTTGCCGTCCGGGCGGACTCTATGGCACTGCCCGAATATCCCATGTACATAGGGCGGCAAATCTGTATAATCCAGCATGTGACTGCGCCCATGCGCCGGATTCGCCATGGGTATCGCACGTTCGGCTCAACCGGACCTGCGAAGGTCCGAGTGTGTGTAAAGAAAAGGGAAGAGAAGAGGGGAAGGTATATGACGCAAGTCGACATCCACGCTCCCGGTGTAGAGGTCAAGAAGAGCGCCTGCTACTTCTGCCACGCCAACTGCGGTGTCCTCGCTTACGTGAAAGATGGCCAAGTCATCAAGATCGAAGGCGATCCGGACTACACCAATCAGGGCGGACTGTGCTGCCGCGGCAATATAGCGCTGCGCCACGTCCATCACCCTGCCCGTATCAACCATTGCCTGAAGCGTGCAGGCGAGAAGGGCGAGAACAAGTGGGAGCAGATCCCATGGGACCAGGGCATCCGCGAGGTTGCCGAGCGCCTGAACCAGATTAAAGAGGAAAGCGGGGCCGAGGCCGTGGCCACGGCCGGCGGCACCACCCGCACCGACGACTACGCCCGTCGCCGCTTCTTCAATATCTTCGGTTCTCCCAACAGCTTCCATAACGCGCTGCTGTGCTGGATTCCCACTTTCATGGTAGAGACGGCTGTTTCCGGCTGGTCTCCCTTCGAGACCGACCTGGGCAGCTCCAAATGCGTCATCCTGTGGGGCATGAACCCCGGCGCCTCCACGCTGCCGAGCATGCACGGCTACGCCGACCTGCAGCTGAACGGCCTGAAGATCATTGTGGTCGATCCGCGCTATTCCGAGACGGCCGCCAAGGCCGACCTCTGGCTGCCCTTGCGCCCCGGCTCCGACACCGCCCTGGCCCTGGCCATGGTTCATACCATCATCTTCGAGGGCATGGTCGACTACAACTTCGTGGGCGAGTGGTGCAACGACTTCGATGCGCTCTCCGACCACATGGAGCAGTACTCTCCCGAGTGGGCCGCCCCCATCACCTGGCTCGACCCCGAGCAGATCCGCCAGGCAGCCCGCATGTACGCCATGAATCGCCCTTCGAATATCCAGTGGGGCTGCACGTGGGACCAGCTGGGCCCCTCGTCGGTGACCGGCTCCCAGGCCCGCGCCATCATGCGCGCCCTCACCGGCAATCTGGACTGCCCCGGCGGCGACCTCATGCCCGGACCCTCCATGACCTTCCTCACCGATGAGGAGCTGGAGGCCAACGAGATGCTGCCCGAGGAGCAGAAGGCCAAGCAGATCGGTTCGAAGGACTTCAAGCTCACCTCGTGGCCCGGCTATACGCTCATCGCCAACACCGCCAAGGCCACCTGGGGCAAGGCGCCCACCACGGAGTGGATGTGCGAGGCCCACGGCCCGTCGGTGTTCAAGGCCATCATCACCGGCGACCCCTACCAGGTGCGCGCGCTCATCGTGAACGCCACCAACCCGGTGAACTGCTACGGCGACTCCAAGATGACCCTGGAGGCTCTGAAGAAGTGCGAGTTCCTGGTCACGGTCGATTACTGGATGACCCCGGCTGCCTTCTTCAGCGATTACGTGTTCCCGGCCGCCGGTGCCCTGGAGCGCCCGATCATGCACACCAACTACGGCGCCACGGATTCCATCCTGTGCTCCCAGCGCGCCATGCAGCCGCTCTACGATCGCCACGATGACTACACCTTCTGGCGCGAGCTGGGCTTGGCCTGCGGCCAGGATCCCGAGCTGTGGCCCTGGGAGACCGAAGAGGACGTCTACTACGATGTGATCAAGCCTCTGGGCTACCCGGTGGAGTCCTACGACGAGTTCGTCGAGACCTACCGCATGTACTTCCCGCCGCAGCGCTTCTACAAATATAAGGAGAACGGCTTCTGCACGCCTTCCCGCAAGGTCGAGCTGAAGTCTTCCATCCTGGAAGAGCTGGGCTATCCGGGGCTACCCACCTATGTGGGCTGCGCCGAGAACGAGATCGACAACCCCGAGCTGGCCGAGGAGTACCCGGTGGTGCTCACCACGGGCGGCCAGTTCATGCCCTACCACCATTCCGAGCAGTTCAACATGCCCGGACTGCGCTTCCTGTATCCCGACCCGTATTTCACCATCCATCCCGAGTTGGCCGAGAAGTACGGTATCGAATACGGCGATTGGTGCTGGATCGAGACGCGCCGCGGCCGCATCCGCATGCGCGCCAATGTGGAGCCGGCCATGGACCCGCGGGCCATCTGGGTACCGCGCGGCTGGTGGTTCCCCGAGCGCGACCCGATGGAGGACCCCGAGGCGCCCTTCGGCTGCCTGCAGTCCAATACCAACGTGCTGACCTCGGTCGACAAGGAGCACACCGACCCCATCGGCGGCTCTTGGGCCAACCGCGGCCTGCTGTGCAAGGTGTACAAGTGCACTGCCGCCGACCTCGACCTGAAGCAGGACACCACGTGGTCCATCCCCGGCTCCTCCTCGGTGCCCGGCGTCACCGTGATGCCCTCCGACGAGAAGCTGGCGTTCGACCCCATCCCCTTCACCCCGCCGGAGTGCCCGCGCGAGATCCCCGAGGGCTTGGAATGGAACTGGCATATCGACAAGTTCTACCAGCCCGGCACCTTCTACGAGCTGGATGAGGAGACCGGCTGGCTGGTGAACCCGCGCACCAAGGCGCTGTACGACCTGCACAGCGGCTGGATGTACGATGCCGAGAAGGAGCTCCTGCTGGATGAGGCCACCGGCACCTACTACGACTTCGAGCGCAACGAGGTGCCCTTCGTCGCCGGCATCCGCACCTATCCCGGGCTCGAGAGCGCACCCTACGAGCTGGCAGCCACCGTGGAATGGGATTCCGCCAAGGGCTACGCCACGGCCAAGGGCGCCATCGGCGAGGGTAAGATCTACAACCCCGAGAACGGCTGGCTTATCGGCATCGACGACGGCTATTGGTACGAGGCCACCTACGGCTACGCCTACGATCCCACTCAGGAGAACCTGCTGGATATGGCCACGGGCAACCGCTATACCTTCGAGTACGAGCTGATCCCGGCCGATCCGGCGGCGGAATAATAGGGCAGGAAAGGAGAGGAGATACATTATGACGCGTTATGCAATGGCAATTGACCAGCGTCGGTGCATCGGCTGCCATTCCTGCACGGTTGCCTGCCGTACCTGGAATGACCTGCCTATGGACATCGTCTACAACCCCGTTGTGGGCGGCGTCGTAGAGGGCGAGTGGCCCCATGTGCACCGCAATTGGGTGCCCACGCTGTGCATGCACTGCAAGAACCCCGAGTGCGTGCCCTGCTGCCCCACGGGCGCATCACAGCAGGACGAGGACGGCACCGTATGGGTGGACTACTCGAAGTGCATGGGCTGCAAGGTGTGCGTGAACGCCTGCCCCTACGGCATGCGCGACACCTCGCACACGGTGCGCCGCTTCGACCAGTTCGTGCGCAAGTGCACGTTCTGCAAGGACCGCCGCGAGATGGAGCCGGGCAAGGACCCGTATTGCGTGCAGACCTGCCATCAGAAGGCCCGCATCTTCGGCGACCTGGACGATCCCGAGTCCGAGATTTCCAAGCTGGTCAA
Organism: uncultured Eggerthellaceae bacterium; assembly: GCA_947564425.1. GTDB lineage: Bacteria > Actinomycetota > Coriobacteriia > Coriobacteriales > Eggerthellaceae > UBA9715. The sequence continues at coordinate 3,818 of CANOBU010000034.1, forward strand.
CAACGTGGATACGTTCCGCCTGCTGGAAGAGCTCGGCACCGACCCGCAGATTTATTACATCCCGGATTTGGGAGGTAGGCGATAATGGATAAGAAGACCTATCAAAAAGAGAACGCGACGCCGCAGTACCCCCATCATTATTGGGAGTACCCCATCGCGATCTACCTGTTCCTGGGCGGCCTGGGCGGCGGCATCCTGTTCCTCAACTGGATCTTCAGCGCCTTCGTGTTCCCCGGCATCGACCTGACCCAGGTTATGATGCTGCCGAACTTCGTCGCGCTGATTGTCATCGTCATCGGCCTGTTCTTCCTGGTGTTCGAGTTGGGCCAGCCGCCGGTGTTCTACCGCGCTTACGTGACGGCCACCTCCATCATCAAGTGGGGTGCCGTGCTGCTGACCATCGCCTCGGTGGGCGACCTCATCTGGCTTCTGGCCTACTGGTCGCCGGCCGTGCCCGTTCTGGGCTTCCTCAGCGTGTTCAACTTCTTCGAGCCGATCGGCCCCCTGATGCTGGCCCTGGCCGGCCTGGCCGGTTTCGGCATCATGGTGTACACGGGCGTCATGCTGTCCACCTTGAAGGCGCACTCCTTCTGGGCCACGCCGGCTCTGCCCATCCTGTTCACCACCTCGGCGCTTTCCACGGCCTGCGCCATGATCATGCTGTCCATGGGCGGCTGGCCGGGCGTCATGGCCACGCTGATCGACTACCTGGCCGTGCATGAGATCCACAGCATGCTGCACCTCATCGACATCATCCTGATGTTCGCCGAGCTGACCATCCTGCTCATCATGATCCTGTCGTTCCTGGGCGCCGGCAACCGCACGCAGCAGCGCGTGGCCCTGCGCTGGGTGAAGGGCTCCTATGCGCCCTTCTTCTGGATCGGCATGGTGGGCCTGGGCCTGGTCGTGCCCCTGCTGCTGGACATCAGCGGCGGCGCCCTGGCCGGCGTGGTTGCCAACGTGCTGGTGCTGTGTGGCGGCTGCCTGCTGCGCTTCCTGTGCGTGTGGTCCGACGACCGCCAGCCCCTGCCGGACGAGAACCGCTACTACTTCCGCCTGAAGGCCTCCGATGACCGCTTCATGACCCGCTGGGACAAGCCCGGCAAGGAGCTCGAGCGCGGCCAGACGTGGGCCTACAAGGAGAACGAGTTCTAGCATCGCAGCCGCCGAGAGCGCGCTTCGATGGGGGCCGGGGATTCATCCCCGGCCCTTTTGCTACAATGGCTGCAGCAAAGGAGGTATTCCCATGGACGAGTACACATTCGAGGATGCGCTGGCGAAGACCAAGGTGACCTGCACCTTCCCCGGCTTGGAGGCCGTGCAGTCGCACCGCGACGACGTCGCCCCGTGCACCTCGCTGTTCTTCCCGGGCTGCTCGTTTCTGAATTACGGCATTCCGCTGGTGAACGCCGTGTACGACCTGCTGCGGCAAGCGGGCAGCGTCGACGGCATGTCGCTTCTGTGCTGCGGGAAGATACTGGAATACGAGCCCGAGTCCCAGGTGGTGCGCCCGGCCTTCGAGCAGCAGTTCCGCGACCGCATCTCCCAAACTTCCATTAAGCGCATCGTGGCTGCCTGCCCGAACTGCGTGGTTGCCCTGAGGAACCTGCTGGCGCAAGATGAGGCGACCGCCGCCATCCAGGTGGTGCCCCTGCCGGTGGAGCTGGCCGCCCTGGGCTATCGCATCGACCCCGATACCGCCCTGCATGTCGCCCGGCAAGACGGGCGCCTGGCCGATGCCGACTCGGTGGTGTTCAGCGTGAAGGATTCGTGCCCCGACCGCGATACCGGCGAATTCGCCGACAGCCTGCGGGCGCTCATGCCCGAGGGCATGGCGGTGGAGCCTGCGCACAACCGCACGCGCTCGGTATGCTGCGGTTCGAGGCCCCGGGCCGCCGGCCGGTTCGAGGCGGCAGAGAAGTGCTGCGCCCTCAACCATGGGGAAGCGGCCGAAGCCGGGGCGAATGCCATCGTCACGCCGTGCATGAGCTGCACGTTCCTGCTGTCCACGCTCGTACGCGACCTGCCGGTGTTCCATTACCTGGAGCTGCTGTTCGACTACCGCATACCCTGGGATTACGCCGACCAGTACATGAAGCTGCGCTTCCTCTTCGACGGCTCGCTGGGCGTGCGCGAGTTCTACGGATTGGATTCGATGTAGCGTGGCGGAGGTCAGGCCCACCAATTGCCATTTCTGCGGGTATTGCTGCGCGTTTCTGGCCGATGTCGAGGACGGCCGGGTGGTGGGCCTGCGCCCCGATCCCAGCCGCTACCCCTACGACGAGCGCATCCTGGCCGGATGCCGCCGTTGGAAGATGAACCTGGACGTGCTGGATTCGCCGCGGCGCGTGAACCACCCCTTAAGGCGCGTAGGCGAGCGGGGGAGCGGCCGCTGGGAAGAGGCGGGCTGGGATGAAGCGCTGGATGATATCGCCGGCCGCTTGGAGGCCCTGCGCAGGCAGTACGGCCCGGGAACCTTGGCCAGCGCCATCGGCGGCCCCCATGGCTCCTTCTGGCCCCTGCACCGGTTCATGAGCCTGTTCGGCTCGCCCAACAACATGGGCATCGGCCAGATCTGCTGGAATCCGCGCATCTGGATGGACGCCATCACCTTCGGCTGGACCATCGAAGCCGATGTGCTGCCGGGTATCACCAAGGCGTTCTTCCTGTGGGGCACCAATCCGGCGCAATCCGACAACTCCGCCTTCTGGCAGAGCATCCGCGGCCTGCGTGCCAACGGGATAAAGCTGGTGGTGGCAGACCCGCGCTTCACGCAATGCGCCTCGCTGGCCGACCTGTGGCTGCCGGTGCGCCCCGGAACCGATTGCACCCTTGCCCTGGGGCTCATGCACGTGATCATCGAAGAGGGGCTGTGGGACCGCGCCTTCGTGGGGGAATGGTGCCATGGCTTCGACGAGCTGGCGGCCCATGTGCGGCCCTTCACCCCCCAGGCGGTGGGGGAGTTCTGCGGCCTGGACCCGCAGGATATCGTCGAGGCCGCCCGCATCTTCGCCGACGGCCCTGCGGCCTTGGTGTCGGGCCGGGGGATCGACCAGGTGGGCGCGTCGGTGGCGCCGACCCACCGTGCCATCTGCGACTTGCGGGCCATCACGGGCAACGTGGACCGCCCGGGTTCCTGCGTGCTGGCCGAGGGGAGCGATTTCACGCCCGAGGTGGAATTCGAGATGAGCGACGCCCTCACGCCCGAGCAGCGGGCCCTGTGCCTGAACGACGGCTTCACGCCGCTCCAGAGCTTCGAGGGCTACGATGCGGTGCGCCGCCAGACCGAGAAGCTGGGCCGGCGCCTTCCCATGCGCTATATGACATCGGCCGCCCCCGACCGGGTGCTCCATGCCATGGAGACCGGCGAGCCCTATCCGGTGCGGGCCCTCATCGTGAACGCCACCAACCCGCTTCTGACCTACGCCGACACCCACCGCGTGTACGAGGCGCTGCGGGGTCTGGACCTGCTGGTGGTGCTGGATTACTACATCACGCCCACCGCGGCCCTGGCAGACTATGTGCTGCCGGCGGCGGGTGCCATCGAGCGCCCCATCTTCCAAATCCACGGGGGTGTGGCCAACCACGGCTACGGGGGTCCCGCGGCGGTGGAGCCCTATTACGGCCGCAAGACCGACTACGACATATTCCGCGAACTGGGATTGCGCCTGGGGCAGGGGGAGCACTGGCCCCAGGAGACCCTGGCCGAGGCCTATGCCGCCCAGCTGGAACCTGCGGGGGTCGATTGGGACGACTACTGCGCCTCGGGCATCTATTGGCGCCAGCCCGCCTACGAGAAGCATCTGCTGCCCGGCGCGGACGGCCGCCCCCGGGGCTTCGCCACCTCCACGGGCAAGATCGAGCTGGCCAGCGAGCTTCTGCCCCGCTTGGGCGGCCAGCGCCTGCCGCAGCAGGGGCGCCCGGTGCGCCTGTGCTCGCCGGATCTGGTGCGGCGCTTGGAAGCCGAAGGCGCCGCGCACCTGCCCATGATAACCGGCGCGCGCAAGCAGCCCTACAATGCCTCCATGTATTTGGACAACCCCGCTTTCCGCAAGGCGGTGCCCCAGCCGGTAGCCGAGGTGAGCCAAGCGACGGCCCGTCGCCTGGGCTTGGCCGCAGGGGACCGCGTACGGCTGGCGACCGATTTCGGCGAGGCGGAGTTCGCCTTGGCCATAGCCAAGATGCGCGATGACCTTATAAGCGTGGATTACGGCTGGTGGTTCCCCGAGCGCGGTGTGCCCCAGGCGCCGGATTTCGGGGGCATCTGGGAATCGAACGTGAATACCCTGACCAGCTGCGCCCTGGAGGAACCCCTCATCGGCACGTGGGCCTACAACGCCATCGACGTCATGGTCCGGAAGGCCTGACGGGCGCTTCCCTGCGTGCGGGGCCTCCCGGCTGCCGCATCTGCCGTTCACACGCCATTGCCATCGGCCGGAAGGGCCCTTGATAGCTTTTCCATAATACCTTGTACAATAGTGGGTATTGTCTACGAGAAGGGGCGGCCCCGTGCGTGACGACGGCGCGGGCCCTCCCTTATGGGAAGCGAGGATCGCGCCATGGCCGAGAAGAAACACGCCCTGCTCATCTTCACGAAGCCGCCTATATCGGGGCTGGTGAAAACGCGGATGACCACCGAATACGGCGGTTTCCTCACCATGGAGCAGGCTGCCCAGTTCTATAAGTGCTGCTTCTACGATGTGTGCGCCATGGGCATGGAGGCCATCGCCGAGCTGCAGCAGGAAAACGATGCGGCGGTGGCGGCCGACCCGTCTGCCGATAAGATCACCTACGACTTCTTCTGCAGCACCACGCCGGCCGAGAGCGTGCCCAAGGTGCGGGAGCTCTTCGAGGAGGTGGGCCCCTGGTATATGGACATCCATTACCTGTCGGATACGGGCAGTACCTTCGACGAGCATTTCAACGATGCCTGCCAGCAGCTCTTCGACCTGGGCTACGAGTCGTTCGTGGCCATCGGCGGCGATGTTCCCACCATGCCCAAAGGGCATATAAAGCAGGCCTTCCAGTGGCTCGACTACTTCCAGGCCCAGGGCACGCCCGGCTTCGTGCAGGCTCCCTGCCAGGAGTGCGGTACCTCGCTGGTGGGCTACAGCTTCAACACGCCCATCGACCATACGGGCATCTACTACAACATGGACGGCCGCCCGGCTTTGGACGGCTATGTGGAGAAGCTGCAGGAGGCGGGCATCCCCTCGGCCTTCTTCGATCCCGTAGCCGATATCGACGAGGTGACGGACCTGGCCCATTCCCTGTCGTGCATGAAGGCCATCCGCGAGGCGGCCAAGCACCAGCCGCTGTTCGTGCCCCATCGCACGCTGAACTGGTGCGAGTTCATGGGCATCCAGATATCCACGCCCCCCAACGACAACCACGACCCCCGCGACTACCTGGATGGCAACGGCGAGGCTCCCGGCGAGGAGGTTCCGGCGCAGCAGGCCGACCTGTCGCCCGAAGAGCTCCAGCGCATCGCCAAGGGCATGACCGCGATCCAGGAAGAGCGCCAGAAGGGATTCGAGTATGAGCGCGGGAAATACAACTAGCGCGCCGGCGGATGCCGCAGCCGCCCGGCGCGACCTCCATCGCACCACGGCCCTGTGCCCCCAGTGCCTGCGCGAGCTGAAGGCGCAGGTCTACGCCGATGCCGACGGCATCGTGTGGATGGAGCGCACTTGCCCCGAGCACGGTCTGACCGTCACGCGCATGTGGAACGACGCCGATCATTACGAGTGGGTGCGCACCCACGGCTTCCCCAAGGTGGAACCCCCGGCCTTCAACCACGATGCCGCGGCCCCGTGCCCCTTCTCGTGCGGCACCTGCAGCCGCCACGAGCGCCGCGGGACCCTGCTGGAGATAGAGGTCACGCGCAACTGCAACCTGCATTGCCCCGTGTGCTTCATGAACTCGCAAACAGGGGAGGACGACCCCACCCTCGACGAGATAGGGGCCATGTACGACACCATCGCCCATGCCGTGGGCACCGATGGCGCCGTGCAGCTGACGGGCGGCGAGCCCACCACCCGCGCCGATCTGGCCGAGATAGTGCTGATGGGGCGCCAGAAGGGCTTCTGGGGCATCGAGCTGAACACCAACGGGCTGGTCATAGCCCAGCGCCCCGGCTACCTGGAAGGGCTCGTGGCTGCGGGCCTCACCGGCGTGTTCCTGTCGTTCGACGGCCTGACCGGCGATGTGTATAAGGGCACCTGCGGCCGGGATATCCTGGATGTGAAGCTGCGGGCCATCGAGCGGTGCCGCGAGTGCGGCATGCAGGTGGTGCTCTCGGTGGCCGTGGTATCGGGCCTGAACGACGGCCAGCTGGGCGATATCCTGCGCTTCGCCTGCCAGAACTCCGATGTGGTGGCCGGCATCGCCCTGCAGCCCGCCTTCACCTCGGGGCGCTTCGACGTGGAGCGCATCGAATCGATGAGCTCGGGCGATGTGATCTTCGCCATGGCCGACCAATCCGAGGGCCTTATCGGCCGCTACGACTTCTGGCCCCTGGGCACCTCGCATCCCCTGTGCGATACCGGTGTGTTCCTGCTGCACGATCCGGCCCATGCCACCCATCCCAGCGGCTTCGTGCCGGCCACCCAGCTTCTGACGCAGCAGGAGTACCGCGAGAACTTCAGTCCCGATTCGCCCCAGGGCTCGGTGTTCCTGGACATACTGCATAAGAAGGGCATACAGACCGGTGACGGGCTGTCCATCATCGTGATGAACTACATGGACGCCGCCACCATGGATACCCAGCGCCTGCGCGAGTGCTCCATGATGGTGACCACCCCCTCGGGGAAGTCCCTGCCGTTCTGCTCGTATCACCTGACCGATATGCACGGCTGCCGGATCTATCCCACGTGGCTGAAGGAAGAGCTGCGCGACGATGACGACCCGCTGGATCTGGTGCAGCGCTACCTGCTGGGCGGAAAGGAGCAGCGATGACCGCGGAATCCCGGATGGCGGCCGATGCCGCCGGCAGCCCCTTGCCCGTACCCGGCGTCATAAGCGGCTCCGACGCCCTGGATGCCGATGACACCATGGAGCGCTTCGCCGCCCGCGAGAAGGACGCCGCCGGCGCCGTATCGTATTCCATAGCCATTGACCGCGATGCCTGCATCCGCTGCGGGCTGTGCGTGTCGTTCTGCCCCACGGAGGTCTACGCGCTGGAAGACGGCGAGCCGCAGGCTGTGAACCCCCAGTGGTGCTGGGGCTGCGAGACCTGCTCGGGCAACTGCCCCCGCAACGCCATAACCATCGAGGTGAACCCCGAGTCGCTGGCGGCCGACGACGACCATCCCCGGGCGCGCCTCATCGACGACGAGACGGCGGCGACCTACCGGGAATGGGCGCAGACCCTGCGGGAGGTGCTGCAGCTGCGCTGGCATCCCGTGGGCGTGCGGCTCATCCGGGCCGGCGAGCCCTATCCCGAAGGGGTGCAGATCCCCAAGGAGCGCATGCGCTACTGCCAGTCCATGCTGGCGGCCCGGCGCGGCGTCTCGCTGCTGATGCCCGCCAACCGCCATTCCTGCCCCGATGGCACCTCTATCCTGGGCCTTACCGATGTGCCGCCGAAGCTGGCCTCGGGCGAGATATACCTGCTGTTCCATAAGCTGGATACCCGCGAGGCGGCCAGCCGCATGGTGAACGAGCGCCCCATGCTGGAGCCCCATTCCATGGATGCCACCTGCGTGTTCCCCCTGGACGATCCCAAGGCGACCGCCGATGTGGTGTCCATCGTGGGCAATCCCGAGCAGATGATGTGGCTTTCCATGGCCACCTCGTACTACACCGGGCACCGCCACGATTTCCATGCCAGCGGCTACAACTCCCATTGCGTGGAGGTTACCCTGCTGCCCCTGACCACCAAGCAGATCAACATATCCTTCGGCTGCTATGGCGGCCGGGCCTCCACCGATGTGGGCGACGATATGATGATGATGGGCATCCCCATCGAGCTCATGCCCGATATCGTGAAGGGCGTGCGCGAGCTCTCGAAGCGCGTCATCCCCCAGGAGCGCGACAAGGTGTATCTGCCCCCCATGCGGGGCTGAGGAAGCCGGTGTCCCATGGGAGGGCTGTTCAGCATACGCGATGCGCGGCCGGATGATATGCCCCTCATCGATTCCTATGCGGCTGCCGAGGGCATGGACCGCATGCCGGGGGTTGCGCGCATCCGGGTGGCGGTGGACGGCTCCGATGCGCCGGTCGGCTTCTGCCGCCTGCAGGACGATGTCGCCGGCATAGCCTATGTGAACCCCATCGTGACCTACGGCCCCTGGCGGGGCTACGGGGTGGGGCGGGCCCTCATCGAGGATGCCGCCGCCCGCGCCGGCGAGCTGCGGCTGATCGCGCGGGGGCCCAGCGAGGGCTTCTACCGCAAGATGGGGTTCTGCGAGATGGGCTGGGACGAGGTCGACCTCGAGGCCGCCTCGGAGGATTGCGACAGGTGCCCTTACCGGGCAGAATGCGGGCCGGTTCCCATGAGGCGTCCCGCCTAGTCGGCTTCGCCCCCATCGGCGGCATGGGCGCAGTAGGGGGTGGGGGGCACGTCGATGCCCAGGGCCGTGGAGGCCGAGACGCGCAGGTCCTCGATGGTCATCTTATAGCAGGCCAGGGCATCGATCCAGCGGCGCAGGCACAGGCGTCCCTTCTCCGTGAGTTCGAACTGGCGCTTGGCCGACCCTTCCTCGGGGGTGTCCCACCAGGATTTCACCAGCTCGGCCTCTTCCATGCGCTTGAGGGCACGGTATATGCCGGTGGCATCGGGTTTGCGGCCCCCGAACATGGGGGAGTTCGCTGCCTGCTGCACGATGATGTAGCCGTGCATGGGGCGGTTGTTGGCGGCCAGGATGGTCAGGATGGTGGGCTGCGACAGCCGGTTCAGGGATTTGCCGAGGGCCGCGCATTCCAACAGCTCTTCGTCGGTCCGGGGGTGGCACTGGCTCCACATCTGATCCATGGCGTCGTCCTTTGCAGGCTGGGATGGCCGCCATGCCCTGCCGAGCGGCCCATCCATCGGTTCGAATACCGGTCAATGATAGCATAAGCGCGGCGGTCTCCCGGCAGCAGTCATCATTTCGCCCCGACATTATTGGCGGATGACAACGATTGCGCCTGCGGAGGAATCGTGGGATTCCGCTGCCGATGGGGCGCACGGGTCCGTGCCGCCGCCGGCCGCCGCTGCCGCTGTGGTAGCATCGGGATGAAAGGGCTTCGGCCCGCATGGCACCGTTCCCGGAAAGGAGATTCCTTGGCAGCTTTGGTCCTGGCCCTCGTGCTGTTGGCAACCGTCCTGGCCTCGTCGGTCATCGCCCAGCTGCTGCCCCGCATCTCCCTGCCGCTCATCCAGATAGCCTGCGGCATAGCGGTGGCGCTCATCGCCCAGGGCCAGATCGCCATCACCCTGAACCCCGAGCTGTTTCTGGTGCTGTTCATCGCGCCTTTGCTGTTCCACGAGGCCCGGGAGGCCGACAAGGTATCGCTGTGGAAGAACCGCCGCTCCATGCTCTCCTATGCCATAGGCCTGGTCATCGCCATCGTGCTGGTCGTGGGATTCACCCTGAACTGGCTGGCCCCCTCCATACCCCTGGCCGCCGCCTTCGCCCTGGGCGCGGCCCTGGGCCCCACCGACCCCATCGCCGTGGCATCCGTGGCCCGGCAGGCCGCTATCCCCCAGCGCCAGAAGACGGTGCTGCAGGGGGAGTCGCTTCTGAACGATGCCTCGGGTATCGTGTCGTTCCAGTTCGCCGTGGCGGCGGTCGTCACCGGGTCGTTCTCGGCCGTGGAGGCGGCGGGGGAGTTCCTCCTGAGCTTCTTCGGCGCCTTGGCGGCGGGTGTCATCCTGGGCTTCCTGCTGGCGAAGGGGGCCGAGAAGGTGCGCGATATGGGCTTGGCCACCACCACCTTCCATGTGGCTTTGGAGATACTGGCCCCGTTCATCGCCTACCTGCTGGGCGAGGCCATCCATGTGTCGGGGGTCATCCTGGTGGTGGCCTGCGGCATCACCATGTCGCTCATGCCGCGCAGTATCGACCCCTCCGTCTCGCGCATGAATATCGTCTCGTCCAGCGTGTGGGAGGTGCTCACCTTCGCCCTGAACGGCATCGTGTTCGTCATGCTGGGCACGCAGCTGCCCCAGGCCTTCGGTGGCTTCTGGATAGACGAGGGCATCAGCAACTTCGATGCGGTGCTCATCATCGCCGTGATCACCCTGCTGATGTATGGCGTGCGCTTCCTGTGGACCCTCGCCTCCGAGGCGCTGGCATTCAAGGAGCAGGGCGAAGAGGTTCCCCTGCGGCAGCGCCTGCGCTCCGCCGCCGTGATGACCCTCGCCGGCGCGAAGGGCGCCATAACCCTTGCCATCATGTTCTCGCTTCCCATCTATGTGAATGACGGCACCGCCGTGGTGGCATTTCCCCAGCGCGACCTGCTCATATTCCTATCCTGCGGCGTCATCTTGCTGTCGCTGCTATGCGCGACGTTCCTCGTGCCCCTGCTGGCGCCCCGCCGGGAGGATCCCTGCGAGCAGTGCGACCGCGACAACGAGGCGAAGGCCGAGATATTCCGCGGGGTCATCGAAGAGCTCACCGCCAAGCAGAACCCCGAGAACGCCCGGGCCCTGGGCCCTGTCATCGCGCGCTACACCGATCGCCTGGAGCAGCTGAAAGAGGAGCAGGACCTTCATGACGAGTCCGATACGGCCCTGCGCCTGGAAGTCCTGCAGTGGGAGCAGGAATACGTGCTGAGCCTCATCGAGCAGGATGAGGTGCCGCCGCTCGAGGGCTACCAGTATGTCAGCCGCTCGGCCCGCATCTCATCGCTCATCAAGCACGATTCGCTGCGGAAGATCGCGTTCATCACGCAGTTCCGGCGCATGCGCATGGTGGCGCGCAAGCTGTGGCAGCGGCTGCGCAACCGCATGCCCGGCGAAGGGGGTGCAGGCGAAAACGGCTACGAACGCATCATGCGCGATATCCAGATCCGGGCGGCAGAGTACGTCATCGGCCGCCTGGGCCGCGAGATCAATCAGCCGGGCTTCCAATCCGAGAAAGTGAGCCAGCTGATGCTGGAATACCAGCGCATGCTCTCGATGCTGCGGGGGCCCGGCCCCTCGGTCACGGCATTTGCGAAGAACGCCGAGCTGGACCTGCGGGCCACGCGCCTGGGCCTGCGCATCGAGCTGGAGAAGATCCAGCAGGCCTACGAGGAGGAGCGCCTCAGCCGCGCCGAGGCCCAGAGGATGCGCGAGGACGTGTACCTGATGCAGATCGATCTGGAAGATTACATGTAGGGGTGCCCCTATGAAGAAGCCGCCCGGAGGCGGCTTTCGGTTTCCATGGTGGACCGGCGGGGACTCGAACCCCGGACCTTGGGATTAAGAGTCCCCTGCTC
>CANOBU010000035.1 GCA_947564425.1 uncultured Eggerthellaceae bacterium
CCAGGCCGTGCAGCAGGCGGAGGCCCGCGTGGTGGCCGCCCTCGCGGCCGACGATTACGCCGCGGCCCTGGCCGAGCTGGCTGCCCTGCGCGCGCCCATCGACCGCTTCTTCGAGGACGTCATGGTGATGGATGACGACCTGCAGGTGCGCGCCAACCGCCTGAGGCTCCTGAACCGCTTCGTCGGCGTGTTCGCCAACGTGGCCGATTTCTCGCTGCTGTAGGGCTGCCGCGGCTTCCCATTGGCCCTAAAAATCGACCCGGGACTTCACAGTTCCGGGTCGATTTGCGTTACTATTACGTTGTCATTTTTCCCAGCGCCGCCCGCGGGGGCGCCGGGAGGCAATATCCGTTTCGGCTTTAATGCAGAACGAGGGTGAGGAGTCCAAGGTGGCTGAGGCAGTGAAGCGCGTCTACAAGTTCGGCAAGGACGCCCAGGGGAACAACGTGACCGAAGGCAACACCGACATGAAATACGTGTTGGGCGGCAAGGGTGCCAACCTTGCCGAGATGGCCAACATCGGGCTGCCCGTGCCTCCGGGATTCACCATCAGCTGCCAGACCTGCATGGAATACGCCGATGCCGACAACACCTGGCCCGCCGGCGCCTTGGACGAGATCAGCGCCTACCGCGTCGACCTCGAGGAGCGCATGGGCAAGAAGATCGGCGACGACAACGACCCGCTGCTGGTGTCGGTGCGCTCGGGCGCCCCGATGTCGATGCCCGGCATGATGGACACCGTGCTGAACCTGGGCCTGAACGACCGTTCCATCAACGGCCTCATCGCCCAGACCGACAACCCCCGCTTCGCCTGGGACAGCTACCGCCGCTTCATCCAGATGTTCTCGAACGTGGTGATGGGCCTGGACGGCGACCTGTTCGAGAAGGCCATCAGCGCCATGAAGGCCGACCGCGGCGTGAAGGAGGACACCGAGCTGACCGCCGAGGACCTGCAGGAGCTGGTGGGCATATTCAAGGGCATCTTCACCGAGAACGTCGACGGGGCCGCATACCCCGAGCTGGTGGTGGACGGCGCCGTGCAGTTCCCCCAGGACCCCATGGCCCAGCTGAAGCTGGCCATCGAGGCCGTGTTCGGTTCCTGGAACAACCCCCGCGCCACCCTGTACCGCAAGCAGAACAAGATCGCCGACGATCTGGGCACCGCCGTGAACGTGCAGTGCATGGTGTTCGGCAACAAGGGCGACACGTCGGCAACCGGCGTGGCCTTCACCCGCAATGCCGCCGACGGCACCAAGGAGTACTACGGCGACTACCTGGTGAACGCCCAGGGCGAGGACGTGGTGGCAGGCATCCGCAACACCAGCCCCATCGCCGAGCTGAAGGCGACCCCGGGCCTGGAGGAGGCGGGCCAGGAGCTCGAGGATATCTTCGTGCTGCTCGAGAACCACTTCCGCGACATGATGGATATCGAGTTCACCATCGAGCAGGGCAAGCTGTTCATGCTGCAGACCCGCGTGGGCAAGCGCACCGCCGCCGCCGCCCTGAAGATCGCCATCGACATGGAGCGCGAGGGCCTCATCGACAAGCGCGAGGCCGTCATGCGCGTGCAGCCGGAGCAGCTCGACCAGCTGCTGCACCCGCAGTTCGACAAGAACGCGAAATACGACGTGGTGGCCCGCGGCCTGAACGCCAGCCCCGGCGCCGCCGTGGGCGCTGCCGTGTTCTCCGCCGATGCGGCCGTCGAGGCCGCCGAGGAGGGGAAGAAGACGGTGCTGGTGCGCTGGGAGACCACGCCCGACGACCTGGCCGGCATGATCGCCAGCGAGGGCATCCTGACCTCCCATGGCGGCAAGACGTCCCATGCAGCCGTGATCGCCCGCGGCATGGGCGCTCCCTGCGTCTGCGGCGTGGAGGCCCTGAAGATCGATGCCGAGAAGAAGGAGGCGGCCATCGCCGGCACCGATATCGTGATCCGCGAGGGCGACATGATATCGCTGGACGGCACCACGGGCATCGTGGTGCTGGGGGCGGTCGACCTCGTGCAGCCGGAGCTCACCGGCGACCTGGACACCATCCTGGAGTGGGCCGACGAGTTCCGCACCCTGGGGGTGCGGGCCAACGCCGACAACCCCGCCGATGCGCACCTGTCCCGCGAGTTCGGCGCCCAGGGCATCGGCCTGTGCCGCACCGAGCACATGTTCTTGGGCGACCGCAAGCAGATCGTGGCCGATATGATCCTGGCCGAGAACGGCAGCGACGATTACAACGCCGCCTTGGATAAGCTCTACGAGGCCCAGGAGGGCGACTACTACGAGATGCTGAAGGCCATGGACGGCCTGCCCGTGATCATCCGCCTGCTGGACCCGCCCCTACACGAGTTCCTGCCGGCCCCGCGCGACCTGGCCATCGAAGTGGCCGTGGGCGAGGTCGAGGGCCGCGATATGTCCGAGGCCAAGACCCTGCTGGCCGCTGCCGACGCCATGGCCGAGATGAACCCCATGCTGGGCCTGCGCGGCTGCCGTTTGGGGATAGTGATGCCGGGCCTCACCCAGATGCAGGTGCGCGCCATCGCCGCGGCCACGGCCCAGCTGAAGAAGGAGGGCTTCAACCCGCTGCCGGAGGTCATGATCCCGCTGGTGTCTATGGAAAACGAGCTCATCTACGCCCGCGGCGAGGCCGAGGCCGCCATCGCCGAGGTGGCCGAGCGCGAGGGCGTGGACCTGTCGTTCATCGAGGTGGGCACTATGATCGAGCTGCCCCGGGCCGCGGTGACCGCCGACGAGATAGCCAAGGAAGCCGACTTCTTCAGCTTCGGCACCAACGACCTGACCCAGACCTCCTTCGGTTTCAGCCGCGATGACGTCGAGGGCAAGTTCTTCAAGGACTACGAGGCCCTGGGCATCATGAAGGTGAATCCCTTCGCCACGGTGGATGACGGCGTGGTGAAGCTGATCGACATCGCCGTGAAGGGCGGCCGCGCCACCAATCCCGACCTGGTGTGCGGCGTATGCGGCGAGCACGGCGGCGACCCGGATTCCATCCATAAGTTCAACAAGGTGGGCCTGGACTACGTGTCCTGCTCGCCCTACCGCGTGCCCGTGGCGCGCCTTGCCGCCGCGCAGGCTGCCATCGCGGAGTAACTTGCAGGTCCTGTACTTTGGAATTGCATCTTGATAAGCTCCCCCGTACCGTCGAGCTCGTCTTGCGGGATGGGGGAGCTGCTCTTCGCTATGTGGATCAGCGGGCACTCCCCGGGAATCTGGTGTTCGCCGAGGTCGGTACCTGGGAAGAGGTCGTTGCGGCCATCAAGGCGCTGGCGGTGCGGGGGGCGCCGGCCATCGGGGTTACGGGGGCTGCGGCCCTGGCCCTGTGGGCTTCCTGCCATAGCGGGGACGATGCCTTCGACCCCGCCTACGGCGCCGCCTTCCATCGCATGGCGGCGCAGGTCGCCGGCGCGCGCCCCACGGCGGTGAACCTGGCGGCCATGGTGCACCGGGCCGAGGGCGAATTCGACCGCTTGGCCGGTACCGGTGCCGCGGCCGGCGGCATCGCGGCGGGGCTCTTCGATTTCGCGAAGGCCCTCGAGGCCGAGGACGAGGCGGTCAACCGCGCCATCGGGGCCAACGGGGCTGCCCTGCTGCAGCCGGGCAGCCGGGTGCTCACCCATTGCAACGCCGGCAGCCTGGCCACGGTGTTCTACGGCACGGCCCTGGGCGTGGTGTACGCGGCGGCGGGGCAGGGGAAAGTGCAGCGGGTATATGCCGACGAGACGCGGCCGGTGGGGCAGGGGTCGCGCCTGACCGCCTGGGAGCTTTCCCGGGCCGGCGTGCCGGTGACGCTGCTCTGCGACGATATGGCGGCATCGGCCATGGCCCGGGGCCTCATCGACTGCGTCGTGGTGGGGGCCGACCGCATCGCCCGCAACGGCGATACCGCCAACAAGATAGGCACCTACGGCGTGGCGGTGCTGGCTGCCCACCATGGCATTCCCTTCTATGTGGCGGCGCCCTTCAGCACCATCGACGGCGCCTGCGCCGACGGCGGCGCCATCGCCATCGAGCAGCGCGACCCGTCCGAGGTGCTGCCCGCGCCCATCGACGGGGTGGATGTGATGAACCCGGCCTTCGACGTGACGCCGGCCTCCCTCATAGGCGCCATCATCACCGAACGGGGCGTATTCGCACCCCGCGACCTGGAATCGCAGCTATAATCGCAATCTATGGATCTTGCCGCGGACATCAAAGAGGCCTTCAAGGCCGCCGTGCCCATCATGCTGGGCTATGTGGCCATAGGCATACCCTGCGGCATATTGTCGGCCTCCATCGGCCTGGGTTGGGTGCAGGTGCTGCTGCTGTGCGCGCTGTTCTATTCCGGTGCGGGGCAGTTCATGATCCCCAACATGTGGCTGGCACTGTCGTCGCCTGCGTCCATCATAGCCAGCGTATCCTTCGTCAATACGCGCCAGATGCTGTATTCCGCCGCCTTCGCGCCCTGGTGCAGGGGCGCTTCGAAGCGGCTGTCGTTCCTGTTCGCCGCCACGGTGACCGACGAGAGCTTCGGGGTGAACACCCAGCGCTTCGAGGCAGGGGGCTGGTCGGTGCGCCGGGCTGCCTTCGTGAACCTGTTCTCGCAGAGCTCCTGGACCCTCTCGTGCATCGCCGGGGTGCTCTTGGGCGATGCCCTGGGCATTCCCTTGGCCATCGCCTCGTTCGCCATGACCTCCATCTTCATCTGCCTGCTGGTCACCCAGAAGATCTGCGCCGCCAACGCGGTGGGGGCTGCCGGGGCGGCCGCCGGCGTCATCCTGTGCAAGTGCCTGGGCATGGCGGGCCCGGCCATCTTCGTGGGCGCGGTCGTGGGCGTGGCCTGCGCCATCGCCTTCACGGCCGTGCGGGAGAAGGTGGGCTGACATGCAGGCGATCACCTGGCCCCAGTTCCTCATCATCTTCGGCTGCTGCGCCGTTACCATGCTGGCCTGCCGCGTGCTGCCGCTGTTCCTGCTGAAGGGGCGCCAGCTGCCGCGCCGCCTCGAGGAGGCCCTGGGCTACATCCCCCCGGCCGCCTTCGCAGCGCTGGTGGCCAACGACCTGTTCACGCCCGGCATGTTCGATGCAGGCCTGTGGCCTGCCGCCGCACCCCTGCTGGCCGCCGGCGGCGTGGTGGCGGTGGCGCGGCTGACGAAATCGCTTCTGTGGTCCGCCCTGGCCGGCATAGCCTTCTTCGCGCTGCTCATGCTCGTGTAGGCTGCGCGGGGGCATCTGCCGCATCGCGCGGCCCGCATGGCCGCCGCCGGCGGCCCCGATGTGGCGATTCGCAGGCGGGAAAAAGATGCATCTTGCATCGGGCATGCGGCAGTAATATACTAACAAGTCGCGTCTGGAAGCATTAAGGACCCATAGGTACTGCATGAACTTATAGAAGGATTGGAAATGGATATCATTCGCGCTATCGAGCAGCAGCAGATGAAAGAGGAAGTCGCCCCGTTCAACGTGGGCGATACGGTTAAGGTGCACTACCGCATCACCGAGGGTAATCGCGAGCGCATCCAGGTGTTCCAGGGCGACGTGATCCGCCGCCACGGCCATGGCAGCCGCGAGACCTTCACGGTGCGCAAGATCAGCTTCTCCGTGGGTGTGGAGCGCACGTTCCCGGTGCATTCCCCCAAGATCGACAAGATCGAGGTCGTCCGCCGCGGCGATGTGCGCCGCGCCAAGCTGTACTATCTGCGCGACAAGGTGGGCAAGGCAGCCAAGATCAAGGAGAAGGCCTACCGCTAGGCCTTGGAGCCCGGTGCGATGGAAGGCCCGCTTAGGCGGGCCTTTTTTCTGCGCAGGGGCGCGAGGGGAGGAAGGATGTCGCCTTGGACCTTACGGTTGCCGAGATAAGGGGGCTGCTGGCCGCAGCCGATGCCTGCGAGTTCCCCGCTTTGGAAGAGGCTCTGGCGGCCGACGGGCGCAAGGGCGTGCGCTCGGCGGTGGAGGCCTGCCGCCGGCGCCTGGCCGCCGAGGCTGCCGAGGAGGCGCGGCTGGAAGCGCTCTACGCCTTCGACCGGCGATGGGGCGCCGCCGAGACCGTGGTGGGCCTCGACGAGGTGGGCCGCGGTGCGGTGGCCGGTCCTTTGGCGGTGGGAGCCGTGGTGCTGCCGGACAGCCCCCGCATCCCCCTGCTGAACGATTCCAAGCAGCTGACGCCGGCCCAGCGCGAGGAAACCGCGGCCCGCATCAAGGAAGCGGCCCTGGCTTGGTCCGTCTACTATATCGAGCCGGCGCGCATCGACGGCGAGGGTATGGCCGCCTGCCTGCGGGCTGCCTTCAAGGGGGCGCTCGACGAGGTCGAGGGCGCGGGGCTGCCCCTTAGCACCGTGCTCGTGGACGGCAATCCCCTCGGCATAGACGCCCGCGAGGCGAATGTGGTGAAGGGCGATGGCACCAGCGCCGCCATCGCCGCAGCCTCCATCGTGGCCAAGGTCGAGCGCGACCGGCTCATGGTGCAGCTGTCTTCCACTTTTCCCCAATACGGGTTCTCCTCCCATAAGGGCTACGGCTCGGCCGAGCATATCGAGGCCATTGCGAGATACGGGCTCTCCCCGGTTCACCGGGCCTCTTTCTGCCGGGCTTTCCAGCAGCAGTCGCTCTTCTGACCCATCGGGGCGATGCCCGATGGGCTCCGGGCCGGTTTCCGTGCGCTTTCCTGCCAGAACGGGGCGAATCCCCGTTTGATTCGCAGGGGATCCTGCGTCGGGGGCGTTGGGGCCGTGCTGCGCCGCGACGGTCCGATCGGCAAGGTTGCAGCTCTAGCATTGCTTCCCGTCGAAAGGAGCAATGATGGAAGAGCAGACGGTTCTCGATGGGATGACCGCCCATGAGATAGGGCGGCGCGGCGAGCAGGCGGCGGCGCGCTACCTGCAGCGCATGGGCTACGAGGTGATCGAGCGCAATTGGGAGTGCCCGGCCGGCGAGGCGGATATCGTGGCCCTCGACGAGGGTACCCTGGTGTTCTGCGAGGTGAAGACGCGCACCAGCCTGGACCACGGGCTGCCGGTGGAGGCGGTGGATGCCCAGAAGCGCAGCCGCTACGAGAAGATAGCCGGGTGGTACCTGCGCGACCACGACTATACCGATATGTGCGTGCGCTTCGATATTGTCGCCCTGCTGGTGGTGAACGGCGAACGGGCCCTGGTGCGCCATTACGTGAACGCCTTCGCCGAGGTGGCCTAGGGTGGGCGGCCGCTGCGTCGTCAGAAGCGCCGTGCTGAAGGGCGTGACCGCCATACCCGTCGAGGTCGAGGTGGTGGTATCCCATGGCGTGGTGGCCTTCAACGTGGTGGGCATGGCCGATGCGGCTGTGCAGGAATCGCGCGAGCGCGTGCGCGCGGCCCTGAGGCAATCCGGTTTCGCCATGCCCGCCGACCGCGTGCTGGTGAACCTGGCGCCAAGCTCGCTGAGGAAGACGGGATCGGGGCTCGATCTGGCCATCGCGCTGGGAATCCTCGTCGCCACCGGGCAGGTGCCGCCGGAGGTATCGGAGGGCCGCCTGTTCGTGGGCGAGCTCTCGCTGGACGGGCGGGTGCGGCCGGTGGCGGGGCTTCTGGCCTACGGCCTGTGCGCCCGCGACCAGGGATGCCAACTGGTGTGCAGCTGCCGGGCCGAGGGGCTCATCCCCATAGAGGGGCTCGAGGCGGCGGGCTTGGGGTGCTTGGGCGACCTGCAGCGGCAGGGCTTCGGGCCGGTGGATTGCGGCAGCCGGGAGGTGCCGCCCGACCAGCCGGATTTCATCGATATATCCGGTAACGAGGTCGCCAAGCGGGCACTGCAGGTGGCAGCCGCCGGAGGGCACGGGGTGCTCATGATGGGGCCGCCGGGCTCCGGCAAGACCATGCTGGCATCGCGGCTGCCCTCCATCATGCCGCCGCTCGACCCAGACGAGGTGCTGCAATGCGCGTTGGTGCATTCCGTGGCGGGGGAGGATACGGCATCGGTGCTGGCAGGCCGCCGCCCCTTCCGCTCGCCCCACCATTCTGCGACCTCGCCGAGCCTCATCGGCGGCGGATCGCCGGTGAAGCCGGGGGAGATATCCCTCGCGTGCCATGGCGTGCTGTTCCTCGACGAGCTTGCCGAGTTCAAGCCCTCGGTGCTGCAGCAGGTGCGCCAACCCCTCGAGGAGGGCACCGTGCGCATCGCCCGGGCCGAGGGCACCGTGGCCTTCCCGGCCCGCTTCATGCTGGTAGGGGCATCGAACCCCTGCCCGTGCGGCTATTTCGGCGATGCCCGGCACGAATGCACGTGCAGCCCGGCGCAGATCCAGGCCTACCAGAACCACATAGGGGGTCCCCTGATGGACCGCATCGACATCCATATCGATGTATGCCGCGTCGATCCGCGGGATGTCATCGCCTCGCGCAAGGGCACCGGGTCGGACGCCTTGCGCGAAGGCGTCCTGAAAGGCCGCGAATACGCCTCATGGCGCCGGGCCCGCACGGGGGAGGACCGCCCGGCCCGCAGCCCTGCCGGCTCGTGCCGCCTGGATGCCGCCGGCCAGGACGTCCTCGATGCCGCGGCGCGCACCCACGGCATGAGCGGCCGGGGCATCGTGCGCACCCTTTCCATCGCACGCACCATCGCCGATATGGAGGAGGCTCCCCGCGTGTCCGTCGACCATCTGTACGAAGCCCTCGCCCTGCGCCTGAGGGCCGGGAGCGGTGCGTGATGGGCCGGCGCAGGCTCGACGGCCCCCGGGTCATGGTATCCCTCGGCGACAGGGGGTTTCCGCCATCGCTCGGGGCGGTGCCCGCGCCGCCGCGGCAGCTGTACGTGCTGGGGAACCCCGATTGCCTGGTGCCGGGGCTGGCGGTGATCGGGGCACGCAAGGCCACGCCCTACGGCCTCAGCTGCGCACGGCATTTCGCCGGCGTGGCGGCGGGGAAGGGGGTATGCATCATATCGGGTGGCGCGCGGGGGTGCGATGGCGAGGCGCACCGCGCCGCATTGGCAGCCGGCGCCCCCACGGTGGTGTTCCTGGGCGGCGGCTGCGACAGCTATTACCCCGCCTGCCATGGGCGCCTGTTCCAAGAGGTGGTGGATGGCGGCGGGGCCCTGGTGAGCGAGTACCCGTGGGATACGCCGCCTTTGCCCTATATGTTCCGCGAGCGAAACCGCCTGATAGCGGGCCTGGCCCAGGCGGTGCTCATCGTCGAGGCGGGACTGCCCTCGGGTACGTTCTCCACGGCCGACGACGCTTTGAACTGCGGCAAGGAGGTGCTGGTGGTGCCGGGGGCCATCACCTCTGCAGCCTCGCGCGGGTCGAACCGGCTGCTGTACCAGGGGGCCGTTCCCATCGTGGACGACGAGAGCTTCGAGGCGGCCCTGTTCGACCATCTGGGCGTGCTGCAGCAGGATCCCCTGCCCGCGAAGGAGGTCGCCGGGACCGACGAGCCGCTGCTGCAGGCGCTGCTGGCGCAGCCCCTGACCATGGAGGAGCTCTCGGAGCTGGCCGCACGCATCTACGGGCCGTCCCGGGCCCGCAGCCGCCTCAACCAGGCGCTGTTCCAAGGGGAGGGCAGCCGCCTCATCGAGCGCCACGCCGACGGTCGCTGGGGCCCGGTAGTGGCCTGAGAGGCAGGGCTGCAGGATTGAGCAGTGGAATACGGTTGATTTCCGATAGGCGCAGAGTTGACATCGTATCCTCATTTCCCTATTATGAGTTGACATCGTATACTCGTTATAGGAAAGCATGGGCAGCTCATATGGCTATGAAGGCTTCTGCGATTCGCTTTGCTCCCGATGAGAGGGAATGGATAACCGCTTTTGCCGAAATGAACGGGACGACATTCTCGGCCCAAGTGAGGCAGTGGACGCTCGAGCGCCTTGAAGACGAAATGGATGCTCGCGACCTGAAGGCAGCCATCGACGAGGATGATGGTTCGCGTATAAGCTGGTCGGATGCTAAAAGCGAACTCGGGCTCGCATAGGCTATGGGCTACCGTGTTGAATTGACCAAGCGGGCCCGAAAGCAGCTCGCGGCGCTTGATGGGAAGACACTCGCGCTCGTTGCTTCTTTCATAGACCAGCTCGATGGTTGTGAAAATCCTCGGGCTCTCCCTCAGGCGAAGAGGTTGCAGGGTATGGATGATGGCTGGCGTTGGCGTGTGGGCACGTATCGCATACTCGGAACCATTGACGACGAGCGGATAGTGATCGAGCTCTTCAGAATCGGCCATCGCAGCGATGTGTATCGCAGATTATAGATGCGGTTTGGGTGCATCTGCCATGGGGGCGGGATGCGCCTGTCGGGTGATGGTGGCATAATTGCCTGCTATCTTGCAGAAGCCCGATATCGCGTTTTGCTGCGGTCCCGGTTATCGTTTCTCTATAGGGCGATTTGCGTAAGCAGCTGCGGTGGACCGAAAGTGAACGTCCCCCTGCGGTACCTCCGGCGCGGGGCCATGGTACACTGGCGGCTATGGAAAGCAGAGTCGCCATAGCGGGAGCGGGGCTGGCGGGGAGCGAGGCCGCGCTGCAGCTGGCCGCCCGGGGCATCGCGGTGGACCTTTTCGAGATGCGCCCGGCCGTGCAGACGCCCGTCCACAAGGGCGGCGACTGCGCCGAGCTGGTATGCTCGAACTCCCTGAAATCCCTGAAGCCCGAGAGCGCTGCCGGCATGCTGAAGGCCGAGCTGGCGGCTCTGGACTCGTTCCTCTATGCCCGGGCGCTCGACTGCGCGGTACCGGCGGGGGGTGCCCTGGCGGTGGACCGCGACCGCTTCTCGGCGGCCGTCACCGCCGCCATCGGGGCCCAGCCCCTCATCCGCCTGGTGCGCCGCGAGGTGGCCTCGCTGGACGACCTGGCCGGCTACGAGGCGGCCATCCTGGCCACGGGCCCCCTGACCAGCGACAGCCTGGCTGCCTCGCTGGGCCGGGCCCTGGGTGCCGATTACCTGGCCTTCTACGATGCCGCGGCCCCCATCGTGATGGCCGACTCCCTGGACGGCTCGGTGCTGTTCCGCCAGAGCCGCTACGAGGAGGGCGCCGGCGACTACCTGAACGCCCCCTTCACCAAGGAGGAATACGAGCGCTTCATCGATGCCCTGCTGGGCGCGCGCCGCATCATCGCCCGCGAGTTCGAATCGAGGGATCTGTTCCAGGCCTGCCAGCCCATCGAGGAGATCGCGCGGGCCGGCCGGGACGCCCCGCGCTTCGGTCCCCTGAAGCCCGTGGGCCTGACGGATCCCCGTACGGGCCGCCGGCCCTGGGCCGCGCTGCAGCTGCGGGCCGAGAACGCCGAGCGCACCGCCTACAACCTGGTGGGCTTCCAGACCAACCTGGCCTTCCCGGAACAGCAGCGGGTCTTCTCGCTCATCCCGGGGCTTGCGCAGGCGGAGTTCGCCCGCTTCGGCGTGATGCACCGCAACACCTTCCTGGATGCGCCGCGCCTGCTGGGCGCCGACCTGCGCCTGCGCATGCCGGCGGATGCGGCGGGCTGCCCGGTGCATGTGGCGGGCCAGCTGGGCGGGACCGAGGGCTATTGCGAGGCCCTGCGCTCGGGTGTGCACTGCGCCCTGGCTGTCGCAGCCGCCCTGCGCGGCATCGAGCTGCCTCCGCTGCCGCGCCAGACGGCCTTCGGGGCGCTGCTGGCCTATGCGACCGACCCCGCCACCGCCGATTACCAGCCCATGCATGTGAATTTCGGCATCATGCCGCCGCTCGACCCCCCGGTGCGCAACAAGGGGGAGCGCTATCGCGCCTACAGCGAGCGCGGTGCGGCGGCCCTAGTGGGCTATGTCGCTGCGCTGGAGCAGGTCGGGCTGATGGATAGGGGCCGTGCGAGGTGAGCCCCCGCGCCTCCAAGACCCGCGCCTCGAAGCGCCGCGGCCCGGCGCCGGCCGCTGCGGCGGCTCCGGCGGATGCCGCAGCCGGGGTCCCCGGCGAAGACGCCCTCGAAACCCTGATCGGCGATTACCTGGCCTCCCTGGAGGTCGAGAAGGCCGCATCGCCCCATACCCTGCGTTCCTACGGCACCGACCTGCGGGCCTTCGGGCGCTGGTGCCGACGCCGGAAGGTCGACCCGCTCACGGCCGGCCATCGGGACCTGCGGGCCTATCTGGGCGAGCTCGACCAGGCCCGCTATGCCCGGGCCACGGTGAGCCGGCACCTGTCATCGCTGCGCGGGTTCTACGGCTGGCTGCAGGCGGCGGGGCTGCGCAAGGACGACCCCGCCGATGCCCTGTCGGGGCCGAAGCAGAAGCGGCATCTGCCCCATGTGGTGAAGCGGGCCGAGATGGCGGCGCTCATGGCCGTCCACGGGCCCTTCGATGCCGCCGGCAACCCGCGGGAGCAGACCGTCGCCGACATGCGCGACCAGGCCATCCTGGAGTTCCTGTATGCCTGCGGCGCCCGCATATCCGAGGCGGCCAACCTCACGCTGGGCCAGCTGGATTTCGCGGGCCGCCAGGTGCGGGTCATGGGCAAGGGCCGCAAGGAGCGCATCATACCCCTGCACGACCTGTGCATCGAAGCCCTGGTGCGCTATCGCGACGAGGCCCGGCCCCAGCTTCTGGCCGG
Source organism: uncultured Eggerthellaceae bacterium (assembly GCA_947564425.1). Classification (GTDB taxonomy): domain Bacteria; phylum Actinomycetota; class Coriobacteriia; order Coriobacteriales; family Eggerthellaceae; genus UBA9715. Next base: position 12,518 of record CANOBU010000035.1, read on the forward strand.
CCGCACCAGCGACCGGTTCTTCATCGCCGACCGGGGCGGTCCCATGAGCGCCGATTCCATGCGCATCATGTTCAAGGATGCCGTGCGCCGGGCCGGCCTGGACGAGCGCACGAGCCCCCACGATATGCGCCACAGCTTCGCCACCGACCTGTTGGACGGGGGAGCCGACCTGCGCAGCGTGCAGGAGATGTTGGGCCATGCCAGCCTTTCCACCACCCAGATCTACACCCATCTGTCGCCCAAGCGCCTGAGGGAGGCCCACGCGCAGGCCCATCCGCGGGCCTGAGGGCGCCGCTGCACCGGGCCGCCGGGGCGCCCCCGAACTATGGAAACTTAGCGAACATATGTTTCCATCATACGGGCACCATGGGTGTTGGGTACAATAATCCGGAAAACAAGCGAGGAGAGAGCGAGCAAGGGCCGATGGGGCAGGATTCCATTGTCATCAAGGGGGCGCGGCAGCACAACCTCAAGGACGTAGACGTAACCATACCGCGGGATAAGCTGGTGGTGATCACGGGGCTCTCCGGCTCGGGCAAGTCGAGCCTGGCCTTCGATACCATCTACGCCGAGGGGCAGCGCCGCTATGTGGAGAGCCTCTCCAGCTACGCCCGCATGTTCCTGGGCCAGATGAGCAAGCCCGAGGTGGACAGCATCGACGGCCTGTCGCCGGCGGTCTCCATCGACCAGAAGACCACCAGCAAGAACCCGCGCTCCACAGTGGGTACCACCACGGAGATATACGACTACCTGCGCCTGCTGTTCGCACGGGTGGGCGTTCCCCATTGCCCGGAATGCGGGTGCATCATACAGAAGCAGACCACCGACCAGGTGACCGACGAGGTATTCCGCCTGGCCGAGGGGGAGGAGCGCCGGGCCCTCATCATGGCGCCGGTGGTGACGGGCCGCAAGGGCGAATTCACCAAGCTCTTCGCCGACCTGGCCAAAGAGGGGTTCTCGCGGGTGCGCATCGATGGCGAGGTGGTGCGCCTTGCCGGCGAGCCGATTACCCTGGATAAGAAGATCAAGCACTTCATCGATGTGGTGGTCGACCGCGTGGTGCTGAAGGAATCGGCCCGGTCGCGCATCGCCCAGTCGGTCGAGACGGCCACGGCGCTGGCCGATGGGCGGGTGCTGGTGCAGCTGCTCGATGCCCAGGGCAACGCCCCTGCCTCGGACACCCCCGTATCGTCGGGGGCCACCGGCGCCCTGCGCGAGGGCGAGCATGTGTTCTCGCTGGCCCTGGCCTGCCCGGAGCACGGCCATTCCATGGATGACCTGGAGCCCCGCGACTTCTCGTTCAATGCCCCCTACGGCGCCTGCCCCGAATGCCTGGGGCTGGGCAGCCGCGAGGAGGTCGACCCGGCCCTGGTGGTGCCCGACCCGACCCTCTCGGTGGAAGAGGGCGCCATCGCCCCCTTCAAGAGCGGCAACTACTACCCCCAGGTGCTGCGGGCCGTGCTGGCCCATGTGGGGGCATCGCCCGACACCCCCTGGGAGGACCTGCCCAAGAAGGTGCGCAACGCGGTGATGAACGGCGTGAAGGGGAAGGTGCGCGTCGATTACGTCACGGTGGACGGCCGCGAGACCTACTGGTACATCGAATGGAACGGCGTGATAGCGGCCATCGAGGAGAAGCTGCGGGACGCCTCGAGCGACCGCCAGCGGGAGCGCCTGGAGGGCTTCTTCTCCACCATCCCGTGCTCCACCTGCGGCGGCAAGCGCCTGAAGCCCGAGATACTGGCCGTTACCGTGGGCAACCTGTCCATCCAGGATGTCTGCGGCCTGAGCGCCGCCGATTCGCTGGCCTTCTTCGAGGGGCTCTCCTTCGATGGGGCCGACCGCTCCATCGCCGAGCCCATCGTGAAGGAGATACGGGAGCGCCTGCGCTTCCTGGTGAACGTCGGTTTGGATTACCTTACCCTGGAGCGGGCCACAGCCACCCTCTCGGGCGGCGAGGCCCAGCGCATACGCCTGGCCACGCAGATAGGCGCCGGCCTGATGGGGGTGCTCTATATCCTGGACGAGCCCTCCATCGGGCTGCACCAGCGCGACAACGAGCGCCTTATCGAAACGCTGAAGCGCCTGCGCGACCTGGGCAACACCGTGGTGGTGGTGGAACACGACGAGGACACCATCCGCTCGGCCGACTACGTCGTGGACATGGGGCCGGGGGCCGGCGAGCACGGCGGCGAGGTGGTGGCCGCCGGCACGCCGTCGAAGATCGCCAAGGCCCGGCGCTCCATCACCGGCGACTACCTCAGCGGCCGCCGCGCCA
>CANOBU010000036.1 GCA_947564425.1 uncultured Eggerthellaceae bacterium
CAAAGCGAGTTCCGCAGCCGCAGGCGAGGACTGTTTGAGCGACTGGGCATCCCCGCCCCCTGCCCAGGCCTCTCCCGGCCCTTGTCCGCTTAGCCTCTTGACTGAAGCGGGCTTCAATGGGCCATAATGGGGAAGAGCCCATCGCATGCCGGTTTCCCCGGCGGACGGGGCAGCCGGCGATTCGAAAATCGGAGGTTTCCATGGCAAAGCCCAAAGTGTATTTCACAAAGGAGATAACGCCCGAGAACGTGGTGCGTCTGTACGGCCTGCTGGGCCGCAAGCTGCCGGGCAAGGTGGCGGTGAAGGTGCATTCCGGCGAGGAAGGCAACCAGAACTACCTGCGCCCGGAGTTCATGGTGCCCATGGTGAAGGAGGTGGACGGCACCATCGTGGAGTGCAACACCGCCTACGAGGGCGCCCGCGACACCACCGAGAAGCACGAGAAGCTGATGGCCGCCCACGGCTGGACCGATGTGTTCGATGTTGACATCATGGATGCGGAGGGCCCCGACCTGGTGTTTCCCATCGAGAACGGTCGCGTGCTGAAGCAGAACCTGGTGGGGAAGAACCTGGCGAACTACGCCTCGATGCTGGTGCTGTCCCATTTCAAGGGGCATCCCATGGGCGGCTACGGCGGGGCACTGAAGCAGCTGTCCATCGGCTGCGCCTCGAACCAGGGCAAGGTGAACATCCATACTGGCGGTGCGTCGCTGCTGCAGGGGGAGTTCTGGGACAAGCACGCCCAGCAGGACGACTTCCTGGAGGCCATGGCCGAGGCGGCCGAGACGGTGGTGAACCACTTCGGCAGCAACCTGGCCTATGTGAACATCGCCTGCAACCTGTCGGTGGACTGCGACTGCTGCGCCGTGGCCGCCGACCCCTGCATGGCCGATATCGGCATCTTCGCCTCGCTGGACCCGGTGGCCATCGACCAGGCCTGCATCGATGCGGTGAAGGCCTCCGACGACCCCGGACGCGATACGTTCCTGGAGCGCGTCGATTCGAAGCACGGCACCAAGACCATCGACGATGCCGCCCGCCTGGGCTACGGGTCGAAGGACTACGAGCTGGTGGTCGTGGACTGACGGGCCGTTCTCCGGACAGCCGACCGGCTCCGCCTCCAAGGGCGCAGCGCCTCCGGGCCGCTGCGCCTTTCCTTTCCCTTCAGCCCCAAGTATACGGTTTGGATGAGAGTCGGGAAACGCGCGCTTACCGCTGTGCCGCGCCGCATCCATCCTCCCCTTTGCAGCGTTTTACTTGAATCGTTGCAATGGAGCGTCCGGAGACGGGCCGAACAAGGGAGGTCGATGGCAATGGCAGGCGTATTCGAAATCAAAGACGAGCAGACGTGGCGCCGGAAGGTGGATGATGCGCCGGGGCGCGTGATGGTGGAGTTCTTCGTCACCTGGTGCCCCCATTGCCAGCGCGAAGCGCCCATCTTAGACGAGACCGCCCCGGCCATCGAGGCTCTGGGCGTTGCGGTGTACCGGGCCAACGCCGAGGTGATGTGGACCAAGGGCGAGGTCTACGGCCTGAGCGAGACCCCTTCTTTCATCCTGGTGGAAAACGGCCAGATGGTGGCCAAGCATGTGGGCTTCATGGAGCCCGAGGAGCTGCTGGCCTTCGCCCAGTCCGCCGGCGGGGGCGCCAGCACCTCCAACGAATTCTACAGCGGGTTGCAGTAGGCTTCCAGGGCCATCCTGCCCCTGTATCCCGGGCTGCGCATCCGGCGCGTCCCGTAAATTGGTAGAATCGTAGAATCAGTGGAAAGACAGGGGAGCGAACGTGCCGAAGGACCCGACATCCGAAGAGAAGGCCCGCCGGGAGGAAGGCGCCCGGCGGCAGCGCCCCGCCCCCGGTCGCGGCAAGCGCAGCCCGCGCCCCAAGCAGAAGAAATCGTCCCGCAGCCTGGCCACCCGCCTGCGCGTGCTGGGGGGGTCCGAGTTCAAGCGCCAGACCTTCTATGCCCTCGAGAACATTCGGAAGGGCAACCTTTTGGCGAAGATCGTGGGCTGTGCGCTGTTCACCCTCATCGTGGCCAATGCCGTGGCCGTGTGCATAACCGTGCAGGAGGGCATCGATACCCAGCAGAATGCCCCCTTGGCCCTCTTCTTCCTCGCCTCCACGGTGTGCTTCCTCATCGAGTACATCGCCCGCATCTGGATAGCCGACCTTGCCTTCGGGAACTGCACCCGCTTCCAGGCGCGGCTGAAGTACATCTTCTCGCCCCTGGGGATCATCGACCTGCTGTCCTTCGCCCCCAGCATGGTGTCGTGGTTCGTGCCGGTCACGCCGGCGCTGATCCATGCCATCGGCGTGCTGCGCCTTATCCGCCTGGTGAAGGTCACCCGCTACATGCGGGGCTTCCGCACCATGGGCCGCGTCATGACGAAGCACTATCACGAGATAGTGGCATCGTTCCTGGTGATCATGCTGCTGATAATCGTGGCCAGCGTGGCCATGTACGAGATAGAGCACCCGGCCCAGCCCGAGGCGTTCGACAGCCTGCTGTCGGGCCTGTGGTGGGCGGTGCAGACGGTCACCAGCACCGGCTACGGCGACATCGTGCCCATCACGCCCTTGGGGCGCGTCATCGGCGGCATCATAATGCTTCTGGCTTTGGGACTGGTGGCGGTGCCCGGCGGCATCTTCTCGGCCGGCTTCGTTGCGGAGTTCCAGAACGCCAACCTGCGCAAGATCGAGCGCGACGTGCGGCATTCCTCGGAGCAGGAGCATGAGGGGCAGCGCGCCGCAGGGAAGGAACGCGCCGCGGAGGAGGAAGAAAGCGATTCTGCCGCCTCCGATGGTCACTAAACCGACTTTTTAGAGCTCTTGACGGGCTTTGCGGGCCTGCATCGGGCTACGGGGCAATACCCACCTGGGGTTATGCTTCCAGGTGCCTGTCCACGGCATCTTATATGGTGCCATAATCGCTTGCGTTGCTCTAAAAAGTTGCGATAGTGACCACCGAAGGGGCGAAAACGGGAAGTAATGTGCAGGAGCGAAGGGGATGGGGTAACGCCGTGCCGTCTGCCGCCGAGCCTAGGGCAGGAGGTCGTAGGGCATGCGGCGTGCAATGAGGTAGAACAGCCCCAGGATCACCGCCATGAACAGAGGGTAGAGCAGCGTCAGCCCCAGCACCAGCAGGCGCAGGGCGTAGAAGACGGCGCGCCGACCGGGGCTGCGGTCGACAGACTCCACCGTCATGTGCGTGAACAGGCCTCCGGGGGTGGAGCCTCCATGGGTCCAGGGAAACACGACCTCCACGACGATGAGCACCGCAGCGGCGCACAGGACGGTCAAGGTGCCGGTCACCCGGACGGTCTCCAGGCCGGCTGCAGCCATGATGTCGCTGAACAGAAGCTCGGCAGCCAGCGAGATCACCGCCCAAAGAATCAGGAAGGCGAACCCCATGATGAGACAGTCGATCCAGAAGGATGTGCACCGGCGGATGAATCCGGGTTGGCGGCAGAGGGATACCTGCGGCGCCTCCTCTGCGAAGCCCGTCTTGTCGACCAGGCGGCCGGCGAGCCATCCCAAGGCGCCTCCCAGGGTATTGGTTATGATGTCATCCACCTCGAAGGTGCGATAGGCGAAGGGATAGACGCCGAAAAGGCCCGTCAGCTGCGCCGTCTCGATGAGCAGGGTGGTGCCCAACGACAGCAGCACGGTGGGAAGGGGCCCCAAGCGCAGGAAGCGCTGGGCGATGAATCCCAGGGGCAGGAACAGTACTATATTGAACAGCAGCTGGAACACGGCCGTCAGGCCGTCTCGGCGGATGTCGGCGATGAAGTTCAGCGGGTCCAGCTGGGGCGGTATGCCGTAGGTAATGCCGGGTCCCTCGGTGCCCGAGGGCAAAGGATACAGGGTGAAGCAGCCCAGTCCCGCGATGTAGAGCACCGAGGCATAGGCCGCCAGGGCCGAGCCCCAGCGCAGCCGGCCGTCGCGGTGGTACAGGTAGGCCAGGATGGGCAGCGTGAGCAGTAGCGACAGCATGGGCCACAGCAGCAGGGCCGCTTTGAAGTTGCCGCTGAATCCCTGGAGGAACGAGACTATATGCGCCACCGGGCCCCCTTTCCGCCATCTGCCTTCTGGGCCCATCATAGGGGAGCCGTGCCCCCGGCGGTGCATTTATGACAGGATTGTAAGGAAGACCGGGGCTGGGCTTTCGAGAGCTCGCGCATTCCGAAGATGACAGCCGGCGCGGCGCTCGGGCGCGCTGCGGGCTGATTCCCGGCATCCTCTTGCAAACCGCCGGCGGGCGGGAGATAATACGAACATGGGTTCGTGTGGATGCTACATAGCCATAGACTTGAAATCGTTCTACGCCTCGGTGGAATGCCGGGAGCGGGGGCTCGATCCGCTGACGACCAATCTGGTGGTGGCCGATGCCCGGCGCACCGAGAAGACCATCTGCCTGGCCGTGTCCCCCTCGCTGAAGGCCTATGGCGTAGGCGGCCGCGCCCGGTTGTTCGAGGTGGTGCAGCGCGTGCGGGAAGTGAACGCCGACCGGCTGCGGGCGCTGCGGCAAGGCGGCACGGGGGCATCCCGGCGCGCGAGGGCGGCCGGAGTTGCCGGCGAGGTGGAAACGAACGGGAGCGCAGGGACGCCGGCGCGGGTATCCGCAGGCGTGGAAGCAGCAGTCGGGGTAATGGCCACCGGGGTTCCCGCCGTGCCGGAGGGGGACCTGACGGGTACCATGCTGCAGGCTTACCGGCCTTTCGAGGGCGCGTTGTTCGCAGGCGCATCCTTCCTCGATGCCGATGTGCGCCGCGACCCCCGGCTGGAGCTCGACTACCTGGTGGCGAAGCCGCGTATGGCGCTGTACCTGGACTATTCCACGCGCATATACGAGGTGTACCTGCGCTACATCGCCCCTGAGGACATCCACGTGTACTCCATCGACGAGGTGCTCATCGATGCTGCGCCCTACCTGCGGGCCCATGGGATGGATGCACCGGCGCTGGCTTCGCGCATGGTAAGGGATATCTTCGATGCCACGGGCATCACCGCCACGGCCGGCGTGGGTACCAACCTGTACCTGGCCAAGGTGGCCATGGATATACTGGCGAAGCACGAGCAGCCCGATGCGAACGGCGTGCGCATAGCGGTCCTGGACGAGCAAAGCTACCGGGAGCGCCTGTGGGACCACCGGCCCCTGACGGACTTCTGGCGCGTGGGGCCGGCCTATGCCAGGAAGCTGGCCGCCCATGGGATGCATACCATGGGGGATATCGCCCGCTGCTCGCTGGGCGGTCCGGGCGACTATCGCAACGAGGACCTGCTGTTCAAGCTGTTCGGCAAGAACGCGGAGCTGCTGATCGACCACGCCTGGGGCTGCGAGCCCGTTACCATGCAGCAGGTGAAGGCCTATCGCCCCCAGGCAAAGAGCACGGTGTCGGGCCAGGTGCTGCAGCGGCCCTACGGCTTCGACGAGGCGCGTCTGGTGGTATGGGAGATGGCCGACCAGCTGGCCCTCGACCTGACAGCCGCCCGCATGGAGACGGCCAAGCTGGTGCTCACCGTGGGCTACGACCGCGGCGAAGCAGCCGACGGGGGCGCCCTGGTCGAGGACCGCTACGGCCGCAAGGTCCCCAAACCGGCCCACGGCACCGCGAACCTGCCCGATTCCACCGCGCTCTCCCATGGCATAGCCGAAGCCGTGTTGGGGCTCTATGACGAGCTGGTCGACCCTGCCCTGAAGGTGCACCGCATCACCATAGCCGCCGAGGGCCTGGTGTCCGAGGATGAGGCTGCGCAGCGGAGGCGCTGCCGGCAGCTGAGCTTGTTCGGGGAAGCGCAGGACGATGGCGGGGAGCAGCCCGGCGCCACCCCGCACGGCAAGCGCGAGAAGCGCATCCAGGGAGCCATGCTGGATATACGGAAGCGCTTCGGGAAGAATGCCATACTGAAGGCCCCCAGCCTGCAGAAAGGGGCCACGGCCCGCCAGCGCAACAACCAGATAGGCGGTCACAGCGCATGAGGGGCAAGCGAAAGGAGGCGGCCGCCATGGGCGCCTATGACGACATGCTGCATCTATCCCGTCCCCGGTCGAAGCGGCCGCCCATGGCCGTCGCCGATCGGGCTGCGCAATTCGCCCCCTTCGCCGCCTTGGCCGGCCATCGGGAGGCGGTCGAGGAGGAGGCGCGCCTCACCGAGCAGCGGCGCCCTCTGGCCGATGTCGAGCGCCGGGAGCTCGACGGCACCCTGCAGCGCCTGCGGTCGATTCTGCCCGAGCGTCCCCGGATCGCCGTGGGATACTTCGTGGAAGACCCCCTGAAGGAGGGCGGCGCCTACGTGCAACACGAGGGTGCGCTGCGCGCCATCGACGATGTGCGCGGGATGCTGGTGTTCCAGGACGGGCGGGAGGTGCCCCTGGCCGCCGTGGACGCGATGGAGGTGCGCAGGCGCCCTTCCTAGCCGATCGACAGGCAGAATGCCACGAAGGCAACCGTGACCAGGACGAGCACCAGCATCAGGACCCAGGCGCCCGGGCGCCCCCAGTTGATGGTCCAGCCGATGCCGAAGCGCTCGGGCAAGAACAGGCAGGCGTCATCGCGGTTCACGTAGAAGATTCCCAGCTTCCAGAAACGGTCGTCGTCGCGGGGCATGGCATCGCTTTCGCCCATACGGGCGATAAGGCGGCTTCCGTTCTGCCCGTATATGACGCTGACGGCGATAGATGCCACGACGGCCACGGCAGCCATGGCCATGACCGGAACCAGCACCTGATCCAGGGAAAGGACCCCTGTGAATGCCAGCTCCATCAGGGGACCCATGAGGCTGAACATCAGGCCCAGCGCCACCAGCAGGATGCTCTGTGCGCGGGCGAACATGCCGTAGGCCCAGGCGCTTGCCGCCGGCATGGCGGGATCGCTTCCCCTCTTCGAGCGGGTGATCATCCAATGGCAAAGCAGGAAGCATCCGCCCATGAACAGGACGAAGAGCACGGGAAACATCACGACGGCCGGGGATTTGTCGGCCCAGGTGGTGACGTGCCCCTCGAAGTCCATCTGCATGGGTATGCGCGCGGGCATGGTGCCGTAACCGGCTATGCCCATGGCGACGGTGACGGCCAGCACCGGCAGGTACAGGAGGTTCCAGGCGAGCGAGATGGGTTTGGGGAAGGGCTCGTCGCCCACATAGCCCACCGTCCGGCGGCCCTCGGCCGTCCAGCCCTGCTGGGCCTTGTAGGCCCTCACCTTCGCGCGGAAGAACAGCATAAGGCCGTAGCCGCCGATGCACAGCACGAGCAGGGATACCGTGAGCACCGCGGCGAACGGGCCGGATGGGCCGCCTTGCAGGCTGGCGGCGCATGCTGCCGTGGCGGCCGCCGAAAGGGCCAGCATGATGGCCAGATACCGCCGCTTCAGCCGTCGCAGGCAGGGATCGGCTACGGCCGAGTCCGGCACGGTGACAGCGAAGCACTCGCGCTTGGGCATGAGGTAGGGCGTCAGCCCCATGACGATGCCCATCACAGGAACCAGCAGAATCAATATACCGAGGACGATCAGAGCGGAATCGCTGGCTGCATCGGGCATGCTATGCCTCCTTCCCGGAAGACGCCTCGCCGGCGCACGACGGACCGTAGGCGCGCTGCGCCGCCTGGACGGCATGCTCTGCGAACTCCCCTTGGGTGCCGCCGCGTGCGCGGAAGGCGAGGGCCAGTTTGAACAGCTCTTCATCCATCTGCGCCTGCGCCGCCTGGGAGGCCGATTGCGATTCCTTGTCGGCCGGGTCGGCCACGACGGCCCCTGCGCGGCCCCGCATGAGCACATAGCCCTCGTCGCGCAGCACCGCATAGGCCTTGTTCACCGTATGCAGGTTTATGCCCAGATCGCTCGCGAGGGCCCGAACCGACGGCAGCGGCGAGCCGGGCTCCAGCTGGCCCGTTGCGATGCCAGCCACCACCTGGTTGCGAATCTGCAGGTAAAGGGGTTCGGATGCATGGGAGTCAACTGATATGATCATGGCCGCCTTCTCAGGTTGTTCTATTCCTACTATAACAGACAGCGCTATAGGGTCAATACGACGATTGGCAATCCCCCCGGAATCGCGCAAGGACGATGCGGGGCATCGCGTAGCCGATACCCCTCTGGATCGGTGAAACGGATCCGCTGTCCTTCCAGCAGCAGGTATAATCCCAACCATGGATTCTTCTTCCGATATGCGGTTCCCGCTGCGGCTGCATGTGCTGGGCAGCGGGTCGAAGGGCAATGCGGCCATCATCGAGAACACCCTTGCAGGCCAAGGCGTGCTGGTGGACTGCGGGCTGTGCAAACGCGATTTCCTCGCCCGCTGCGACGAGGCGGGGTTCGACCCGGCGGCTCTGACGGCTATCCTGATCACCCATGAGCACACCGACCACACCAAGGGGCTGGGCGTGGTGCTGCGCGGTCTGGCGAAATCGGGTGCGCGGCCCCTGCTGCTCGCCAGCCCGGCGGTGCGCGATGCCGGTATGCCCCTGGGCGAGGCGCTGCAGCAGGGCCTCTGCGATTTCGCTCCCTTCGCAGCCGGAGATATCCTGCAGCTTGCCGGTATGGATATCCGGGTATTCGCCACCTCCCACGACGCGGCGGCATCCTTCGGATTCCGCTTCCAATGCGGCGCGGATGCCGTCGGCTACATGACCGATACCGGCGTTGCCACCGATGGGGCCCGCTCGGCGCTGGCAGGCGTGCGCGTGTTGGCGCTGGAGGCGAACCACGACCGTACGATGCTCGAGGCGGGGGAGTACCCCTATCATCTGAAGCTGCGCATCGCCTCGGATTGCGGACACCTGTCGAACGATCAGGCAGCCGAGATCCTGGAAGCGCTGGCCCACGAGGGCCTGCAGACGGTGGTGGCCATGCACGTGTCGCAGAACAACAACACCTACCGTCTGCCCCGCGAAGTATTGGAAGGGGCCCTGCGACGGTCAGGCTGCGCCGCCGTCGTGAAAGTGGCCTATCAGGACCGCCTGGTGTCGGTTTAACCCTCTTCGCGCAGGATGGTGTTGGCTTCCTCGGTCAGGGCGGCATCGCGCTCGTGCTGGCGGTGGCGCTCATCGCGCTCCTCGTAGCCCAGGGCGTAGTCGCGGCCCTCCTTGGCCTCCTTCATGTGGTGGTATCCGCGGTCCTCGCGGTCGCGGCGCAGGGCGCCCTCGTGGTCCTTGATATGCTTCAGCTTCTCGTCTGCATGCTACTCGTCGCGCATCAGATCCTCGCGCTCATCGGGTATCCGGATATCCATGGCATCCCCTTCCTCGTAGTGGCTCCTTCCCTCACTTTAGGGTTGGAGGCGTCCGGAAGCTGGCCGTCGGGGAAACCGTCACTATTCCGTGGGGCAAAGGAGAATTCGCCGTTTCGGTGCAGAGGGGAACGCTGGCGGTTGCCCTATCGGTCTGGGCATGCACCCGCCTGCAGGGCGGTTACGGAACAATGACGGCGCCGCTTCCCGTTTCCAGCGGTTCGCCGCCTGCCGGGGCGGCTGTAGAGGCCCGACCCTAGAATCTTGCCTGTGGTAGAATGGAGGATGGATGCAGCGCCGTCGGGAGCCTGCGGGCGCTGCGGAAGAGGAGGTTGCGATGAAGACGCTGGTTGCCTATTACAACGAATCCCCCGATAGCGAGCGGATGGCGAAGCGCATCGCCGACGCCACCAAGGGCGACCTGTTCGAGATAACGCCGGCGCAGCCCTATACCGCCGCCGACCTGGATTGGAGCGGCCAGGACAGCCGTAGCTACCTCGAAACGAACGATGAGTCCGCCCGCCCGGAGCTCGCCACCGAGGTGGAGGACATGGACTCCTACGAGCTCATCTTCGTCGGCTTCCCCATCTGGGGCTATGTCGAGCCGCGGTTCATCGATACCTTCCTGGAGTCATACGACCTCTCCGGCAAGCGCGTCGTGCCGTACTCGAACGGCGATGCCGCGCAGGCCGCCGAGCGCATCCGCGGGCTGTGCCCTGCCGCCGAGGTGAGGGATGGCTGCCGCATCAACACCACCGATACGGACGCCACGCTGTTCCAGTGGCTCGCGCCGCTCACGCGCTAGGTGCCGGGAAGGCGGGTCGGACGGCGCCCCGATTCGGGCCAACCGGACGCGGGCGCGGGATCGTTGCGCAGCCGGGCCGCCGTCTTTTGCGTAAAAGCCGCCCGCTGCTGCCTAGAAGCCGCCGCGTATGACGATATCGCCGAGCGGCCGGCGGTCGCCGTGCATCTTCGACGGGCCGGCCTCGGGATGGCCCAGCATGAGGAATTGATAGGTCACCAGGTTGTCGGGGATGTTGAAGGCGCTGCGGACCGCCTCGGGGTCGTAGGCGCCCACGATGCAGGAGCCCAGCCCCAGGCTCTCCGCCGCCAGGGCCATCTGCATGATGGCCAGGCCGCAATCGATCCAGCCGTAGTCGGGGGTCACAACCGGGTTCTTGGCGGATTCATCGATATCGAAGCATACCAGGATGGCCGTTTTCGCCCCGTAGCGGCAGCGGCTGCAGCCGTCCACCTTCGCCAGGTCCTCATCGCTCTGCAGCACTATGAAGCGCCAGGGCTGGTTGTTGCAGGCCGACGGAGCGATGCGCCCGGCCTCTAAGATGGTGCCGAGCTCTTCGTCGGCCAGCTGCCCGTCGCCGAACTTGCGGCAGGAATAGCGGTTCTGCATGAGGGTCATCGGATCCATGGCTTCGTCCCTTCCTTCGGGTTCATGTGGTCTCGACCCCATGGTATTCCCCTTGCGCCGCATCCGCGCGCGGCAACAGGCCAGTGAAACCGTTTCGTGAACGTCCTCTGCGCCGCCGTTTCCTCTGCAGCGCCGCCGTCCTTGGGTCGTCCCCGGCCGAAGTCGCAGCCTAGAGGGTTGAAAGTTCAGGAAAGGGGAGGGTGGGATGCTGCAATAAACTCGGCGCTGAAGTTGGCAACGCTCGGGGTGGATCCGAGCGCTTTCGGGGAATGACGAATGGCAATGTAAGCTCAGCCGTCCATCGGCCTTCCGCGAAACAGCGAATGGAATGCATCGGCTGTGCCGAGCGGCCGGCCGGCAGGCGGATGGCTACAGCTCGATGCGGCCGAATCTGGCCAGGAGCTCCGAGGCGGCCGTGCAGGCATCGCAGTCGCAGTACTTGGCGCCGGCTGCTTTGCGGGCCTGCTGCTTGGCGAGGATCTGGGCGGCGGTTTCCTCGCCGAACATCTGGACAGCCGGACCCTGGGCGAACGCGATGACGTCATCGATCGTCGAGGGGCGGCCCTCCAGGATGTCGAGGAGCTGCGCGGTCGCCTCTTCTGCAGCGCTGCTATCGGCTGCCATCGCATCCTTCCAAGCGCGGGCGGCATCTTTCGTCACCTGGGTGCTGGCTCCAGATGCTTCAAGGATATCGGCGCGCTCTGCCACGTAGTCGATCAGCTCTTTATCCATGTCGTTCCTCCTTCATCCAAGATTTCCATGACCCTATGGTACCGCTGAATGGCCCCATGCTGCAGGCTCTACCGCCATTCAGGCGGCGTGCTTGCGGTATTTCTGGTAGTTGCGCAGGTAGCCGGCGAATTCCGGGGAGGTATCGGAGTTGCCGCTGCGCCAAGCCTTGTGGTCGATGATGCGGCATTTCCTCCCATAGTAGGCGTCGATGTAGGCTATCAGGTTGTCGAGCGCCTTCAACTGGGCCGCGGGATAGTAGCCGGAGCCGCCCACGTGCACCATCTCGATGCCGATGGAATAGGAGTTCATGCCGTAGTCGGCCGCCCAGGGCCCGATGGAGGCGGTGCCCTTCTTGTCGTCGCGGCTTTCGTCGGTCACGCCGTATTTTCGGTTGTGGCCGGTATCGCCGAAGCCCGCATGGTGGGCTATGCGGTCAAGGGGGACGCATTGCACGATGGAGCCGTCCTTGTTCACGATGAAATGGGCCGCCACGCGCTGGCCGCTGGTCACCCACCAGCTGACGACAGTGGAAGCGTCGCCGTCGCCTTCGGTATCGTGCAGCACGATGTACTTCTGGCACGATTTCGGCTTGGGTCTATGATTGAAAACGCCGCGGTAGGCCGTGGTGAGCCGCAGCTTGGCCTTCGCCGCCTTCCACGAGGGCACGAGGTCGCTCTTGTTCACCTTGAAGGCGGTCTCGGCCACGGGCTTGTCGCCTGCGTAGATGCGCGCGGTCACCTTGCCGGCCTTCTTCAGGCGGTTGCAGTCGATCTGGGCGGTCCAAAGGTGCTGCCCTTCTTCTTGGCCCGGTGCCAGATGAGGTCGTCCTGGCCGCCTTCATCCGACCAGGTGGGGAAGTAGACGGCGGTCGCCTTGGCGAACTTGGCGCCCTGGGCCGTGACGGTCACCCTCTTCTGGTTCTTGGAGAGCGCAGCCTGGACGGCCTGCGGTGCAGCGGCCTGGGGGGAAGCGGTTTGCAATGCGGCCGCCCGGTAGGAGGTCCCCGACTGGGTGGCATAGGCGGCTGGTACGGCCGACAGCAGGGCGGCAAGTGCAAGCCCTGCGCAGATAAGCACCATCGCGACCAGAGCCGATAGGGTTGCGCCCCTTTGCGAAGAGCCGGCTTCGTTCGCCATAGACATTCCCTTCCCTATGGATAAGCCCGAATGCGCGGTCCGACCAGGGACCGGGCGAATTCTCATCATACCGCTTGGCATTCAATCGATACAAGCATTTTGGATGTACAGGGGTGCAAAACATGCCATAAACGTGCGATAATACGAAACAAGAATGCCTGCAGCCCCACTGGGGCTGCAGAATCGATGATTGACAGATGGTTTATAGGCGGGGGAAGGCGTTCCTTATGCTGATGTCGGGTATATTGAAGCCGATTCGCGCTTTCGTGCTTTGCACGGCTATTCTCTTCGGCGCAGTGTTCTTGGGCATGCCGCAGGCGGCGATTGCCGATGATTCGGCATTCACTGCCACGGCTATGTCAAACGATAGCATCTTCGTCGATAACGGCGGCTCCTCAAGCGATGTCGTCTATCTGTCCGATATCCCGTTCGCCTCGGCCAAGGTCGGCTGGGGCAACCTGACGCTGGACAAGAACGGCGTGAACAATGGCGGGATCACGCTCAACGTCAATGGGACCGCTACCACATTCCAAAAGGGCATCTTCGCCCATGCGACCTCGACAGTCGATTACGACATCAGCGAATACAGCACCAAATACTCCCATTTCGTGACCTATTACGGGTTGAATACGACGAACAACAATGTGGGCAATGGCGTGAAGTTCTACGTCTACACCTCGAACGACGGCACGAATTGGGACCTCAGGACCGACGCGGATCCGGCGCCGATCAAAAGCGGTGATGGCGCAGGGCAGTTCAAGATCGAAATCCAAGGTGTCAAGTACATCCGCCTGTACGCCGATGCCAACGGCAGCAACGCTTCCGACCATTCCGCTTGGGCCGATACCAAGCTGGTGCACGAGGGCTATACGGACAATATCGTCAGGACCGTCGAGGACATGGATGCTGAGATCATGTCCAAATACACCGGTGGTCCCGTGCCCGAGGAGCTGCAGCTGCTGCTTCTGCAGCGCAATCTCATCGCTTCCGTCGGGCAATACGGGTTGCGCACCTTCGTCGAGGCAAACCCGCAAAACCGCACGATGCTGGAATGGTTCTTGAACGACGAGGAAGCGCTGCGCCTGTGGTCGATGGGAGGCACTCCCAACGGCACGTATGTGAATGCGCTCCAGGTGCTGAGCAACCTCTATGCGGCACACAAAGACGACCTGCAAGACGACGGGGTTGCCAACGGCGTGCGCAACGGAGACCTCAACCTGAATATGATGCTGGCGCTCTCGCTTGCCCATGCGCGCCCGATCAATCTGTGGATTTTCAACAACCAGACATCGAACCCGGTGACGCGCTACGAGATTTTCAAGAGCATGTACGAGAATGGCAAGCTGGGCAACCCCCGGATGTTCGCGAACTTCACCGTCGAGGAGATGCGCTGGGTCATGACGGCGCAGATGGATGACGAGTCGATTCTATGGCTTCGCGACTACACATCGAAGTTCGGGGACGGTTTTCAGCTGAGTGCGCGATTCAACCCCTACAACTACATCACGTATAGATTCGGCTACTCGTATGGCAATCCGAGGTATTATGCCGCGGAAAACTATGCCATGTGGGATAAGAAGTACAACCTGTCCGCCTATAACATCACCTATAAGTCCGGC
>CANOBU010000037.1 GCA_947564425.1 uncultured Eggerthellaceae bacterium
AAGAGATTCCTGGCTTGGGCCTTCATTGCCTCTTGACAATGTTCTACTCATATTAGAATCCAGGCCGTGCCAGGGGTCGGACCCAATGGCATGCATAGATGGAAAAGGCCGGAGGGATACACCCTCCGGCCTCGCATTACCTGGTGGGCCCAGAGGGATTCGAACCCCCAACCAAGGGATTATGAGTCCCCTGCTCCACCATTGAGCTATAGGCCCGGCAACGATTGCCTATTCTAACACGTTACAGCGATTCTGCATCCGAGGGCGGAATGAAGGGGACGAGGTTTCCATTGGGCAGCTGCGCCACCATGCCATGGTCGGCCCCGCCCAGCAGCTGCTCGGCGATGACGACGGCAACCTCGTGGTAGCCCGGATAGCCCGAATCAATCACGCGCACCTCGCCGTGGTCCTGGATGCTCACGGCCACCACGAACAGCTGGCCGTCCAAAGGGAAGGCGTTCTGGCCGCTGGCCATGCCGATGCCGAGCGTCTGCACGATGCGGTCGCGGTTGATGGCGTAATCGGCGTAGTTGTCGGCATCCTCCAGCACGCCCTCGTCCATATGGGCCAGGCACACCTGCCACGCGAAAAGCTGGGTGGGCGCCTGGCCGACGCCTGCGGCGCCGGGGTTGTAGGTGAAGCCTGCTGCATCTGACATGGGAGCCTCCTTGCTCGTCGCTGCTTCGATTCTAGCCCATGGGGACGCCGGGCGCTCCGGCCGTTACACAACCATCACCTGGCGCGGCGCACGAGGAAGCAGCGGTGTATCCTCGGCGTGCGCACGAAGTCGAACGGGATGGTATCGGGTGTTATATCCTCGAGCTGTACCCCGTACTTCTGCAGCTTCTGCATATCGGGCTTGAAGTTGCGCAGGTTGCACGAGAACACCGCGCAGCCGTCCTCGGCCAGCAGATGCACCACCCCTATCAGCAGCTCCGCATGGTCCCGCTGCACATCCCAGGTCTTCCTGCCCATGGCCTTCGAGTTCGAGAAGGTGGGCGGATCCACGAATATCAGGTCGTAGCGCTCGCCCTGGCGCCGGGCCCGGGTAACCCATTGCAGCACATCGGCTTTCTGGAAGCCGTGGCGGGCGCCGGTGAAGCCGTTGGCCTCCATGTTGCGCCGGGCCCAATCCAGATAGGTCTGGGAGAGGTCCACCGTGAGGGTCGATACCGCACCGCCCCCGGCGGCGTATACGCTGGCCGTGCCGGTATAGGCGAACAGGTTGAGGAAGCGGGCCCCGCGGGCCATGCGCCCGATCAGCTGCCGCGTGAGCCGGTGGTCCAGGAACAGCCCCGTATCGAGCCTCTTCGCCAGATCGACCTCGAACAGGTAGCCGCCCTCCTGCACCGTGGTGGCATAGGCGCGCCCCTGGGAGCGGCCGTACTGGCTGCCGCCCTTATCGCGCACGCGGCGCTTCGAGAAGACATGGTCGGGCCTCACGCCGCACACGGCGGAGGCTATGGCGAGCACATCATGGAAGCGGCGCCGGGCCCGGGCCTCATCCACCGAGGCCGGCGGCACATATTCAGCGATGGACAGGTACGAATTGCCCCGGGCCTGCCCAGCCCCCTGGTACCAGTCGATGGCGACGGCATATTCGGGCAGGTCGTAGTCGTAGATGCGAAAGCAGCTGACACCCTCGCGCGCCGCCTGCTTGCGGCGCTCCTTGAGCACCTTGCGCAACCGGGCGGCGAACTGGCCCGAGGTGGCCTCGTAGACCTCGATGGAACGCGGCTCGCCGGAATCGAGGTCGATGGTCTCTATGACGGCCCCGGCCTGCAGCGGGCCTTCGAACACCTGGATGCACGACTCGAACCGCCCCGACCCGACCGTAAGGGAGCACCGGCTGCCCTCGCCGAAGCGGGCCATCATATCCTGGCCATCGATGGCGATGGTGGTGCATTGATCACCCACCGCCCGCACGGCAGCGGCCATGGAGGCCTCATCGGCCTTCACGGCGGCAGCGGCATCGCCCCGCCGGCGGCCTTCGATATCGCCGGCCACGGCGCAAGGGCCATCCGGTCCCGCGCCGCTGCAGCGGCGAACCCGCTGCACCAGGGCATCCATGGCCGCGGCATCGCCCAGCTCGACGCTGGCGACATCCTGCAACCCGGCACGCCGCACGTACTTGCGCGCCTTGCTTATGGATGGCGACGAGATGCAGGCGCCGATGAAGCGGGCGGCGCGGGAAGAAGCCCCGCGGGCCGCCTGGGGCTTCGCCGAGGCGGGGACCGCCGCCGCCAGTCCTTCGCGGAAACGATCCCGGGCCTCTTCCACCAGCGAATCCCATACCTGGGGATCGAACGAATGCCAGCCGGTGAAGCCCCAGTTCGCACGGCCCAGGGCCGGAGCCCTGTCGCAGGCCATGGCGGCAGCCTCCACCAGCACGATGCCATCGCCGCAGCACGGATCCACCAGCGGCGCCCTGTTGCAAGCCAGCTGCCGCCATCGGCCGAAGGCCAGGGCGATGGCCGCCAGCGAGCAGCGCAGCGGCGTATCGGGGCCGTCGTCCTCGAAGAGGTACGGGCGATGGTTCAGGGCCTCGCCGCAGAAATCGAGGGACACGGCGGCCCGTTCGCCCCGCAGGCGCACATCGATGGAAGCGCGCGGGGCGGCGCCGGAGCCTTCGGGGCCGTCCTGCCCCTGCCGGCGCCCGCGCAGCCGGTCGGCGATGGCGTCTTTCGCCTTCAGCGCCGTGAAACGCGTATTGCGCAGCTGGCTGTTGGTGCCATGGGCGCGAACGGCGAAGGTGGCACCGGCGGCCAGCACCTCCTCCCAGGGCACGGCGGCGATCCCGCGATAGAGACTCTCGGCATCCGAGGCATCCACCCGGTCGATCACCAGCACGACGCGCGAGGCGATGCGCGACCACAGACAGGCCCGATACGCCCCTTCGGGATCGCAGAAAAACGCGACGCCCCCTTTCAGAGGGCGCACGCGTTCGATGCCGAGGTCTTTTAATTCATCTGCCAACAGGCGCTCGGCGCCGGCGAGGCAGCTCGCAAAGAATTCCAACGGGGCCAATTTAGTCCTCGAGGTAGTCTTTCAGCTTGCTCGAGCGCGAGGGGTGGCGCAGCTTGGCCAAGGTCTTGCTCTCTATCTGGCGAATGCGCTCGCGGGTTACGCCGAACTCGCGCCCCACCTCTTCCAAGGTGCGCGGATGCCCATCTTCCAAGCCGAAGCGCAGGCTTATCACCTTGCGCTCCCGCTCGGCCAAGCCGTCCAGCACCTTCGACAGCTGCTCCTGCAGCATGCTGAAGCTGGCGGCATCGGGGGGCACCACGGCGGCATCGTCTTCGATGAAATCGCCCAGTTGGCTGTCCTCTTCCTCGCCGATGGGGGTCTCCAGCGACACGGGCTCCTGCGAGATCTTCTGTATCTCGCGCACCCGCTCGGCCGTCAGGCCCATCTCCTCGCCTATCTCCTCGGGGGTGGGTTCGCGGCCCAGGTCCTGCAGCAGCTGGCGCTGGATGCGCACCAGCTTGTTGATGGTCTCGACCATATGCACCGGGATGCGGATGGTGCGCGCCTGGTCGGCGATGGCGCGCGTGATGGCCTGGCGGATCCACCACGTGGCATAGGTGGAGAACTTGAAGCCCTTCTTGTAATCGAACTTCTCGACGGCGCGGATCAAGCCCAGGTTGCCCTCTTGGATGAGGTCGAGGAACAGCATGCCGCGGCCCACATAGCGCTTGGCGATGGAAACCACCAGGCGCAGGTTCGCCTCGATCAGCTGCTGCTTGGCATCCAAGCCCACCTGCTCGATGCGGCCGAGACGGCGCGATTCGCGGCGGTTGAGCTCGATACCCTCGTCCTCGGCCTTCTCGAGCTCCTCGGTGGCCGCCACGCCGGCCTCGATCTTCATGGCAAGGTCGATCTCCTCGGCAGCGGTGAGCAGGGGAACCTTGCCTATCTCCTTCAGGTACATGCGCACGGGATCGCCGGTGAGCAGCGTCACGTTGCCCTCGGACGAGCGCCGCCGCGAACCTTTGCCCTTGGTGCGGCTGGATACCTTGGGCAGCGCCACATCGCTGGCCGCCTTCAGTTCCTCTTCGGGAATGCCCTCCAGCAGCTCCTCTTCGGTCTCCTCGACGGATACCTCGTCATCCTTATCATCGGCTATCTGGGAATCGACCTGGTTGATGGCGTCATCGGATTCGGGCTCCTGCACGCCTTCGTCCGAGAACTCCTCTGCGGCCTCGTCGTCGGTTTCCAAAATGACCTCTTCGGCCACCTCGGCCTCGGGGGCCTTCGCAGCCTTCTTGGCTGCAGGTGCAGCCTTCTTGGCAGCTGGTTTCTTGGCAGCCGGCTTCTTTGCCGATGCCTTCTTGGCCGGAGCCTTGGCGGCAGCCGGCTTCTTCTTCGATTCGGTCTTGCCCTTTGCAGAGGTCTTAGCGGATTTCGATTTGGTCTCGGTCTTCTCTCGGGTATCAGCCACGCGATCATCCTTTCGAAAACCCATCTGCTACAAACATATGCACCCTGTTTTTGGGCGCAAAGATACAGCGAAAGAATATACCACGTTTTTGCAGGCAGATGCAAGCCTTCTCGGGACTTTCCCGAATCGCGCCGGGAACGGCAGGGCGGCCCGCCTCCGGGCTTCCGGCTACAGCAGGCTCTGGGGATCTATGTCGACAGCCAAAGAATAGCCCTCGTGGGCTTTCTGGGTACGCACCAGGGGCAGCAGCACCGGGGCGATATCGCTTCCGGCCGGCGCCTTCACCAGGATATGCCAGCGGTATACGTTGCGCAGCTTCTCCAGCACGCAGGGGGCGGCGCCGAATACCTGCCACCCCTCGCCCCCGTAATCACGCACCTGCCGCTGCACCTCGGCCTGCAGGCGCCGGGCCGCCGCAGCCACGGCATCGCCATCGCGGCCCCACAGCAGGATATTCGCCAGGGCCGCATAGGGCGGATACCCCAGCGCCTTGCGCTTGGGCAGCTCGTCGCGCAGGAAGGCGGCGCGGTCGTAGGCGGCTGCCGCGGCGATGGCCGGGGCATCGGCCTGATAGGTCTGCACCATCACGCACCCCTCCCATTGGGCGCGGCCCGCACGGCCCGCCACCTGCTGCACCAGATCGAAGGTGCGCTCGGCGGCCCGGTAATCGGGCAGATGCAGCTGGGTGTCGGCGTTGATGACCCCCACCAGGGTGACATCCTCGAAATCGAGGCCCTTGGCTATCATCTGGGTTCCCAGCAGCACTGCCGCATCGGCGGCAGCGAAGGATTCCAGCAGACGCTGGTGGTCGCCCTTGCGGGCGGTGGTATCGGCATCCATGCGTATGATGGGGACGGGCGCCGGAAGGCCGAAACCGTCGATGAGGGCCCGCAGCTCGTCTTCCACCCGCTGGGTACCCGCACCGAACTTCTTCAGGTAGGGGCTGTCGCAGGAGGGGCAGCGGGGCGGGGCGACCATCCGGTAATCGCAATGGTGGCACACCAGCATATTGCCGCGTTCATGGTAGGTGAGCGAGGTGGAGCACGAGGGGCACGAGGGCACGAAGCCGCAGTCGCGGCACAGCACGAACTTGGCGAAGCCCCGCTGGTTCAGCATGAGCACCGCCTTGCGGCCCGCGGCCAGCACCTCCTGCAGGGCCTCGGCGAGGGCGCGCGAGAACATGGAGCGCGACCCTTGGGAGAACTCCCGGGCCATGTCGATCACCTGCACCGGCGGCAAGGGGCGCCCGTTGGCCCGCTGGGGCAGCGAGACATGCTGCCACCGGTCGTCCCACCGAGCGGCGTAGAGGCTCTCGATGGAAGGGGTGGCCGACCCCAGCACCACAACCGCCCCGGAGCGCCGGGCCATCCACAGGGCCACGTCGCGGGCATGGTAGCGGGGGGCGCTCTCCTGCTTGTAGGTGGTCTCGTGCTCCTCGTCTATCACGATGATCCCCAGATTGCGCAGGGGCGTGAACAAGGCGCTGCGGGCTCCCACCACCACCCGGGCCCGGCCCGAGCGGATGAAATCCCATTGGTCGTAGCGCTCGCCGTCGCCCATGCGCGAGTGCATGACGGCCACCTGGTCGCCGAAGCGTCCCCGGAAGCGGCCGACGGTCTGGGGGGTCAGGGATATCTCGGGCACCAGCACGCAGGCGGTCTTCCCTTCGGCGAGCACCGCCTCGATGGCCTGCAGGTACACCTCGGTCTTGCCCGATCCGGTCACGCCGTCCACCAGCACCGCACGGCCATCGCCGGCGGCCCGGGCCCGCGCGATGGCCTGCAGGGCACCGGCCTGCCCTTCGGTCAGCGGAGGCTTGGGGGACGGTTCGCCGGCGAATGGGACGGCGCCCTCCCCCATGCCGCGCATGCGGCGGCGGTGCTCCACCACCACCGCGCCCTTCTTCTGGAGGGCGCCCAGGGCACCCGATACCGCGCCGAACTCCGCTGCGAGCTCGGCCGCCCGCAGCTCGCCGCCCTGCAGCGCCTCCAATATGCGCTGCTGCTTCACGGCATTCTTGCGGGGCCGGAAGTCGGCGGCGGCCGGACCCAGGCGCACCCAGCGGTCATCCACCTCGGCCGTGGCCGGCTGCACCAGCTGCCAGCCCCCCTCGCGGCGGCGCACCATGCGGGGCACGCCGCCGGGGGGCGTGAACAGCCGCACGCAGGCCGAAAGCGGCGCCAGATAGCGCTCCGAGAGCCACTGGGCGCAGGCGGCCCCCTCCTCATCGAAATAGGGGGCGCTCTCCACGGAGACGATGGGCTTCAGCTTCGCCGGATCCATACCGCCAGAAGCCGGCCCATCGAAGGGCAGCTCGTCCACGGCCACCACGAACCCCACCACCGTACGGGAGCCCAGGGGCACCGTGACGCAGCACCCCACCTGGCAGGGACGGTCCCCCGGCAGGTCGTCGGGCACCAGATAGCTATAGGCCCGGTCAAGGGCCTGGGTGGGTATGTCGGCGACGACAGAGGCGATCTTCATGCAGGGAAGTATACCCCACCCCTATGGGGAACCCATGGCCGCAGGGCAAAACGGCTCCCAGGCCCGGATGCCGCCGGGGAAGGGGCCGCACCCCGGCGGGAACCGTCTGAACACCATCTATACTAGCGCCCGAAGGGCGCGATTCCAATGCATGAAGCAGCGCAGCGCACGAGCGAGCGAAGCGAGTGAGCAGCGAAGCGGCGCGTCCCCGCCGGGGTGCGGCCCCTTCCCCGGCGGCATCCGGGCCGGCGGCGCGCTTCCTAAGCCCCGCAGGCGGCCTTCAGCTCGTCCACGCGGTTCACGGCCTCCCAGGTGAACTCGGGCAGCTCACGACCGAAATGGCCGTAGTTCGACGTCAGCCGGTAGATGGGCCGGCGCAGCTGCAGCGTATCGATGATGGCACCCGGCCGCAGGTCGAATACCTCCTGCACCGCCTGCTCGATAACCGACTCGGGTACCGTCGCGGTGCCGAAGGTGTTCACGTACACCGACAGCGGCCGCGCCACGCCGATGGCGTAGGCCAGCTGCACCTCGCAACGGCTGGCCAGGCCGGCGGCCACGATGTTCTTCGCCACCCAGCGGGCGGCATAGGCGGCGGAACGGTCGACCTTCGTGCAATCCTTGCCGCTGAAGGCGCCCCCGCCATGGCGGCCCATGCCGCCGTAGGTATCCACGATGATCTTGCGGCCCGTCAGACCCGTATCGCCCATGGGGCCGCCCACTACGAAGCGGCCCGTGGGGTTCACGAACACCTCGTCGCGGTTCCATTCCACACCCTCTTCGGCGAATACGGGCGCTATCACCTGCTCGATGAGGTCGGCCTTGATCTGCTCCACCGATACGTCCTCGCTGTGCTGGGTCGAGATGAGCACCTTCTCGACCGCAACGGGCTTATCGTCCTCGTAGCGCACGGTGACCTGCGTCTTGCCATCGGGCCGCAGGTAGGGCAGCGTGCCGTCCTTGCGCACCCGGGTGAGGCGCTCTGCCAGGCGATGGGCCAGGTAGATGGGCATAGGCATGAGGGTGGAGGTCTCGTCGCAGGCATAGCCGAACATGATGCCCTGGTCGCCGGCGCCGACGCAATCGAAGGCATCCTCGGCGCTGGCCTGGCCCTGCTGCACCTCGTAGGATTCGTCCACGCCGGCCGCGATATCGGCCGATTGGGAATGCATGTAATTCGAGACGGCGCAGGTCTCGGCATCGAAGCCCATATGGGAGCCGGTGTAGCCGATATCGCGGATCACATCGCGCACGATGGAATCGACATCCACATAGGCCTGGGTGCGCACTTCGCCCATCACGGTGACGATGCCCGTGGTGGTGAAGGTCTCGATGGCGCAGCGCACGTCATCGACATCGGCTGCAGCCCCGTTGCCGGGCGAGACATAGCCCTCGGCCTGCAGCTGGGCCTCTTTCGCCAGGATGGCATCCAGGATGGCATCGGATACCTGGTCGCACAGCTTATCCGGATGGCCCTCGGTAACGGATTCCGATGTGAACAGATAGGTGCGGCTTGCGGACATGGCAGCTCCTCCTTATCGGCGCCGGGCCCCTGAGCGGGGTCCCCTCGTATCCCGACCAATTATAGTTATCCTTGGATGGGAATCAACCGGCCTCCATCCCCACTTGGGAAATGGAGTTGATTATTCACCATCTATTGAATCATCCACAATTGTAGAATATATTGGTTCCCGAAGGCCGACGATTCGGCCGATTCCGCGATTCCGAGGGAAACAGGCAGCCATGGCAACCATCCGATGCACTGACGAGAAGACCGACCGGCGCGTCATCAAAACCCGCAAGGCCATCATGGCCGCCTTCGACACACTGATAAGCCAGGGGGATATCGCGAAGATAACCGTAAGCGCCATA
The DNA here is from genome assembly GCA_947564425.1 of uncultured Eggerthellaceae bacterium. GTDB lineage: Bacteria > Actinomycetota > Coriobacteriia > Coriobacteriales > Eggerthellaceae > UBA9715. The sequence goes on from CANOBU010000037.1 coordinate 8,798, forward strand.
GCCCGCGAAGCCGACATCGACCGCAAGACCTTCTATCTGCACTACAGCTCGGTGGACGACCTGGCCCAACAGAAGGCCGAGGAAGGCATCGAGTACATCCTGGAGATACTGAACGGGCAAGAGGCCGGCGCCAGCGATGCCGAACGCCTGCATAGGCTGCTGCAAGAGGTGAACGGCATACTGACCCGCGAGCACGCCCTGTTCGCCAGCATCGCCTCGCGCCTGTCGACCGACCAGATGCTCGCCTACCTCGAAGCCGCCGCCGATCCCGCCTTCGCGGCCCTGGGAATCTCGCCGGATATCCTGGACGATAGCGAGAAGCACCGCCAGATGCGGTTCTACCTGGCCGGCAGCTGGTCGCTCTATTCCAATTGGCTCACTGCCGATGCGCCCGGGCCCATCGAGGACATCTCGCGCACCATCGAGACGGCCATCATGGGGCAACCCCGCATACTCTGCGTCAACGATTAGCGCCGATAGCAGACAGCCGTCATCACGGCCACCGGCGTTCCCAGGTCATCTTCGACCCTCACGGTATAGAACCCCAGGCTGCGCCCCGATTTATCGCACGAGGCCGTGGCTATGAGGCGGCTCCCCTTGGCGACGCTCATGAACTCGATGGAGTTGCTCACCGACACCGTGGGCTCCTCGCCCATGTTGCAGGCTACGGCCAAGGCGAAATCGGCCAGGGTGAAGATGGCGCCGCCCATCACGTTGCCCTGGGCGTTCAGATGCCCCTCGGCAATGGAGAACTCGCACACGGCATGGCCCGGCGCCGCCTCCGCCACCGTGCAACCGCAGGCCTCGGTGGCGAAGCGGTCGCCGGCGAAGAGGCGGCGCACCTCCGGCAGGGGGCAATCGGCGGCGATCATCTAGAACACCTTCCCTATGACGTTCGTTATGCGGGCCAGCACCTCGGAGCGGTCCATCAGCACGATGCTCTCGAACAGCGGCGGCGACACCATGTTGCCGCACACGGCCACCCGCAGGGGCTGCAGCAGGTTCTTCAGCTTCATGCCCAAAGGCTCGGCCAGATCGCGACATTGCTGCTCCAGCAGGGGCGCCTCCCAGGGGTTGTCCTGGCTGCCCAGCACCTCGAAGCAGGCCCGTAGCGCCTCCTCGGCCAGGGCGCCTTCCTTCCAGAACACCTTGTTCACGCTCTTCTCGTCCAGCTGGCAGCCGGTGCCCCAGAACAGGAAGGCCAGCTTGGCGGGGATCTCGTCCAGGCGCACCAAGCGCTCGCTCACCAGGGGATACAGCTGCTCGAACCAAGCGCGGTGGGCACCGAAGTACTCGGCGGCCCGGGCCAGGGCATCTTCCGTCACCTGTATCGGCTCGGGCTGGGGGGCGCTGGGGTCCGACGGATTGGCCGTGGGCACGATCTGCACCGCATCGGGGGCCGAGAAGCCCAGGGCCGCTGCCTCGATCAGCCAGGGAGCGGCCGCCTCGACCCACTGGGCGGCCGACAGCTCGCGGATGTACACGCCGTTCATCCAATCCAGCTTCGTCTCGTCGAAGATGGCATCCTTCTTGGTCACGCGCTCCAGGCTGAACTCGCGGCACAGCTGCTCCCGCGGTATCAGCGTGGTCTCGCCATCGAGCGACCAACCCAGAAGCGCCAGGAAGTTCACCATGGCATCGGGCAGGTATCCCCGCTGGCGGTATTCCCCCACGCTGGTGGCCCCGTGGCGCTTCGACAGCTTCTTGCCGTCGGGACCCAGGATCATGGACAGATGCGCGAACTGCGGCACCGGCCGGCCCAGCGCCTCGTAGATGAGGATCTGGCGCGGGGTGTTGGACAGATGGTCGTCGCCGCGAATGACATGGGTGATGCCCATGTTGGAATCGTCGCAGACCACCGCGAAGTTATAGGTGGGCGTGCCGTCGCTGCGCATGACGATCATGTCGTCCATGGCCTCGATGGGAAAGCTCATGGGGCCGTAGACGGCATCGTCGAACTCGATGGGACCGTGGCCGTCGGGCACCTTCAAGCGCCATACATGGGGCTCTCCGGCATCGATGCGCACCTGCGCCTCGGCCGGGCTCAGGCTGCGGCAGGTGCGGTCGTAGCCGCTGTAGCCGCCCTCGGTTTCCTCGGCCTGCCGGCGCTTGGCATCGAGCTCCTCCTTCGTGCAGAAGCAGGGGTAAACGGCATCGCGCTGCTTCAGCAGCTCCAGGGCCTCGCGGTAGGTATCCATACGGCCCGTTTGGAAATAGGGGCCGCAGGGTCCCTCGACGCCCGGGCCCTCATCCCAATCGAGGCCCAGCCACTCCATGGCCTTCAGGATGATGTCCACGTTCTCCTCGGTGGAGCGCTCGGGATCGGTATCCTCGATGCGCAGGATGAAGTCTCCCCCGTTCGCACGGGCGAAGGCCCAGTTGAAGATGGCCGTGCGGGCCCCGCCGATATGCAGCTTGCCCGTGGGCGACGGCGCGAAGCGCACCCGTACCTTGTTGTTCTCCATAAGCCGATCGATCTCCTGTTTCCGCGGGATGCCCGGCAGGCACCCCTAAGCTTTCGCCTTCTTCCTCAGAAGCAGCCCTATACCTAGGCAGAGTATAGAGGCCGCTATGGTCACCGCAAGCCAGATCGAGCCCATCCCCATCCAAAATGCCGTGGGCAGCGCGCATATCAGCAGGGAATCGGCTGGGAAGGTCCAGTTGCCCTGGCTGAAGAACAGCATATGGAAGGTGGCGAACAGCCCGTTGAAATCCACCAGGGCCCAGAGCCCCGCCAGCACGAACAGCGCCAGCACCGCGATGCCCGCGGCCATGAGCATGGTGCCCAGGCCGCGCTTCGTGCCCCGGATGCCCGTGAACACCAGGCAGGCGATGGCCAGCAGCGCCGCGACGATGAGGGCCCCATAGGCCCCCAGGGCCACAGCGTGGCAGTCATCCAGGTGCCGGATGACCTCCGGCGGGTAGCAATACTGGTCGGAGGCATCCGAGAACGCCGCAGCATACTGGGCGATGGAGGCCTCGGCGGGAAGGCCCTCCACAGCGGGGAAGCCCTTGCCAGCGTGGCCGCCCTTCGCCGTTATCTCGCGCAGGTACTCCGCGTCCACATCGGCGATGGTCCGGTACAGGGCCGCCTGGTCGTGGCTGCCGAAGGCGTAGTCGCGGGTGGCATCGGCCACGCGCACCAGCTGCGAGCGTGTGAAGGGCGATGTCACATCGTCGGAACAGCCGTTGGCCACGGCATGGGTGGTGGCCGGCAGCACGCACACCGCGAAGCCCAGGCCGATGAAGCTCACGGCCAGGGCGATGGCGCCTGCGGCTTTGACGAGTCGCTCGAAAACCGCCATCTACAGCCCGCAATCGACCCACAGCACGGCGCTGGTCAGGTCCCCCATGGGCTGGCTGATGATGGGCTTGGGGCCCAAACGCGCGAACACGCCGGCGAAACGGCCGTTGAAAGCATAGAGCCCCGGCATGTTGTTGTAGCGCACGGTTTCGCGCGAGATGGCGGCATCGTCTGCCACCAGCAGGTCGTTGTCGATGGGCAGAAGCTCGGTCTTGAACGGCGTCAGGTAGGTCTGCACCAGGAAGGGAGCCCCGGCCGCGCCGTTGGCGAAGCGGTCCACGATGGCGTCCCATTCGTCCTGGCTGTGCATCTGGCCCGCGTACACGTCGTGGGCGCCGTATTGGTCGGTGGGCTTGATGATCCAGGCATCCTTGCGGGCGCGCACGTCGGCCAGGTCGGCATGCTCGTCGTCGAGGAAGCTGGTCTTGGGCACGTAGGCATTCACCATGTCGCGCTCCTCGGGGGTGAGCATCTCCTGGGTCACGGACCAATGCACAGCGTCGAATATCTGCTTGTCGTGAACGATATGCCCGGCGAAGCTGCCGATGAGGGCGCAGGCCCCGTCGCGCACGGCGGCGATCATAGGCTGGCTCTCGTCCCAGTGGTCCAGGATGTCGTTGGTCACGGAGCGCCGCCAGATGGCATCGATGCGCCGCCCCTTCTTGTCGCGCAGCACGCCGTCCTTATACACCAGGTCGCGCACGTCCTCCACCAGGCACGGATAGCCGTGCTCGCCGAAGCAGCGGGCGTACACGCGGAACTCGTCCACCACGGCGTTTTCCATGAAGTCCACGATGGCGAACGTGGGGGCCGCAACCCGGTTCTCGAAGGTGCCGTATATGCGTATGAATTCCTCGACCCAGGGGTTGAACAGATCCGACGTCTGCAGCTGGTGGTTCTGGGCGAAGGTCTGCCAGGTGCGGGTGGGGCGTATGGATATGTTCAGCTCGCGGTCCTCGTTCATGCCCGAAGAGCCATCGGCGTTCCATTCGCAGAAGCCTCCCTGCAGCGTATTCTCGTCCATGAACAAGTCGAAGCGGGCAAAGGGCAGCAGCGCATCGTAGCGCTGGGGTATCAGGATGAGGTCGCGCAGGCGCTCGTCGTAGTCGAACAGCTCGCGGTAGGCCGGGTCGTCCAGATAGCGGCGCATCACCTTCACGCACACGCTGTGCGCGCATTCCGCCAGCTGCTTCATCTTGTCGTAGGTGGTGCGGTCGAACAGGCGCGGCACGAAGGAGGACTCGGCCTGGATGTAGTGCACCAGGGCCGTGGAGTTTTCCATATAGGCGTGGGCGCTCTTGCGACCCTCGATGTCGCCGTCCAAAGAGGCGATGATATCCAGGTATTCGCGGGTGTATTCCTCGTTCTTCGTCATGGGGGCTCCTTGCGCATCGCGGTTGCTCGCCTCCCATGATACTTCACAATCGCTGCCGGGCAGGTTACCTTTCCGTGGCGGTCGGCGCCGGATTGCTTTCGCTGTGTTTCCGCTTCTTCAGCTCAGCTGTCAAGCAGCCATTCGATGAGGTTCACAGAACGGATTCCCTGCCTCTCGCGCTGGAACGCATCCAAGCTCAAAACGTATTTCGGGTAACTATCGTTTATTGCCTCCAACGCGCTGAACTCGCGCTCCACCGTTGCTTCGTCGGCCAGCAGGTACGCAACCTGATAATAGGTCCTTGTGCCTTCCCGCTCGGCAATGAAATCAACCTCGCGGTCGCCCACCTTGCCCACCGACACGCTGTAGCCCCGACGGAGAAGCTCCATATATACGATATTCTCCAACACCTGGTCGATGGAATCCTCGTTGGAGAAGCCCAAGGCGCTGCGCAAACCTTGGTCCACCAGGTACAGCTTCTCATTGAACCGCAAGGCACGCTTTCCCAGGGCATCCTCCCGGGGAACCCGATGCAGCAGGCATGCCTGTTCAGCTGCCTGGATGTAGTTGTAAACGGTAT
>CANOBU010000038.1 GCA_947564425.1 uncultured Eggerthellaceae bacterium
CATAGTGTAGGCATGCAATCGGTTTCGGCCGAAGGGGAAAGGCATGAAGCATCTTTGCAGGGTCACCGTTCTGGACACCAAGGTCTTCAAGGACTTGCAGGAGGAGTATTTGGCTGATCCCGTCAGCGGGTCGTGCCCCTGCTTCAAGAAGGGTGATACGTTCCTGTTCGAGCGCGAGGCGGAGCGGGACGACTACTACCATCTGGGACGGGGTACGCGTGTGGCGGATGGAAGCGATTGGCCCTGCGGTGAAGCCTGGGATGCAATCAACCGCTATATCTACACCGCCTTGCAAGGTGGTTCGATCATGCACAAATGGACCAACGACGATCGCCTGATGATCGCTTGCTGCAACGACGGCACGCGCCCGGTCATCTTCAAGATCGAGCGCATCGACCGTCCGGAGACCGAGGAAGAGGCCCAATGGCTTAGCTGCCAGGACTTCCGCAACGGCAAGGAGGATGCCTATACGGGATAGGGCAACTTGCTGACCCCGCTGCCCTTAGCCCCTGTTTTTCACGGCTCGGATGCCCCCGCCTATGAAGGTGTCGAGGGCCTCCTTCACCGTCGGCCAATCGCAGGAGGGACTCAAAGCCTTGGCGGCGGCTATGCACCCCGCTATCTGGAAGATGTAGAGGGCCCGGGCGGCATCGGCGTCATCGCAGATGTCCCGATATATCCCATAGGATGCCTCAGGGTATTCTGCTTTGGAAATCTCCAGCAGGCATTCCATGAACCGCTCTTCCTCGACCAAGCCCCGGTACTCTTCGGAGGTGCGCACCAGTGTGCATAGCGGGCTGGGCCGCCGGGCTTCCACGCCGGGCAGGCACTCGCCCAACTGCGCACCCAATGTTGCCGACTCAAGGGCGAACCGCCTGAGGAGCTCTTGGTAGATATCGTCTACATTGGAGTAATGGGCATAGAACGTGGACCGGCTGACCGCCGCCGCTTCGCAGAGCTCCGTCACCGTGATGCGCCGGAGCGGTTTCTGCTTCAGGAGCCGAAGGAGCGCCTGCTCCAATCGGGCCTTTCCAGGTTTCGCCTGTTCCATGTATCCTCCCTGAATGCAATCGCCCATGTCATAGGATATCCCACCGTCACCCGCGCGGGTCGCACGGCCGATTTCCGCGGCCTGCATCCATCCGCAATCGCCGTTATGGATTACCATATACCCGAATGGCCCAGTGGGCTGCCTCGGATAGGCAGTGCGAAAGTCTCGGGGAATGCGGGTGGGAATCCCGCGCTATACCAGTAACCGTAAGGTTCTGCTGCAAGGCGGTGCTACCTCGGCAGCAGGCGAAGTCGGAATACCGAGCCGCAATGGTGGGCCCTGGAAGAAAGAGGTTGAAATGACTGCGAAACCGAACTGCACCATCCGTTCCCTTTTCCCGTTCCGTCTGCTGGTTTGCGGCGTTGCCGTTGCGGCGATGCTCTCGATGGCATTGCTCTCGGGCTGCGCATCGGGCCAGCCCGCCGCAAGCTCCTCGCAAGCGGCTTCGGCCTCTTCGGCCTCGGCGGCCGTGCAGCAGCAGGAGCCGGCCCTTACCGCGACGGTCGTCGTGAAGGATGCCGATGACCCCGACGCGGCGCCTGCGAGCTACCCGGTGGAGCTTGCCATGGCCGATGCCACGGCATTCGATGCCTTCCAGGCCGCTGGGATAGAGGCCGTCGTCGAGGACAGCGAATACGGCAAGTACATCTCGTCCATAGGCGGCAAGGCTGCCGAGGGGACGTCCGGATGGGTGTATACCGTGAACGGCCAGCAGGTCATGGAGTCCATAGACAGCTTCAAGCTGTCCGATGGCGACACGATAGAGTTCGAATACATCACCATGTAGAGCGCAGGGCGTTCGCTGCGCGGCTTCGGCTTACGGGCCCGCTGCGCAGCGGGCCGCCGTGCCTTCACGGTGATCATCGCCGAATCGGGAATATGCAATGGGCTTCGATTCGTATCATCCCGCTGTCCTGCTCGCCTTCTTCACGGGGGCCATCGTCCTCTGCGTCATCGTGCAGCAGCCGCTCTTCCAGGCGGCCGGTTTCGCGTCGGCCGCCCTCTGCCTCATCTGCCTGCGCGGGAGGGAAGGGTGGAAGACGGTGGCTGCCATGCTTGCCGTGCTGGCGGTGCTGGCGTGTTTGAACCCCCTGTTCAATACAGGGGGCGAAACGGTGCTGTTCCGTTATTTCGGCGGTCGTCCCTATACCCTGCAGGCCTTGGCCTACGGGGCCTCCACGGGCTGCATGTTCGCAACGGTCATGCTCTGGTTCGCCTGTTATAACCGCATGGTGACCTCCGACAAGCTGACCTACCTGTTCGGCGGCATCGCCCCGGCGGTCACGCTGACGCTCACCATGGTGCTGCGGCTGGTCCCCAGCTATCAGCGCAAGGTGCAGCAGATAGTCCAGGCACGCTCATGCATAGGGAAGTCGTCCGCCCGCGGGGGGCTGCGGCAGCGGGCGGAAGGGGGAGCCCTGACGCTCTCGGCCCTGACCACCTGGGCGCTGGAAGGCGCGGTGACCACGGCCGATTCCATGCGCAGCCGCGGCTACGGGGCTGCCCGGCGCACCTCGTTCGCAAAGCACCGGTTCGGGGCCCGCGATGCTGTTGCGGCGGCGGTGCTGGCGGTTTGCGCGGCCGTCGCCATCGCCTGCCTGCTGGGCGGGGGTGCTGCCGCGCAGTACATCCCCGTTATCGCGATACCGCCGCTGTCCCCCTTGGGATGGGCGGGATTCGCGGCCTTCCTGTGCTTTATGCTGCTGCCCTCGGCGATTCAGGTGAAGGGGGATCTGACATGGCGCTTCTTGCGGTCGAGGATCTGACATTCTCGTATCCGGGGGCATCGCAGCCGACGCTTCGCGATGTGAGCCTTCGGGTGGGAGCCGGCGAATACCTATGCCTCTGCGGCCCGAGCGGCTGCGGGAAGACGACCCTGCTGCGGCATTTCAAGGGCGTTCTTGCACCCCATGGCGAGCGCACCGGCCGCGTGCTGTTCGATGGCGCTTCCCTGGATGCCCTGCCCTTGGATCGGCAGAGCGCCCGTATCGGGTTCGTCATGCAAGATCCCGATGCCCAGATCGTAACCGATACGGTGTGGCACGAGCTGGCGTTCGGCTTGGAAAGCCTCGGCTGCCCCTCGGATACCATGCGCCTGCGCGTGGCGGAGATGGCCAGCTATTTCGGTATGCAGGAATGGTTCCGCAGAAGCGTGCATACCCTCTCGGGGGGTCAGAAGCAGCTGCTGAACCTTGCCAGCATCATGGTCATGCAGCCGGATGTGCTGGTGCTCGACGAGCCCACCGCCCAGCTGGATCCCATTGCGGCTCGGAATTTCCTGGCCACCGTGCACAGGGTCAACCGCGAGCTGGGCTGCACCGTGGTGATCGCCGAGCACCGCCTGGAAGAGGTCTATGCCTGCGCCGATACCGTAGCCGTCATGGAGGCGGGCCGGATAACCGTCCAGGGCGACCCCCGGTCGGTGGCGGCTGCGCTGTATGCGGCCGGCGATGCCATGACGCTGGCGCTGCCGGCGCCGGTGCGGATCTTCCAGGGGGTCGAGGGCGCCGGGGAGGGGCGGTTGGCGCCGGCGCCCCCTGCGCTTCCTGCCGGGGCTTGCCCCCTTACGGTGCGCGAGGGCCGCGCATGGCTCGCCCGGCGCATCGAAGCGATGCCCCCCGCGCAGACGGGGCTGGCGGCACCCCCGCTGGCGGAATGTCCCCGCGACGATGCCGCCCTGCAGGCTTCGGACCTCTGGTTCCGCTATGGCCGCGACTTGCCGGATGTGCTGCGGGGGGTTGATCTGCGCATTCCCCGGGGAGAGCTATGTGCCCTGGTGGGAGGCAACGGCACGGGCAAATCGACGCTCCTGCGGTGCCTCTGCGGCGCCGCGCGGGCCTATCGCGGGAGCGTCAGGGTGCTGGGCCGGAAGCTGGGGGATCGGCGCGAGCGCGACCTGTTCCGGGAGTGCATGGCGCTGCTGCCCCAAGACCCCCAGAACATCTTCGTGAAGGAGAGCGTCCGCGCCGACCTGCTGGAGATGCTGGCTGACGGCCCCCTGCCGCCGGAGGCGCGCGAGGAGGCCATCGGGGAGGTGGCGCGGAAGTGCGCCGTCGAAGGGGTGCTCGACCGCCACCCCTACGACCTCTCCGCGGGAGAGCTGCAGCGGGCGGCCTTGGCGAAGGTGCTGCTGACCCGACCGCGCATCCTGCTTCTGGACGAGCCCACCAAGGGCCTCGACAGCTTCTGCAAGCGCGCTTTGGCCGAGGTGCTGCGCGGCCTTTGCGACGAGGGCGCCGCCATCCTCATGGCGTCCCACGATGTGGAGTTCTGCGCGCGTTATGCCCAGCGGGTATCCATGCTGTTCGACGGCTCCATCGCAGCCACCGATAGCCCCCGACGCTTCTTCGGGGGCAATGGCTTCTACACCACTGCGGCAAACCGGATGAGTCGCGGGCTGCTCGAGGGAGCCATCACCGATGAGGATGTCATAGGGCTATGCCGCAGCTGAAGGGGTGGGACAGAGCGGTGTGGGCCATCGCCTTCGCTGCAGCTGCAGCCAGCGTTGCGACGGGGGCCGTTGTGGGCGGCCGCTCCTATGTGGTGGTCAGCGCAGTCGTGGTGCTGTGCGCCATCGTGCCGTGCTTCGTGCGCTTCGAACGCCGGCGCCCCCAAGCGCGCGAGGTGGTCATGCTGGCGGTGCTATGCGCCCTGGCGGTGGCTGCGCGCGTTGCCTTCGTATGGCTTCCCCATTTCAAGCCCATGCTGGGCATCATCATGATAGCGGGCATGGCCTTCGGAGCCTCCCCGGGGTTCTTGGTGGGCAGCCTGTCGGCCCTGGTGAGCAATTTCATCTTCGGCCAGGGGCCTTGGACGCCCTGGCAGATGCTCGCCTACGGGGCGTGCGGGCTGGTGTTCGGGCTGTTGGCCAACGGGGGGTATGTCCGCGGGAGGCTCGGTGCCGGGAAGCTGCTGGCGGTGAGCATCGCCGGTGGCCTCTTCGTCGTGGCGGTGGCCGGCCCTATCCTGGATACGAGCTCGCTGTTCTTCATGGTTTCCTCTATCACGCCGGAAGCGATGCTCGCCGTCTACGGTGCCGGATTCCCGGTGAACCTCATGCACGGTGCCGCAACGACCGTTACGCTCCTGCTGCTGGCCAATCCGCTTCTGGGCAAGTTGGCGCGCGTGAAGAGGAAATACGGCATGTTCTAGCGCGAAGGGCCTAGAATGGGCCTATGACAACCGAAGCCGTAAGAAAATCGATGCAAGGCAACAAGCGCTCCAACACGAAGCCGGAGCTTCTGGTGCGCAAGCGGCTGCGCGAAGCGGGTCTGACGGGCTATCGGTTGCAGTGGAAGGTGCCCGGGCGCCCCGACGTAGCATGGCCCGGGAAGAAGGTGTGCATCCTGGTCAACGGCTGTTTCTGGCACAGATGCCCCAAATGCAACCTTCCCCTGCCCAAGAGCAACGTGCAGTACTGGTCGGTCAAGTTCGATACCAATGTCGAGCGGGACAAGCGCAACCTGCAGGAACTCGAAGCCCTGGGATGGAAAGTCCATGTTATATGGGAGTGCGAGCTGAAGAAGAAATGCATCGACGACACCTTCGCCGCCTTGCTGCCCGTGTTGGCGGAAGAGCTGGGCAAGGAGTTTCGCGTCGATTAAGCAGGGTGGCTGCCTGCCGCAATGGCTCCAGGATATTTATCGCATGCAGCGCCTCCGGCGTTTCCGGTCGATGCCCCGAATCGCTGTGCGATCAGGCTACTTCCCGCTCGTAACGGTCTTCCAGCACTTCCAGCTGACGTTGCAGCAGCGATAGCTGGCCCGCGCTGAACGTGAAGGTGGCGTGCACCGGCTGGGTGCGCGAGTCGTAGCTGTGCCGGAACGCCCGCTGGAGCAGCTCGAGTTCGGGAATCGAGCGCTCGGTGAGCCAGAATTTCAAGCGGAAGGCCAGGCCGGCCACCTCGCCATTCGGCCTGCGCGGATGCGTCAGGGCGGTATAGACGGTGAAACCTTCCGGTGTTCGGGGTTTCAGCTTCAAATCCAGTGGATGGCCGATGGTGATAGCCTGGGTCTGGACGGTGTATTCCTCCACGATTACGGGCAGCGGAGAGCCGGGGGTGTGCTTCCATTGGGGTATTTCGGGGCTGGTGCCGGGGTCGGGCGTATGCTCCACGATGTTCTTCAGCACTCCGCAGAGCATAGTGGCGCTGTGCAGGTCCATGAACAGCTCGAGGCTGTTGCTTTCGGGGTAATAGCCGGTGCGGCTGTAGGTGAAGCCGCCGTCCAGATGCAGGAACACCAGGCTGCTTGCCTGGTTGTAGGTGAAGCTGAGGGTGGGGGCCTGCCCCTTGTCCGTGCAGCTGCTCAGCCGGAATTTGCTATCGCCGGCCAACAGGTACGCTGCATTGATCAGAATCGTGTCCATCGCTTGCTCCGCTCCATCCCCTGCCGCGATTGCCGCGGCAGGGAGCCATCTGCCATTCCGAAGAATCGGGCTGTGCCCAGTATGGCACTTCGGAGGCCGGAACGCACGAATTTATATTCACAATCGTTGTATTTTCAGGCGCGGCGTCAATTTTTTTCGGTGCCATGCCCTGGCATTGACCTCTCTTTGCCCTAGCTATAGGGTGTCATTTCTCATCTGAATATTCATTGCAGGATGCTGAGTGCTTATAGTTGAGCGGTTGAGTTATAGATTTTCCTGACCGGGGGATCTCTTGGACTGAACCGCTTTGGGGTGACGTAACTATGGCACAGAAACGCAGCATCGTCCACGCCGGAACCAGGGAGCCTCGGGTCGGAATCGTTGCCCGGGCCTTCCTTGCAGCCGCCGTTGCGGCGGTGCTCATGCTGCCCTCGCCGATGGTGCTCCGCTGCGCCTCCTTCGCCGACGATGCGCCCGCCGGTACCGCGCTGAAGGCTGCCGAGCTGCAGGTGGCGGCCTATCCCAAGGCCCGCGTAGCCCTTACCGACGCCCAGCTGGCACCCTTCGTGGTGCCGGGCCTCGATCCGGATTCGACCACGGTGAACCTCTTCGACTACAGCACGGGGCGCACGGGCACCGGTGCGAATTCCGGAACCGATACGCTGGGAACCACCGGTGCTGCCAGCCCGGCGGTGAATTATAGCACCTGGCTGGAGTACCCGGACAGCATCAATTACGGGCGCCTGCTCACCTTCGGCGACGGCATGCGCCACCTGGGCTATTGGAACCAGGGTATCGTGGCCGGTTACGGCGAGGTGGCGCGCGAGCGGCCCGGCATGCAGAATATCGTGCAACGCACGCTGGGCGCTGACGGCTATCCGTCTATCAACAGCGCACCGGCCGGCAGCGATATCGCCACCGGCTATAATGGCAATCCCGAGGTCTATTCCACGGCTACCCGCCAGGTAGGCAGCTACACCGAGGCCGTCTACTACAATGCCGGTCCCGATTTCTCTCAGGGCTATAACGGCAATATCGCCAGCATACCTTCTGGCATGCACTATCCCGTACAGGCGAAGAACATCGCCGATGCGGTGCAGACCCGTGCTGCCGGCGGCGGTACCGTGGGTGCCCTGACGCCCGACCAGCTATCGCTGAAGTACCTCTTCGACCCCGATGCGACGGCGCCGGGGAAGGAATCCCATAAGAACGTGGGCGGTCTCTTCCAGATAGACGGCGACGGCTATTACTATTACAACATGCGCAAGAACTTCGCCGAGTACGACCGCGATACCAACCGCTTCGTGCTATACGATGCGCCGGCGGGCCTGCGCACCGACAACACCGATTCGGTAGGCAGCTTCTTCCCCTTCAATTCGGCGGGCAATGCCTTCAAGATCGAGGACGGCAAGCTGGTGAACGCCATGCGGGCCGACAACAACAATAACCCCACCATAACCCGGCCCGAGGATCACCCCGAGATAATCAATGCCGAGCCGGTGGATCACCACCTGGGCATGACCCTCGAGACCGGTTTCCGCCAGCCCGTCAACGGCATGGTGGGCCATGGGGATATGACCTTCGAGTTCACGGGCGACGATGACGTGTGGGTGTTCGTGGACGATGTGCTGGTGCTGGATATGGGCGGCATCCACTCCGAGGTCTATGGCACCATCAACTTCTCCACCGGCGCCGTGAACATCGGCACTGCTTACAATTCCAACGGCGAGATATACAACGATGACGGCAGCTATATCAGCCAGCCGGTGATCCAGACGAATATCCATGACCAGTTCGTCGCGGCCGGGCGCGACGGCGATGTGCGCTGGAACGGCGACACCTTCGCCTCGAGCACCTCCCATACCTTGAAGATGTTCTATCTTGAGCGCGGCAACTACGACTCGTCCATCAGCGTGAAGTTCAATCTGCAGCCGGCCCTGTACCAGCAGATCAAGAAAGTGGATCAAGAGGGGAATCCCCTGGCCGGAGCCGAGTTCGACCTCTATGCGGCAAACGTGCCCGCCGGCACCGATGCTGCCAACGCCAAGGATGTTGCCTTGGATCAGGTGAGCGTCCGCGGCAGCGCTCTGACCCATGTGGTCACCGATGCCCGAGGGCAGGCCCGGTTCACCGACCCCGCCTCACGGGACGGGAGCGAACCCGAGCCCTTCAACTTCTCGGACCGCTACGATGGGGGAAGCGAGGGGCTACTGTACATACTGCGCGAGAGCAAGACGCCTCCCGGCTATAAGGCCCTGCCCACAGACCTGCTGCTGCGGTTCGACCCCGCCAATACCATGCTGATAGTAAATAACCGCTACCAATCCGGTGCCTATGCCAGCTTCAACAGCTATGTGACGGGCAATACCGATCATGTGTATTACGGGCAGATCGGCCAAGACGGGGGAGCGGTGGCCAAGATTCCCGATGACGAGCTGCTGCCCGGGGCTTCGGCCACGGTGCCTTTGGTAAGCCAACGGGATGGCCTGGTGGTTGCCGTGCCCATGCTGAAGCAGGCCAATTACGGGTCGCAGCGGGCCTGGTTCCCCCTGTACGGTGACAACCTGGTGGGCTTCAAGACGCTGCATCTGGGTGATACCGATGGAAATTACGAGGACTACCGGCGCGCCGTGCGCGTGAACACCCTGACCTGCGCTCTGCTGCAGGCCGCCGAGCATTTCCGGTCGGAGTCGGGCCAGGATAACAACTACACCGAAGGATGGTATCTGGGCTGGAATGCGAAGACCAACCGTCTGCAGGGCACGCTGCAAAACCTCCCCGGCCGCGCCGACCGGTATCTGTTGACCAACGCCGACGGCGATATGCGCATGTTCTATGGCGTCATCGAGCCCGATGCCCTGGCCCGGGTGCTGGGGGTGGGCCGCGCCGAGGTGGCGGCCATGACGGCGCAGCAACGCTACGAGGCCCTGGGCCGGGCGGCTCTGGACGCCCTCACGGCCGACGGAGACGCACCCGGCAACCATATGCAATCCATCGTGCAGTCCATCGGCACCGCCTCGGACTACTTCCAGGAACGGGGCTACAGCGCCCTGGATATATCGGAGTTCGTCAGGAACTTCCGCTCGCTGCTGTACATCCCCAACGAGAGGCGCCAGCTGCGCGTGACGAAGATCGACCAGAACGGCGTGGCCCGCAATGGGGCCCGATTCGCGCTCTATGCCAGCCAGGCCGATGCCGAGGCCGGCACCGGCGCCGTGGCCAGCGGCACGACGGCTTCGGTGGAGGGGCTGGACGGCATGCTGGTCTTCGAGCCGCTGGCAGACGGCGAGGAGGCCCGGCCGGGCTATGCGGATGTGAAATGGCCCAACGTGTCCTTCGAGGGCGGGGCGGCTTCCTACTACCTCAGGGAGGTACAGGCGCCGGCCGGCTGCGATACCAACGATACCGTCATCCCCGTGAAGGTGGGTGTGTACTCCATCTATGCCGATGCGGGCAGCGCCGATGACGGCGTATCGGTGTCGGCCGGCGTGGGGCGCCTGATGCAGACCATGGTGAAATATGCCTCCGACGGCGATGTGAACATAACCCTGCGCGACATAACGGCCTTCGCCCAAAACCAGCCCTCGGGGGGCTTCGGGCTGCGGGATTGGGCCGATGTGCTGCTCTCCGATACCGGATCTTTCAAGGTGCCCCGCTCCATGGACCTGCACTACGGCAAGAACGCCGTGGTGGATTACGGGCTCTCCGACGAGGATGGCGGCGCCAATATCATGCCCTTCTTCGTCACCGATAGCGGGTATATCCGTGCCCGCGTGCAGCAGAACCTCCATGAGCACGACGATCCCGCCGACCCCGACTACTCTCGGGCCCAGGCTGACGACCTGGGCGACATGGATATAACCAGCCTGTTCAGCCTTCTGAACACCGTGATAGTGACCGACCATGATGCGAATGCCCCGGCGGCCGGCTGCCTGGCGGTGAGCAAGGCCGTGGAGGGCCGTGCGGCAACGGCGGCCGATTACGGGACCAACTTCCACTTCCAGATGCGCTTCTACGGCAAGGATGGCGCCGAGCTGGGCGGCGATACCCGCTTCTACTATTACGGGCGCGACCGCATGGGCTATGTGGCCAGCGGCGATACGCTGCCCATCCACCACGATGAGCACCTGACCATCCTGGGAATCCCGGCCGGATGCACCTACAGCGTGACCGAGACCGATGGAAACCAGGGCGGCCTGTATGTCACGCCGGCCAGCGGCTCCTTCGAGGGTACGGTGCGGGACGGCGCGACCCACGAGGCGGCTTTCGTGAACACCCGCGGTCAGCGACCGCCGGGGCCGGTGAATCCGGGGGATAGTCCGAATCCCGGCAACCCCGCAGGTCCGGATGGATCCGGAAGCTCCGAAGGGGGATCGGGCCTTCCGGCTTTGGGCGACGGGCTGCCCTGGACCGTCCTGGTACTCGTGGCCTGTGCGGCGGCTGCCGTGGGAGGTTGCGTGCTGTACCGCCACCGCAATGAGATACTGGCCGCGAAGATCGCCAGCCGCCGCCACTAGGATCGAGCGATCTGTCCGCGCTGCGGAAGGGAGCCCTTCGCTTCCGCTTCTCGCTTCGCTGCGGGGGTTGGAAGCTGTGGGCCCCTTCCGCAGCGCTGCGCTATCGGGGCAAGGTGGTTCAGACGGCCTTTGCGGCTTCGAGGGTCTTCAGCTTGCGCACTTCCTTGGCCAGCAGCACTGTGGTGACTATGACCGACAGGATGTCGGACAGCGGCACGGCTATGACAACCATCATCAGGGGTGACAGGCCGAAGAAGCCGGCCAGGTGCGGTAGGATCAGGTACAGGGGGATCAGGAGTATCACCTGGCGCAGAAGCTCGATCACCGCCGCCTTCAGCGGCTGGCCGGTGGATTGGAAGTAGCTTCCGCCCACGATCTGGTAGCCCACCAGCGGGTAGAAGATCGTGTAGATCTGCAGGCAGAACACGCTGAAAGCCTCCAGGTCGCCGCTTATGCCGAACAGGTTCACCAGGGGGCCCGGGATGGCGTGGGTCAGCACCAGGTACACGGCGCCGAATATGATTCCCCAGATGCAGGCCCATTTCAGCGTCTTATACACACGGCTCCACTGCTTCGCCCCGTAGTTGAAGCCGATGATGGGCTGCATGCCCATGGTAAGGCCCACCATGAAGGCGAATACGAACGAGCACACCTTCTGCGCCACGCCGATGGCGGCCAGGGCCCCGGAGGTTCCCAGGGGGTCCAGCGCGCCATAGGCGGTCACCACCTGGTTGAACACGATGTTCACTACGGTGGCCGCTGCCTGCATGGCGAAGGAGGCC
The DNA here is from genome assembly GCA_947564425.1 of uncultured Eggerthellaceae bacterium. Lineage (GTDB taxonomy): Bacteria > Actinomycetota > Coriobacteriia > Coriobacteriales > Eggerthellaceae > UBA9715. Next base: position 11,718 of record CANOBU010000038.1, read on the forward strand.
ATGCCCAGAGCGCATATGCGCCCCATCAGGCGCAGGTCGGGGGCCATGCCTGCCGGTCGCAGGTGGAAGGGGGCCTTCCGCGACCAGATGAAATACCACACGATGGGCACCATGCCGCAGAGCTGGCCCAGCACGGTGGCCCAGGCGCTGCCGGCGATTCCCCAGCCCAGCACGCCCACGAACAGCACGTTGAATACCACGCACATCGCCGTGCCCAGCATCATGGTGACAAGGGCCATGGTGGGGCGCCCGGCGGTGCGCAGGAAATTGTTCAGGCCCATGCCGAGCGACTGGAAGACAGAGAAGGCGCAGATGATCTGTATGAAGATCTTGGTGGGCTCCCAAAGCTCCGTCGTGGTGCCGATGAGCGCCAGCAGGGGGTCGATGAACACGAAGGCGCCCACGGCCACCAGCAGCGATATGGCGAACAGCAGCACCGCCGAATTGCCCAAGGTGCGCTCGACCAGGCGCAGCTCCCCCTGGCCCAGCTGTATGGCGGCCAAGGCGTTGCCGCCGACACCTGCAAGCATGGAGGCACCCATCAGGATGGTCATCACCGGCAGGGCGAGGGTGGTCACTGCTACGCCCGCCTCGCCTACGAACCAGCCCAGCATGGCCGTGTCCACGACGTTGTACATCATATTGAAGACCATCGAGATGATGCTGGGGAGCGAGAACTCGAACAGCAGCTTCCCTATGGGGTCGGTTCCCAGGCGGTTCGTCTGACGGGGATGGGGCGGGTCGGGGTGGTCGGGCAAGGTGAGGGGGTTCGGCTCGCGGGCGAGGGCGGCCTCCTCCGAGGCATTCTCGCGGAGCGCCTTCGGCAGTTCGGTATGTTCGCTTCCGGGCATACGCGCAGTGTAGCAGTCGGCGAAGGGAGAAGGTCGGCGAAACCGCCGAAGGGCATGCGGGCGGAAGGCGTGGCGCCCTCTGGGCTGAGCGGCCGGCGGCCTGTGAAGTCCCCTTGAAAAATACCCGTACGGCGCTTCTATTTGGTACCATGCGTGTAATCGCAGATCAATCGAAGCCGAATGGGGTGTCCCTATGTCCAGAATGCGCAAGCTGTTGAGCGCGTCCCTCTCCCTCGTACTGGTATTCAGCCTGTCGTTTCCCGCGGCGGCCTTGGCCGATGCGGGTGCGGCCCTGCAAAGCGCCGAGGTCCCATCGCTGCAGTTGAACGGGCAGGCGCCCACTGCGGACGGGCAGGGCGAGCCGGCATCCGATGACGCCGCCGATGCGGCCGGGGATGCCGCCGCCCCCGATGACGGGACTGCAGCTGCATCCGGTGCCGACCAGGCAGCCGCCCCCGATGCTGCGACCGGCAGCGAGTTCGGTTTCGTCTACCTCGATGCCGAAGAGCTGCGCCAAGATGCCTGGCAGGATGTGGTCATCGGCTTCGCCGATGAGGGGATTACGGCCCAGCAGGCTGCCTTGGTGCTGCGCCAGGGGATAACCGGCCAGGAGAGGCGCTTCGAGGTAACCCAGATCGCCGGCTATGCCATGGCGTTCTCGTTCGCCGGGACCGACCTGGCCCCGGGCCAATGGGATATCTGCCAGGTGGAATACACCGTCGACGGCCAACGCACCGTCGCCGATATCGCCGAGAGCTACGGCGCCTCCTTCACTGTGATAGATGCGGCTGCTCGCGAGGGCGAGGTCCAGACCACCTTCTACGCCGTCGGCGACGACGAGGTGGTGCAGGCCGATTCCCTCGACGGTGCGGTGCAGATGGCCCAGGAGGGCACCGCATCCGCCCAGCCGCGGGCCCGCACCGCGGCCGCCCGCGCCACCGACCTGGTCATCGGCCTGGACCCGGGCCACGGCGGCGCCGACGGCGGTGCCAGCGCAGCCGATGGGACGCGCGAGGCGGACCTCAACTGGAAAATCGCCAATTACTGCAAGGAGGAGCTGCAGCGCTACCATGGCATCTCCAAAGTGGTGATGTCCCGCGAGCAGAACGAATACACGAACGACAACAACGGCGGCCTGCAGCTGCGGGTCGATCGGTTGAAGAACGCCGGCGCCGATGTTATCGTGAGCATCCATCTGAACGCCAGCGGGGCAGGGGGCGTGGGCGCCGAGGTCTACGCGCCCAACAGCAGCGGCAGCCAGACCATCCACCAGCAGGGCACCGCCCTGGCCGAGAAGATCGCCCAGC